>NZ_JARESO010000033.1:0-94461 GCF_046030175.1 Paraburkholderia sp. RL17-373-BIF-A
AGCCGCTGGCAAACAAATCGAAACACGCAGTGCACTGGTTGGGACCGGCGCATCTGCCTGAGCGAAATCAAAGATAGAACCTACGGTGAATATTTCAAGAGGAGGTGGTGAAATTCCGCTCTTGAAAATCGCCTGCCAAATAATATTATCGCGGTGCATTGCAACGACAAGAGGAGGACACCATGGAATTCGATTCGGACTGGCTCACGCTAGGCAGACATCGCGTCCGGCTGCGCTCGACCAGAGGCTTTCCGACGGAATTGATGCGTAGCGTGGTGGAGGTCGTGCGCCTCGCGATCGACAACAACATGAGCGCCCGCGCGCGGCTGGTCGAGATCGTCTTCCAGCACGAACAGACCTACGACATCGCGGTGGGCACGACGCTCGCCGAGGACCGCGTTTGTGCGCCGCAACTGGAAGCGGCGATCGCGGTGGTGCTCGGCCTGCTGCCGCAACAGGTAAATATCACGGTCACAACCGTGAGCCAGGACGAAGTTGACCTGCATTTCGGGGTGTATGAACGCATGCTCGCCGAGAAGCTCGGCGTGGTGCCACCGATCCAGTGATCGTCGGTGACCGCTTCTATCCGGAGTGAGTGCACAGTGATGGGCAACCCGAAGGCCCCCTGGTGCGCGTTCGCAGCGGCCCGGATCACCGTCCGGGGGGGGCGGCAGAACGAACAGGGAGCCTCATGATGAAAAACATGTCAGGCGCACGGCTCGCGGCAGCCGTGTTGATTGCGGGTTCATGTCCTGCCATGGCGGTACCCGCCGGGCCGTCCCTGAAAACGTTGCCTCTGCAGCAGGACATCTGGATCGGCGGCACGATACAGCAAGGCAACGGGCAATACGCGCCGGGGTGACTACACGACCCTGCTGCTGGACCGCCCGGCGGCCTCGCCCTGCGACGACAAGGTCGTGACCGACATCCTGCTCGGCAACGTCGGAGCAACGGACCCGAAACTCCTGCGAACTTATCTGGGACAGCATGTCGCCGTCAGGGGACGCGTCATCTGCCCGGATTCCGGAATCCGGTTTACACCGACGCCGGACTTCGTGTTTCCGGTCTACTGACTGACGGCAGGCACGGGACGGCCAGACCGCACATCAGGTAGGGGATGCGACCAGGTATTCCGCGGCCCGGTCACCCCGCGACGACCTGACGTAGTGTTGGGGGAGCTGCTGTCCGCGCAAGCGAGGCATAGAGGTCAATGTAGTGCTGCGCCATGGTCATCGAGGTAAAGCGGCGCAGGAAGGCCGCACGAATTTCCGTGCGGGAAAGCGCGTCGAGCCGTGTCACGGCGTCGACGGCTCCTGGCACATCATCGACAATGTAGCCCGTCACCCCGTGGGTAATCACCTCCGGCACCGAACCCCGGTTGAACGCGATGACGGGGGTGCCACAGGCCATTGCCTCGATCATCACCAGGCCAAACGGCTCGGACCAGTCGATCGGGAACAGGAGCGCCCGGGCGCCCGAGAGAAACCCGGCTTTCTGCGCGTCATTGATCTCGCCGATGAATTCGACATGCGGGCGCGCCAGTAGCGGCTGGATCACGGTTGCAAAGTAGGCTTCATCGGCCCTGTCCACCTTCGCGGCAATCTTCAGGGGCAGCCCGGCGCGCGCGGCGATCTCGATGGCTAGGTCGACACGCTTTTCAGCACATATCCGGCCGAGGAAAGCCAGATATGCAGGCTGCGTTGGCACTTGCGGCGTCAGCAGATTTTCCGGCAGGCCGTGATAGATCGTGTCGAGCCAGTTCGCGTCCGGCAACGGCATCCGCTGCGAATTGGAAATCGAAACGACGGGGGCCTGCGGGAACATGTCGAACACCGGTTGCAGTTCCGGCAGATCGAGCCGACCGTGCAGGGTGGTCACGAACGGCACGCCGAGGAGTGAAAACGTGGGAAACGGCAGATAACTCAGATGGAAGTGCAGGACGTCAAACGTATGGGCCACGCGCCGAACCTTCTCGAGCAACACCAGGTGCGGGGCGAACGGGTCGCCAATTCCCGGGTCGAGCCGCAGCGAGTGCGGCCATGCCGGCTCGAGGCGCGCGCGGGTCTGCGAATCCCCGCTTGCGAACAGCGTCACATCGTGTCCGAGGCCGACGAGCGCCTCGGTGAGATAGGACACGACGCGCTCCGTACCGCCATAGAGCTTTGGCGGAACCGCTTCGTGTAACGGTGCGATCTGCGCGATACGCATCAGGCTTCTCCATTCAGGTGGTTCGCGCAGACCATCTGCTAAAGGAGGAAGCGCGACGCAACGCTGCTTCAGACGGGCTTTCTGGTCGTGTCCTTGACGGCTTCCTTGACGTCGCCTGCCTTCTCCCGTGTCTCGCCAGCCGCCTGCTGGACATCGCCCTTGACTTCCTGCTTCCGGTCGCCCGTTGCGCGGCCCACGGTCTCATTCACCTTGCCTTTGACCTTCTCCGCCACACCCTTTACCTGATCCTTGTTCATGGCCGGCCTGCGATGCAAAACTGACTCGTCGATGGATTTTGCCGCCCGTTTCCAGAGAGGCTCGGGATGCGGCAGACGTTGCCTCGTCAGTTCACGTGCCTCGGCCCCATTCGCAGCGCACCGCACGTCATGTCCTTCCCCACTCAGTATGAGACGCCACCCCGCGAGGAGGTCAGGCTCACGATCGACGAGCAGGATTTAGTACATCCCGGACCACCTTCGGTTTATGCTTTGTGTCAGCTCGTACGACCGACGAGCAAAACGTGTTCCCGGCGGGAGGCCTTGACGGGAGGCGTGACGCCTTGCCTCCGTTTCGGACGAACAGGAATTTTCCACCATTACGTCTGCGCCATCGAACGCTTTCGGTGCTGGTCTCGACCATCTGCCTGGCGTGGAGCGAAAGCCACGCTGCGTCATCATGTGCTCCGAAGTCGCCGGCCGGCGGTGCCACGTCGCATTGGCGCCGACCAGCTTTCCATATACCGGCTTACACGGCAATTCCCGGCATAACTTCATGCCGCTATCGCTGTAAGAACCACGGTTCGCAATTCAACTTTGGCAGGCAACGCCGGCGACGTCGGGGGCCTTTGTGAGGTAGCGATATCGATCGGGCTCGTACAATAACGGCGCTGGGCGCGATGTGGGCAGGTGAGGCGCGATGAAGCTTGCGGACGATGACATGTCCCTGCGAATCCAGTCCATGAACCTGAAATAGGGTCCTTTGCAAGGCCCAGGCCGACGGTGGCTATCTTCATGATGGCCGCTCTGTGCCATGGAAGTCACGACCTTTCACTTTGGAAAAAACCGAACCCGAAGGTCGGGAGTCTCCGTCACATCAGAGCCGTCATTGTCGCCCGCCGGAACGACACCGTCCGCTCGCAGGAAATACCGGGCGGCTGTTCCGGTCTACACAGGATAAAGTCCACACAGACGTGCGAAGCCCGGAATCCCGGACATCACTTTGTCGAGGCCCCAGTCACATTTGCAAGCGCATCATGGATGCATCTTGCTGCCACGATTCTGTCGTCACCCGTCGGATGGCAAAGAACTTTCTCGAAATTTCGAGAAATCGACGTGCAGGGTCCCGGCGCGGAAAATAAAGCGGGACCTGTCACCCTCGTGCGCCAGCGCCGTCAGTTGCAGGAGCGTGCGCGCCGGATCACGGTTTCAACCAGCTCACTCATTTCCACGGAGCCCATGAACCATTCGTCGCCTTGCGCTGAGTCGACCTTTTCGCTCTCGCGGTACAACGCAATAACAAACGACAGCCGGGAACGTTCGCGCGAGGTGCGTAACGATTCGATCTCAGGGACCGCCTCGCGATTCCTCGACATGTTCGCCGTCACCACAACCCGCGGGCGCGTAGACTTCGCCGCTCTGAGCGCTTCTGCCGAATCGACCGTGCACATCACTGTGATGCCGCGCGACGTCAGCATGGACGCGAGCCGCGAGAGCGTCTTCGGCTCGCTGTCCACCAGCAGTACGTCGACCTGCGTTTCTGCCGGGCGGAGCGAGCGGGACACACTGGCGCGCTGGCGCGACGCATTCCACTTTCGTCGCAACAGGCGTTTCGTCGGCGTCGCAATGCAGGCAAGGAGATGGGCGCTGACTATCTGCCTCCAGATACGGTCCAGTTTGAAACTAGCCATCCGGGCTTGCCGCTCGAGCATTCTTTTTCGACCCGGTAGGTGGAGCAGAGAACAGTGTCTGAACCACCGAAGGTCCCTGTGAGTATTTCCGGACCAGTGGCGACCGACCAGCTGATATGCCCCAACGTCGATCTGATGTCCGTTGTCGGCCAGAAGGTTAAGCGCGGCGGAAATAAATGCTTCGTCGCCGTTGTGACTGAGCCTGTGCATTGCGAGGGTATAACGTTCAAAGCACTCGCGCGCACGAGGCATCAGCACCTGAATGAAGTTTGCTGAAACAAGAAGGCACTCGCCCCCAAACCACCGCGGGTTGTTCAGGCGCTTTCCCGCTACGATTTCGAGATCGCCAACGACGCGCGCCGCTCCATACGCGAAGAATCCTGGTCGGAGATGTCGAAGGCCCCCACACCGCTGCGGTAACAGCGCCGCAATACGTCCTGATCAAGCTGTCGCAACGCGACCATATCTGTGTCGAGAAGCAGAACCAGCGTCTCCGCGCCCACGGATTTGCCGATCTGTTCCACAAGATCGAGCTTGAAGTGGGCCGCATAGAAGCGGGTCGTTCTGGGCAGCGTCAATGATGGTGCCAGGTCGCGCCATTCCGGGCGCACCGACGCATCGACGCTGGCGAGGTAGCGCTGCATCTCGCGGCGTGCGTTCGTGAAAATAGTAAGCGTGGGCATCCCTGCAGCGAGCAGGCTCCGGTTTAACGTTATCGCCTGTTCGACGCAGCAGAAGGGGTCAACCCGGGTACAGTTAGGGCTTCCCTTGCCTTGCGTATCGATATACACGAGTGCACATGACATCACGTTAATCCGCAGCAGGTCGTTCGCATTCGCACAGAGAGCCGGGCTGCCGCCGATGCATGTGTCGAGCATTGCTCGCCAGTCGTAGCGTTCTGCTGGAGCCAAGCATTTCCCCCGCAGTCGACGCAAGTTGAGCGAAGCATTCCGCTACGCTTTCTCAAGCAACGTGGTGGGTGGGATGAAGTTTGTGACATCGACCTCGTCCGGCAAACGCAAAAAGCTAGTATTTGCCGGACTATTAAACACCATCGGTCCGACCGCATTCCGGTTCAGGAAGCTTTTGCACGCGCTTCGTCCGTCAGCGCGCAGCTGCCCGACAGCCGGCTCCGAAACGATCTGCGCAGAGCTCGCACAGGTAAGAAGGGGCGTCGTTCCGGGACCGCGTGGTGGCCCGCCTTGTCTCGATCGATCCACTCATCAACCGGAGCTGGACGCAAGGCGAATTCTTCCACGATCCGCCCGCGGGCGTAAGCGGCCTTGACCGGTGGTTCGGCGACTTCAGTTGATCGCGGTTCCGGCCCCGGATTGATGTCGCTGATGATAGCGAAGCGCTGCGCATCACGGCCGAACTGCCCGGAATGGACCGTGAGGATCTGCAGACCCCAATCGAGGACGGCGCGCTGGCGCTGCGCGGTGCGACGAAGCAGCACGTGCGCAGTGAGGAAGACGGCGGCGACCGGCTGGGACGTGCCTGTGGGGCATTCATGCGCACGATTCCGCTCGCCCGGCGTCGACGTTGAGCGGATCGATGCGAAATCCGACAGGGGCGTGCTGACGCTGCGCCTGCCGAAACGGGCGCGGCGGTGACAGCCGTCAGGAAGATCGAAATCAGGTAACGCAGGCAGCATGCACGCGGTGCGGCCATCCGGACCGCCGCTGCTGTCTGTCCGGCTGGACGCACGCTACTGCCGCGCTTCACCGCGCCTCAAAGTCGCAGATCCTGCGCCAGTATTCATCAGCCCGCCCTTCGGGCCGGCCTTCCTGATCCCACAGTGCGTAGGCGCGCTCCCGCAGGTGCTGGTCAAGTGCGCGATGCCAGTACTCAGCTGCTCGCCCCTCGGGACACCCGTCCTGTTGCCAGAGAAAGTACGCGCGTTCGCGCACGGTCTGCTCGAGGTCCGCTTTCGTTTCCGAACGGCCGGGCCGGTCGTCCCCGTACGGCGCCATCTGCCCGCCGCGGCTGACGTGCATTCTGGCAGTCAGGTTGCCAAGCTCGGCGTCAGGAACCAGGTGACTGTGCGCGGCCGCCTCCAGCGCCTTTGCTTCGTACGCAGCGTCATTGGCCACGCCAGCCGGTTCCCCGAGCGTAATGGGATACGTGTGCAGGACCGTGCCGCTGCTGTCCCGCACGTCGACCAGTCGTTCCGTCATCACTTGTCCTCCATTCTGTTGGTCGCGCGCTCGCTGTCATCGTTCGCATGAATGGCGATGAGGATCCCGAAGTTCAGCAGTCGGCAGCTGTGCCTCATCCGTACACAGGCTGCTGTTGCGCGATGAGTCCCGTTCACCCCCCCCGCATTGCTCCTGGCAGGCTGCGGGCCCGGATCATCGTTGCGCAGATGTCGGTCGATCAGTTTGCCGGCTGGTGCCGCTGACATCGCGCGTGTTGATCCAGTCAATCGCCCAGTTGAGCGCAACCTGGATCGCCTCGTCCTCGGGAGACTCGTCTTATCCACGCGTGCGCGAAGAATTCTCCAAGCGAGAAATCTGGCATCGGGTCGATGCTCCAGCCGCCATGCTCGTACTCCATAATCACCTCCGATCCTCGGGCTTATCGGGATTCGAACAGGGAAAGCAGGAGTTCGTCCGGTCGACATCGCCTAACCTTCAACTTTGCTTTGCCGACTTCGGGGGTCGCCGGGGAAAAACCGTTCCCCGCGTTGCCATATTGTTATAGACCTTCCAGCGAAGCGCGCCAGTGCTCTCGAATATCGAAATGGCCGCCGTTCGCCACGCGCTGCAATCGCCATGACCGGTAGCTATCCTTACCGACAGCCCCCTTGCGTTCGCCTGGACATTTTATTAATTTTTTTTGGCGGACAGGCCAGGGGCTTGGACCGGTCAGCTCAACGCTCTAGTAGACTGAGCTTGTCCTTTGCGTCCTTGAACTGATCCGCTTCCGCAAGCGGTGCCTTGGTCTTCGTAATGGGTGGCCAGTTGCGTGCGAGTTCTGCGTTCAGTCTGATGAAATTCTGCTGATCGCCGGGGACGTCTTCGTCCGCGTAGATCGCGTTCACAGGGCACTCTGCCACGCAGACGGCGCAGTCGATGCATTCGTCGGGGTCAATGGCCAGAAAGTTCGGCCCTTCCCGAAAGCAGTCCACCGGGCACACGTCCACGCAATCGGTATAGCGACATTTGATGCAGCTTTCGGTAACAACGTGAGTCATTTCCGCACTTCCTTGAATTCGGCGTCGACCACGTCGTCATCCGGCTGGCTCGCGCCACGGGTCGACGCCCCTCCGCCCGCGGCACCCGCCGCTGGGTCGTCAGCGCCTTGTGCAGCCTGCATCCCGGCGATCCTCGAGTCTCCTGATCGCCACGTCGATTTTCTCCTTTTCGCCCGCATCCAGCTTCCCGCCGTATTCGGTGAGCGCCTTCCGTGTGCTGTGAACGAGCGCATCGCCGTGGTTGCGGGCATCAACCAGTTCGCGCAGCCGGCGGTCTTCGTCGGCGTGGGCTTCGGCTTCCTTCACCATCCTGTCAATTTCGGCTTCGGACAGCCCCGAGTTCGCCCTGATCGTGATGCGGTTTTCCTTGCCGGTCGACTTGTCCTTCGCGCCGACGTGCAGGATGCCGTTCGCGTCGATGTCAAAGCTCACCTCGATCTGCGGCGTGCCGCGCGGCGCGGGCGGAATGCCTTCGAGGTTGAACTCGCCCAGCAGCTTGTTGCCGCTGGCTATCTCGCGTTCGCCCTGGAACACCTTGATGGTCACGGCGCCCTGGTTGTCGTCGGCAGTGGAGAATATTTCCGAGAACCGGGTCGGAATCGTGGTGTTTTTCCCGATCATCTTTGTCATGACGCCACCCAGGGTTCCGATGCCGAGCGACAGCGGCGTCACGTCGAGCAGCAGCACATCCTTGCGGTCGCCCGACAGAACCTGACCTTGAATCGCAGCGCCAACAGCGACGGCTTCATCCGGGTTCACGTCGCGGCGAGGCTCCTTGCCGAAGACTTCCCTGACCTTGTCCTGTACCTTCGGCATGCGCGTCTGGCCGCCGACCAGAATCACGTCGTCTATCATCTCAACCGCTACGCCCGAGTCCTTGACGGCGATGCGGCACGGTTCGATCGTGCGTTCGATCAGGTCTTCCACCAGCGCTTCGAGCTTCGCCCGGGTGAGCTTCAAATTCAGGTGCTTCGGACCCGCCGCGTCTGCCGTGATGTACGGCAGGTTGATTTCGGTCTGCTGGCTCGACGACAGTTCGATCTTCGCCTTTTCGGCCGATTCCTTCAGGCGTTGCAGAGCGAGCACGTCTTTCGACAGGTCAACGCCCTGTTCCTTCCGGAACTCACCGATGATGTGGTCGATAATGCGCTGGTCGAAGTCTTCACCACCGAGGAAGGTGTCGCCGTTCGTGGACAGCACCTCGAACTGCGTCTCGCCATGCACGTCGGCAATCTCGATAATGGAAATGTCGAACGTGCCACCGCCGAGGTCGAACACGGCGATCTTGCGGTCCCGGCTTTCTTTCCTGTCCAGTCCGAACGCGAGCGCGGCGGCGGTCGGTTCGTTGATGATCCGCTTCACTTCGAGGCCGGCGATGCGACCGGCGTCCTTGGTGGCCTGGCGCTGGCTGTCGTTGAAGTACGCGGGAACCGTAATCACCGCGTCGGTGACCGGCTCGCCGAGATAGTCTTCAGCGGTTTTCTTCATCTTTCGTAGCACTTCGGCAGAGATTTGCGGCGGCGCCAGCTTCTCGCCGCGCACTTCGACCCATGCGTCGCCGTTATCGGCCTTCATGATCCTGTACGCATCAGGCCAATGTCCTTCTGCACTTCCTTTTCCTCAAAGCGGCGCCCGATCAGGCGCTTGACCGCGAACAGTGTGTTCGACGGATTGGTCACGGCCTCGCGCTTGGCGGGCGCGCCGACCAATGTCTCGCCGTTGTCCGTATAGGCGACAATCGACGGGGTGGTGCGCGCGCCCTCGGCGTTCTCGATCACCCTGACCTAATTGCCTTCCATGATCGCCACGCACGAGTCGGTCGTGCCAAGGTCGATGCCAATGATCTTGTCCATGATATTCAATCGCCTCGCTCGATCGAGTTCGGGAGAAGTCCCATGAAATCGGCATACGTTTCGCCGGCGACGCTTGCCAACGCTGACGGTGGCCCTGTGCAGCGCGCGCGTCGCCTGCGCATGCCCCAAGTGCCCCGCGTGCTGGGGAGCGCGCAAAGACCGTTCCCGCGACGCACCGGTTCGTGTCCTTTCCGGTTTCCACTGACCGCCCGGTCTTGCCGGCGCTTAGTTCACCGGTTCGTGGGAGTGCACGGACGGGTGAGCCACTTTCTCAGTGGTTCCGTTGTCGTTATGTACACCTATTTTTTCAGCGTAGGTTGCAGTGCTGCCGCCGACACATATCGGGAATGACCCGTATGCAAGCTTCGCTGGCGCGGCTCAAAGCGCTTTTCTGCGCATCCGGTGGAGCGCAGGCAGTCTTCGAATCCTGTCCGGCGGTCGACCCGAACAGCCGCTGAAGGGCACCAGCCCGCCGTCGCTTCATCCATTGAGCTTGAGGGGCGCGGTTCGTTTTGAGGGTTTGCCGCATGTGTTAGGCGAAAGGCCCCACAGTCATCGGCAAGCGCATTGACGAGGCACTGGCGGAAATCGAAGCAGGTCGACCAATTCGCCCAGTTTGCCGTCCGGCAACTGCAAGCGGGCGTGGCGCTGACTCGACACGCGCGGTGGCTACGCGCTATCTTCCTGGCTGCAACCGCATTAGCCGCCACCGATTCCCTGCAGCACCTTGCCTGTCCCGTCGCAGAGCGCTCGAACCCCCTGATGGAGATATCAATGAGAGAGAGCCGAGTCGTCTCCCAGCCAGCTACGGCTTTGGGTGACGCCGTCGACTCCTCTGGGCCGCGAGAATGCTGCGGATCGTCGTCACGGAATGTTCCGCGATTGAACTTGAGGCAGTCCTGCGCCGCGGCGAAAACTCCGGCGCTCTGACGCTCAGAGGTTTGCAGAAAGTGGCGAGATAAGGCTTACCCGGTCCCTATCGGCCGACCGCGCCGGCAATTGCCGCATCGCCCACGTGCCTGCGAAGCCACTCGTCGTTTGCCTCTCCGGTCCCGTCCTGGAATCCATGATGGAACCTCACCGGAGGTAGCGAAAACCCTGGCTCGAATCTCCTTGTCGACCGCCATGCGACTGGTATGATGACATCATGACGGCACAAGTGATGAGTAGACTGTAGCGATCAAATACGACCGTCGACTGGTTTCAGGCAGTGCACAGGCGTTTAACCAGAATGGAGACAAGACGATGAAAGCATCGAAGCGGTGGCTTGCGCTCGCGTTGGCTACCTTGGCGGTCGTCGGCGCGAGCAGCAGCGTGCAGGCGGCGAATCTGATCGCCATCATTACTCCCTCACACGACAACCCGTTTTTCAAGGCCGAAGCCGACACCGCGAACGCGCGCGCGAAGACGCTCGGCTACGACACCATCGTCCTCGTCCACGACGACGACGCGAACAAGCAATCCAATCTCGTCGATACCGCCATTGCGCGCGGCGCGAAGGCGATCATCCTCGACAACGCTGGCTCCGAGGCATCGATTGCCGCCGTCAAGAAGGCCAAGGCGGCAGGCATTCCGTCATTCCTGATCGACCGCGAAATCAACGCGACGGGCATCGCCGTGTCGCAGATCGTGTCGAACAACTATCAGGGCGCGCAGCTCGGCGGGCGTGCGTTCGTCAAGGCGCTCGGCGAGAAGGGCAACTATGTCGAGCTGGTGGGGCGCGAGGCGGACATCAATGCCGGCATCCGCTCGAAGGGCTATCACGACGTGATCGACCAGTTTTCGAACATGAAATTGGTCGAGCGGCAGTCGGCCAACTGGAGCCAGACGGAAGCCTATCGCGTGATGGAAACGGTCCTGCAGAGCCACCCGGACATCAAGGGCGTGATTGCGGGCAACGACACCATGGCGATGGGCGCATCGGCTGCGCTGAAGGCGGCGAAGCGCTCCGACGTGATCGTCGTTGGCTTTGACGGCAGCAACGACGTGCGTGACGCGATCATGCGCAACGACATTCGCGCGACCGTGCTGCAACCCGCCGCGCAGGCTGCGACGGAAGCAGTCGATCAGGCCGACAAGTACATGAAGACGGGGGCGACCGGCAAGCCGGAGAAACAGCTGATCAACTGCTCGCTCATCACGAAGACGAACGCCGGCAAGCTCGACATGTTCGCGCTGCGCTGATTCAACGTTCGACTCGACGGGGATGCCACGCGCATCCCCGCGCTTTGTCACCGATTCGTATCATCACCGGTCACATCAGTTTTCTCATCCGACGTACCGTGAGGTCATCCATGAGAGGTTGCATGTACGCGGCGATCGTCGTCATTGCCGCGAGCGGGGCGTTGCAAGGCTGCAAGCTGGTCAAGCACGATGCACAGACGTCGAAGCATTCTCGCGATGCGTACGCGTCGGCAGGCTACGATCCGAACGCGATGGTCGCGTCGATGTGGAGCACGAAAATCGTGCCCGACGTCGAAAAGCGCGCGACCGACTACGCGACATTGCGCGACGCGATCAAGGCGGACCCTGACACGGCGGGCAGGAAATACGGCTATCGCGGCAAGGACGACGGCGCGCCGTGGAATTTCCCGACGAAGCTGCACGGCACGATCGTCGAGGTCGACACGCAATCGAGCCAGGGCACCGTGGGTGTCGATATCGATGGCGACGGCAAGGCCGACGTGATCGTCGACATTGGCCCGACCGTGCTCGGCACGACGCTACGCGACACGCTCGATTTCATCTCGTTCACGAGCTTTCGCAATCAGATCGAATACGCGCAGTTCGGCACCGCGCTGAACAGCTACGCGGCCACGCATGTGATGAAGCCCTTTCCACGCGATGCGCTCAAGGGCAAGCCGATCACCGTGACGGGCACGTTCTCGTATGACTCATCCGCCGATCAGCCCGAGATCGTGCCGCTTGCGCTCGCGCTGGGAGGCAAGTCATGAGCGAGGCAAGCGCAGTGGACGACGTGATTCTTCATGTCGAAGGCGTGACGAAGGTCTATCCCGGCACGGTGGCGCTGAAAGAGGTGAACTTCGCGGTGCGGCGCGCGGCTGTGAACGTGCTGGTCGGCGAGAACGGCGCGGGCAAGTCGACCTTGATGAAGATCATCGCCGGCGCGGAGCAGCCGAGCACGGGGCGCCTGCTGCTGGACGGCAAGCCGGTCGAGCTGACGAGCAGCGCGGACGCCTTGCGGCGCGGCATCGGCATCGTGTTTCAGGAGCTGAATCTGTTCCCGGATCTGACGATTGCCGAGAACGTGTTTATCGCGCACGAGATCACGCGCGCGGGCATCGACATCGATGCCGACGCGCAGCGGCGCAAGGTGCGTGAACTGCTCAAGCGGCTCGAACTGGACGTGAGCCCCGATACGCTCGTCGAAGATCTGCGTATCGGCCAGCAGCAGCTCGTCGAGATTGCGAAGGCGCTCGCGCACGACGCGCGCGTGCTGATTCTCGACGAGCCGACTTCGGCATTGAGCGCGGCTGAAGTGGACGTGTTGTTTCAGGTGATCGCGGATCTGAAGGCGCATGGTGTCGCCATTGTCTATATCTCGCACCGGCTCGAAGAGCTGATCCGTATCGGCGATTACATCACTGTGTTGCGCGACGGCCGCATCACCGGCAACCAGCCGATGGCGCAAGTGGACGTGCCGTGGATCGTGCGTCAGATGGTTGGCCGCGACACGAAAGATTTCTCGCGCCCGATCGGCCACGCGCGCGGCGCGCAAGTGCTGACGGTGCGCGACGTATCGTTGCCGCGCAAAGGCAGCGGCTTGCTGGTCGATCACGTGTCGCTGTCGCTGCATGCGGGCGAGATCGTCGGCATTTACGGGTTGATGGGCGCCGGGCGTTCGGAGCTGTTCGAATGCATTCTCGGCTGTCATCCGCATGCGACGGGCGAGATCGTGCTGGACGGCAAGCCGCTTGCGGGCAAGCCGATCGCGCGCCGCGTCGCGCAAGGTCTTGCGTTGATTCCCGAGGACCGCAAGGCCGATGCGCTGCTGCCGATTCTCTCGATCGGCGAGAACATGACGCTCTCCAGCCTCGCGGAATTTGCCCGTGTTTTCCATATCAGCACGCAGCGCGAGCAGCGCTCGATCACGCAATACATCCGCGACCTCGCGATCAAGGTCGCCGACTGGCGGCTGCCCGTCAGTTCGCTGTCGGGCGGCAATCAGCAGAAGGTGATCATCGCGCGTGCCTTGATGACCACGCCGAAAGTGCTGCTGATGGACGAACCGAGCCGCGGCATCGACGTCGGCGCAAAGGCTGACATCTTCAAGGTGATGCGCGATCTCGCCGTGAAGGGACTCGGCATTCTGTTCGTGACGTCGGATCTCGAAGAAGTGATGGCGCTGTCCGACCGCATTCTGGTGATGTCGAACGGGCGCGTGACAGCCGAATTCGACGCATCCGAGGCGACGCAGGAGGCACTGGTCGCGGCGTCCGCGATCGGACACCGCACGGCAACAACCGAACAACGCGCAGCGGCATGACGCGGCGTGTCTTAAAGCAAATCCAGCAACACCCTGGAGATTATTCATGACGATGGCTATCAAGGGCGAGGCACCGGGCGCGAGCATCGGCGAAGCACCGCTTCTGCTGCTGCTCAAGCTGCGCACGTTCATCGCGCTGTTTGCCGTTGCGATCTTTTTCTCGTTCGCGGCGCACAACTTTCTGAGCATCGAAAACCTGCTGATCATGTCGCGGCACGTCGCGCTGAATGCGTTTCTCGCGATCGGCATGACGTTCGTGATCGTCGCGGGTGGCATCGATCTGTCCGTTGGCTCGATCGTCGGGTTGTCCGGCATGGTCGTGGGCGGGCTGATCCTGCACGGCATTCCGCTCGGCGACGAGTACACGCTGTATCTGAGCGTGCCGGAAACGATCGTGGCCGCGCTGCTGACGGGCGTCGCCGTCGGCGCGGTCAACGGGCTGCTGATCACGCGTCTGAACGTCGCGCCGTTCATCGCGACGCTCGGCACCTTGTATATCGCGCGCGGCGCGGCGTTGCTGTCGTCGGGCGGCGAGACGTTTCCGAACCTCACGGGTAATCCCGATTACGGCACGACGGGTTTCCCCTTGCTCGGCAGCGCGACGATACTCGGCATTCCGTTGACGATCTGGCTGCTGGTCGTGGTCGGTGCGATTGCCGCGTATATCGCGGGCCGCACGCCGCTTGGGCGGCAGATCTACGCAATCGGCAGCAACGAACGCGCGGCGCAACTGTCCGGTGTGCGCGTGAACCGCGTGAAGATGTTCGTCTACATGTTCTCGGGGCTGTGCGCGGCGATCGTCGGGTTGATCATCTCGTCGGAACTGGTCGCGTCGCATCCGATGAGCGGCGAAACCTTCGAGTTGAACGCGATCGCGGCGGCCGTGCTCGGTGGCACGTCGATGTCGGGCGGGCGCGGCAAGATCGGCGGCACCATCATCGGCGCGTTCGTGATCGGCATTCTGTCCGATGGGCTCGTGATGATGGGCGTCAGCGCGTTCTGGCAGACAGTCATCAAGGGCGTCGTGATCGTGGCCGCCGTCGTGGTCGATCAGATCCAGCGCCGCGTGCAGCAACGCTTCGCGTTGCAGAAGCAGGCCGCGACGGGAGCATGAGCGATGAGTGAATCGACGCTTCGTGGGCGCAAACGATTCGATGGCGCCTTGATCGGTTGCGGGTTCTTCGCCCGCAATCATCTGCATGCGTGGCGCGATGTCTCTGGCGCAAACATGGTCGCGCTGTGCGATGCAGACGAAGCGCGCCTGACTGCCGCTGGTCGCGAGTTCGGCATCGAACGCCTTTACACCGATGCCGCTGCAATGCTGCGCGGAGAGCGGCTGGATTTCGTCGATATCGCGACGACGGTCGCCAGTCATCGCGCGCTGGTCGAACTGGCCGCCGCCTCGGGCGTCGCGACGATTTGCCAGAAGCCCTTCGCCCGCACGCTCGACGACGCTTATGCGATGGTCGCCGCATGCGACGAAGCGAACGTGCCGCTGATGGTACATGAGAACTTCCGCTGGCAAAGCGCGATTCAGGCTGTCGGCGCGGCGTTGCAAGCGGGCGCGATCGGCAGGCCGTTCTGGGGTCGCGTGTCGTTTCGTTCGGCATTCGACGTGTTCAGCGGCCAGCCCTATCTGGCAGAAGGCGAGCGCTTTATCGTCGAAGACCTGGGCATTCATGTGCTCGATATCGCGCGCTTTCTGTTCGGCGACGCGACGCGCGTGACGGCCAGCATGTCGCGCGTCAATCCCGCGATCAAGGGCGAAGACGTCGCGACGATCATGCTGTGTCATGAAAGCGGTGTGAACAGCATCGTCGATTGCAGCTACGCGACGCGGTTACCGCACGAACTGTTTCCGCAGACGCTGATCGAGGTCGACGGCTCGGCCGGCACGTTACGGCTCATGGCGAATTACCAGTTGCAGATCCACACCGCTGCGGGCACCGAATTGCGCGACGCGACGCCGCCCGCGCTGTCGTGGTCCAGCGCGCCCTGGGAAGCGATTCAGGGCAGCGTGCTGAACATCCAGTCGCACTGGATCGATTGCCTGCGCAGCGGGCGCGAGCCGGCGACGAGCGGTCGCGACAATCTGCGCACGCTCGTGCTCGTCGAAGCGACGTATCTGTCCGCGCGCGAAGGGCGCAGCGTGGATCTGCGCGAGCTGGAGCGAGCCTCGTCGCGCGTGGATGGCGCGCTTCGGCAGGTTGCGCGATGAGCGGCGATCTCGCGCAAATCTACTACGGCACGAGTCAGCCTGTCGATCAGGCGCGGCGTCTGCAAGCGGGGCCGTGGTCCGCGTTGCTGATCGACGGCGCGCTGCACGACATCCGCTATCGCGATGTCGAAGTGATCCGCGCGGTTGCGTTCCTGGTGCGCGACAAGGATTGGGGAACCTGTCGCCCCACGCTGAGCGGCATCGAGATCGAACAGGCTGAGAACGGATTTCGTGTGGCGTACCGCGCGCACTGCACGAATCCCGATGGACATGCGTTGAGCTACGCGTTGTCGATCGATTGCATGGGATGCGACGCGCTGGTGTTCAGCGCAACCGTCACTGCGCATGATGCTTTCCTCACGGCACGTTGCGGCTTCTGCGTGCTGCATCCGCTAGAGGGCGTGGCGGGTGCCCCGGCACGCGTCGAGCACGGTGACGGCACGCGCGAAAGCGCGGCGTTTCCTGCGCTGATCGATCAGTGGCAGCCGTTCAAGGACATTCGCTCGATCGAACATGACATGCCGTGCGGCCTCACCGTGTACTGTTCGTTCACGGGCGCTGTGTTCGAAATGGAAGACCAGCGCAACTGGTCGGATGCGTCGTTCAAGACCTATTCGCGGCCACTGGAATTGCCGTGGCCTTTCACGCTCGACGCAGGCGCGACGATGACGCAGACAGTGACGCTCGATGTCGAAGAGCAGGCATTGGCTCGGCCTCATCTGCCCGTATCGACGCAAGCGGAAGTTCAAACGCTCACACTCGATCTGAACGAACGCGCGGACGAACGGATACCCGCGCTCGGCATTGCAATCGCTGCCGACGAAGTCGACGCCGCGCTCGATCACCGGGCGTTGCTGGCGGAACTCTCGCCGCATCAACTGACGCTGAGCTTCGATCCGGAGGCAGGCCACGGCTTGCACGAGCTTGAGCGCTTCGCGACGTTGCAGCGGGAAAGCGGTATTCGCTGCGTGCTCGAATACGCGCTGCCCGGCGTCGATGCGCCGCGCGCGGAACTCGATGCGCTTGCCTCGCTGGTCGCGTTGTCCGGCATCGAGTTGACGGGGATCGTCGTCAGTCCGTCGGTGCATCGGCAGTCGAATCCGCCCGGCAGCGTCAGCCCGCCATGTCCCGCGCTCGACGAGGTGTATCGGGAAGCCCGCCGCGCGTTTCCGGGCTTGCGCATCGGCGGGGGCATGCTCAGCTATTTCACCGAACTCAATCGCAAGCGTCCGCCGCTCGAACTTGTCGACTGGACGACGCACGCGACCTGTCCGATCGTCCACGCCGCTGACGATCGCAGCGTGATGCAGACGCTGGAAGCCATACCGCACATCACGCGCTCATGTCGCGCGCTGATCGGCGCGCAGGCGTACGCGATCGGCCCGGTGTCGATCGGGATGCGTCAGAACCCGTACGGGTCACGCGTGATGCCGAATCCGCACGGCGAGCGCATCGCGATGGCCGCCTGCGATCCACGCCAGCGCGCGCTGTTCGGCGGCGCGTGGCTGGCCGGTTACGCAGCCGCGCTCGCGGGCGCGCGCGTCGACACGTTGACGCTTGGCGCGTTGACGGGCGCACGCGGACTCGCTGACGTAAGCAATGGCGTGCGCCGCTATCCGATGTTCGATGTGGCGAAGGCGCTGGCCGGCATGGCGGGCGCGACGCGGCTCACATGCGTGGGCGTGAATCCGCGCGAGATCACATGCGTGACGGCGCGCGACGCGCAGGGGCAAGCGCATCTCATCGTCGCCAATCTGACCGGCTCCGCACGCGCCGCGCGGCTCGATCTGCGCGGCATGACATCGGGCGGGTTGCGCGCGGTGATGATCGACGAAGCGTCGCTGCGGAGCAAAGTCAACATGTCGCGCGCGGCGTCGTTCAGGCTGCGTCCGTTTGCCTGTCTGATCGCGACGACGGTGACGAACGACACCGCCGCCGCGCGCCCATAACGAAGGCGCGCCGACGCGCCGATGAACTGCTGAAAGGTGTTGGTAGTAAACCCAGTGCCGCTTTTTTAATCTTGCTGGTCTACTCATCACACCAAAATATCACATGAGTGATCTGTGCAATAGCGCAGAGCCGCGAGACCCATCGGAGGAGACGCAATGCAAACTGCCCCGCACGCCGAACAGGCAAGCCCGAGCCAACTTGAGCGCTCGACCATCCGCAAGGTTTCGCTGCGCCTCGTGCCGTTCGTCGCGCTGATGTTTTTCATCAACTTCCTCGATCGCACGGCGATCTCGTTCGCTGGACCGAACGGCATGACGAAGGATCTGGGGCTGGACGCCGCCCAGTTCGGTTTCGCGGCGGGCGTGTTTTTCATCGGCTACATCTTTCTCGAAGTGCCGAGCAACCTCGCGTTGCACAAGTTCGGCGCGCGCCGCTGGCTCGCGCGGATCATGGTGACGTGGGGCATCTTCGCGCTGCTCTTCACGTGGGTGAGCAGCGTGCCGGGGCTGTATGGGTTGCGCTTTCTGCTGGGCGTGGCGGAAGCGGGCTTCTTTCCCGGTGCGATCCTGTTCCTGAGCATGTGGGTGCCGCAGCGCCATCGCAGCCACATCCTCGCGCTGTTCTATCTGGCGCAGCCGCTGACCATCGTGATCGGCGCGCCGTTCGCCGCGCTGCTGATCGAAGCGCATGGGCTGTTCGGCCTGGCCGGTTGGCGCGTGATGTTCCTCGGCGTCGCGATTCCTGCGATCGTGGTCGGCATCGTCGCGTGGTTCTATCTGAGCGACCGGCCGTCGCAGGCGCGTTGGCTCACTGCCAGCGAGCAGGCGTGGCTCACCGCGGAACTCGAAGCCGAGCAGCGCCAGCGCGCAGCAGGTTCGTCGCAGCATCGCCACCACGCAGGCGCCGCATTGACGAGCGGCCGTGTCTGGCTGTTCTCGCTGATGTACTTCGGCCTGATCTACGGCCTCTATGCGCTCGCGTTTTTCCTGCCGACCATCATCGGCGGCTTCCAGGCGCAGTTCGGCTCGCAGTTCAACGTGTTCCAGAAAGGGCTGATCACAGCGATTCCATATCTGCCTGCCGCGATCGTGCTGTTCCTCTGGAGCCGCAATGCGACGAAACACGGCGTGCGCGCATGGCACATCGGCATTCCGGCGCTGGTCGGCGCACTCAGCATTCCGCTCGCCCTTTTCATGAAGTCGCCGTCGACGGCCATCGCCGTCATCACGATCACGGCCTGCGCGATCTTCTCGGCGCTGCCGAACTTCTGGGCATTGCCCGCGCGCTTCCTGTCGGGTGCGGCCGCCGCCGCAGGCATCGCGCTGATCAACACGGTCGGCAATCTGGCGGGCTTCGTCGCGCCGTATGCGACGGGCGCGCTGAAGGACGCGACGGGCTCATATCACGCGCCGATGTTCGTGGTCGGCGCCTTCATGCTGATGAGCGCCGTGCTGGCCTTCGCGTTCTGCGGCGAGCGCCGCCCGCGCTCGCAGGACGAACACGCAGCCGTCGCGCTGGACCCGCGCGCGGGCTGATCAACCGATATTCATGAACATGACGTACCCCTGCAAGGAGAGAGGACGATGAAAGAGAAAATCGCACTGTTCGGCGCTGGCGGAAAGATGGGCTTCCGTCTTTCGAGCAACCTGCTGAAGTCAGACTATCGTGTCGCGCACATCGAAGTGAGCGAAGCGGGCCGCAAGCGCCTGAAGGATGAACTGAACGTGGCTTGCGTATCCGTCGATGCCGCGCTCGACGGCGTGCAGGTCGTGATCCTCGCCGTGCCCGATACGCTGATCGGCAAGATCAGCCACGAGATCGCACCGAAGCTGCCCGCGGGCACGATGGTGATGACGCTCGATGCCGCCGCGCCGTTCGCCGGCCATCTGCCTGACAGGCCCGACCTGACGTACTTCGTTGCGCATCCGTGTCATCCCATCATCTTCAACAACGATGACGATCCGAAAGCGCGTCGCGATTTTTTCGGCGGCGCGTATGCGAAGCAGTCGATCACGAGCGCGCTGATGCAAGGCCCCGAGTCCGCGTTCGATCTGGGTGAAGACGTCGCGAAAACGATCTATCAGCCGATCCTGCGTTCGTACCGTCTGACCGTCGACCAGATGGCGCTGCTGGAACCGGGCCTGTCCGAGACGATCTGCGCGACGCTGCTCTACGTGATGCGCGAAGCGATGGACGAAACCGTGAAACGCGGCGTGCCCGAACAGGCCGCGCGCGATTTCCTGCTCGGTCACATGAACATTCTGAGCGCGGTGATTTTCAACGAAATCCCAGGCGCGTTCTCCGATGCGTGCAACAAGGCAATCGAGTTCGGCAAGCCGCGCCTGATGCGCGACGACTGGAAGGGCGTGTTCGATCATGCCGAGATTGCGGACAGCATCCGCCGCATCACGTGATCCGCGTTGAGCGCTGTTTTCTTTTGACTTCCAACAGGACTGCATCGTGAGCGAACGCATTCACGCTACTTACTGGCTCGAAACGGGCGACGATCCGCGCCGGGCCGCCGATGTCATCGCCGGCGAACAGTCGAGCGGCACCTTCGTCGCGCTGCCCGGCGAGACGCCCGAACTCAAGGCGCGTTCCGGCGCGCGCGTCGAGCGCCTGGACGTGCTCGAAACCGTCGATACACCGAGCCTGCCGGGCAGCATGAAATCGGCGCTATACACGCGCTGCATGCTCGAACTGTCGTGGCCGATCGAGAACTTCGGTCCGTCGCTGCCGAATCTGATGTCGACCATCGCGGGAAATCTGTTCGAGCTGCGCCAGGTATCGGGTCTGAAGCTCACTGGCCTGAAACTGCCGCCTTCGTTCGCGGCGGCGTATCCTGGCCCGGCGTTCGGTATCGACGGCACGCGCAAGCTGAGTGGCGTCACGCATGGTCCGCTGATCGGCACGATCATCAAGCCGAGCGTTGGGCTGTCGCCGGAGGAGACCGCGCAGCAGGTGCGCGAGCTGGTGGAAGGTGGCATCGACTTCATCAAGGATGACGAACTGCAAGCCGACGGCTCGCATTGCCCGTTCGACAAACGCGTGAAGGCGGTGATGCGCGTGGTCAACGAACACGCCGAGTGCACCGGCAAGAAGGCGATGGTCGCCTTCAACGTGACAGGCGATCTCGACCAGATGCGCCGGCGGCATGACCTCGTGCTGGCGCAAGGCGGAACCTGCGTGATGGCGGTGCTCAATTCGATTGGACTGGTCGGCCTGCACGAATTGCGCAAGCACGCGCAGGTGCCCATTCATGCGCATCGCGCAGGCTGGGGTTATCTGTCGCGCAGCCCAGAGCTTGGCTGGGATTACGCGCCATGGCAGATGATCTGGCGGCTGGCGGGCGCGGATCATCTGCACGTGAACGGCTTGCGCAACAAATTCAGCGAGTCCGATGAAAGCGTCATCGCGGCGGCGCGCGCCGTGCTCGCGCCCGTCATGCCCGGCGCGCCGATGACGGCGATGCCCGTCTTCAGTTCGGGACAGACGGGCTTGCAGGCCGCCGATACGTACGCCGCGCTCGGCCGCGCCGATCTGATCCACACGGCGGGCGGCGGCATCTTCGGCCATCCGCAAGGCGTCGCGGCGGGCGTCGAAGCGCTGCGGGAAGCATGGGTTGCGGCCATCGAGGGCGTGCCGCTCGAGAAGCACGCTAAGCGCCATCCGGCGCTGCGCGCGGCGCTGGGTTTCTGGAAGTGAGCACGCGTATGCCCGATTCCGCGCAAACGGCATTTCCGGCGGGGCCGCTGCTCGCCTATTACGGCGACGACTTCACCGGCTCGACGGATGCGATGGAGGCGATGACGGCAGCGGGCGTGCCGACGATGCTGTGTCTCCACACACCAACGCCTGATCTGCTCGCGCGCTTTCCCGAAATCCGTTGCATCGGGTTAGCGGGTTCGTCGCGTGGGCGCGACCCTGCCTGGATGCGCGGCGAGTTGCCGGCCGCGTTTGCGAGTCTCGCGGCGTTCGGCGCGCCGATCCTGCAATACAAGGTGTGCTCGACGTTCGACTCGTCGCCGGAAGTCGGCTCGATTGGCGCGGCCATCGACATCGGCGTGAACGTGATGCGCGCGCGCTGGTCGCCGATGGTGATCGGCGCGCCGCGCCTGAAGCGTTATCAGATGTTCGGCAATCTGTTTGCCGCCGTGAACGGCACGGGGTACCGGCTCGACCGCCATCCGACGATGTCGCGTCATCCCGTGACGCCAATGGACGAAGCGGATCTGCGCGTGCATCTCGCGCGGCAGACGTCGCGCCGAATCGAACTGGTCGACATGCTGCAATTGCGCGACGGCTCAGGCATGGCGCGCGTCGATGCGCTCAGTGCGGCCGACAGACCCGTCGTGTTGATCGACGTGCTCGATGAAGAAACGCTCATCGAAGCGGGGCGCCTCGTGTGGGAACGGCGTGGCGAGGGCGTGTTCAGCGCGTCGTCGTCCGGGCTGCAATACGCGCTGGCTGCGTACTGGCGCTCGCGCGGCTGGTTGCCCGCTACGCCTTCGCTGCCCGTCGCCCGACCCGTCGAGGCGATCGCCGCCGTGAGCGGCAGCTGCTCGCCCGTCACGGCGTCCCAAATCGCATGGGCGCGGGCGCATGGGTTTCATGTCGAACGGCTCCATCTGCGCCACGCGCTCGATTCGCAGGCGGGCGGCGCGGAGATCGAGCGCGCGGTCGGCGTCGCCGCCGATGCGCTTCGCCGCGGCGTGAGCAGCATCGTACACAGCGCGGAAGGCCCCGACGATCCCGACGTGATCGGCTTCGACGCGATCGCGCGCGAGGCGGGCCTGACGCGTCAGCAGGCGGCACGCAACGTCGGCGGCGCGCTGGCGGAAGCGATGCGACGCTTGCTGGAGCGCGTGCCGCTGTCGCGCGTGGTCGTCGCGGGCGGCGACAGTTCAGGCGAAGTCGCGAGCACGATGGGCATCGATGCGCTCAGTGTTGCCGCGGGTCTCGCGCCAGGCGCACCGTTGTGCCGCGCGTGGTCGAAGTCGGCGCAGCGCGACGGGCTGGAGATCGTGCTGAAGGGCGGGCAGATCGGCGGCGCATCGTTCTTCGGACTGGTGAAAGAGGGCCGCGACGTGGCGTCAACGCCGTGCGGCTAACCGAAACAGCGAGCGGTCCCTCGCAAGAATCGATCGGGGTATGGTATTGTCATTACACCAGAAGCTTGTCGTTGAAATGTAATGGGCGAGATCATCCCGCGTCGGAAGCTGTACCAGGAAGTGGTGGACCGTCTGATGGAGCGTATTCGCTCGGGCGAAATCGCGCCCGGCGCGCAACTGCCGTCAGAGCGGGAACTGATGGAAATTTACGGCGTAGGGCGTCCTGCCGTGCGTGAAGCGCTGCAGACGCTCGAACGCTCCGGCATCGTCGAGATCGTACACGGCGAACGCGCGCGCGTCGTCGTGCCGACGGCCGACCGGTTGATCGGCCAGATCGCAAGCGGCGCGATGCACTTGCTGCGCACCGATCCGCAGATGCTCGAGCATGTGAAGCACGCGCGCCTGTTTCTCGAAACGGGCACGGCGCGTTTGGCCGCCGAGCGCGCCACCGAAGAGGACGTGGCGCGACTGCAATTGAGCGTCGCGCAACATCGGGCTTCGATGGTCAATCTCGAAGAGTTCATCGAGCGCGACATGGCGTTTCACCGCGACATCGCGAGGATCAGCGGCAATCCGATTTTTCCGTCGATCGTCGAGTCGCTGTTTCGCTGGGCGGGCGAGTACTATCGTCCGCTCGTGCGCGCGCCAGGCGCTGAAGAACTGACCTTGGCAGAACATCAACGGATCGTCGACGCCATCGCGAAACATGACGGTGATGCCGCCGCCGATGCAATGAATGCGCACCTGACGCGAGCCAATAACTTATACCAAACTTTGACCAAGCGTTCCTGAATCGCGCGGTGCCAAAGTCCCGGGCTTCTTCATACCTTCAGTACGATCTTGCCGAAGTGTCTGTTGGAGGCCATGTACTCGTATGCGGCTTCAGCGTCGCCGAGTGGGTAAGTACTGTCGATAATCGGCTGCAGGGCGCCGTTCTCAAAAAATACGGGCACAGGTCACGCGCGAAGCTGCGCACGACGCCAATACGCTCTTCGAGCGTGCGCGTGCGGTTGGTGACACCGATCATTTCGATCTGCTTGCGCGAGAATTCGTCGACGTTGAACGTGACATCGATTCCCGCTACTCGACCCGAGCAGACGATGCGCCCATGAACGGCCGCAGCGCCGATGCTTTTTTTGCAGAGTGTTGCCGCCCGCGTAATCGACCGTCAGGTCGGCACTGTCACGTTAAATTGTTCGCGACGCAATAACGGAGCGGACACGCGCTTGCTCAGAAAACGGGCGGATTTTGGGTAGCCTCAGTCAAACAATGCCAGGCGGCGAAGCGTGCGGCAAGTTGTTTGCGATAGAGTGAGGCGCGTACCAGGTGTCGCTTGAGTGCGAAGTGCTGCCGGATCGGACCGAAGCTCGATAAGAATGCCTGCGTGCGTTCAGGATCCCGGAAGCCACGCATGCGTCGCTCACGCTCGCGCGTCGGTTGATGGCTGTTTTCAGCCCGGTTATTGATCCGCGCGCTGGCTTTGACGAAGACGTGCCTGACGTGAGCCAGCACGGGAATCTCGGCTTCCGCCGCCGGATAGCTTCTCAACTGGTCGGTCACAATCTTGCGTGGTGTCTCATAGCACGAGGCAAGCACGCGCTTGAAAAACCGCTTCGCTGCCGCCTTGTCACGGCGCTTCTGTAGCAGGATATCGAGTTCAGCACCGTGCTGGTCGACGGCGCGCCACAACAGGCAAGGCTCGCCGCGCAAGGTCACGAATAGTTCGTCAAGATGCCATGTGGTACCGGGCTTGCGACGTGCAGCCTTGACACGATGCGCGAACCTCGCTCCGAACTTGTCGGCCCAGCGTCGGACCGTTTCGTAACTGACGACAATCCCGCGCTCGAACAGCAGTTCTTCGATGTCACGCAGACTGAGCTGAAACCTGAAGTACCAGCGCACCGCGCAACTGATGACCGCCGCAGGAAAGCGGTGTCCGTGATAAAGCGATTTTGCATTATTCATCACGCGATCTTACTTGACCGACCCAGCATTGTGACAGTGCCCTGGCCAGTGCGGTAGGCGCGGTAATCACGACATGTCTCTATTTCTGGGGTGTCTAATGCCGTACGCAGGCCGTTTCCGAGGTGGTCCATGTGCGACTATTCCGGGTGCGTTGCCCGCGATCACGTTCGTGACTTTGCGGGAAATTGCCCTGTCTGATTCCAATGCTACTGATCTGTTTGACGTGACACACCTATATAAAGGTGGGCATCCTTGAAAGCGGCTGGTCCCTGACTATTGGAAAGTTCGTGAGGTTGCGATGGCTTGCGGGTTACGGCCATACTTCGGTGTTTTCCCGCAAGAGCCCATTAGGTTGTCTTGTCGCGCTCGCAATGGCGGCATCTCGCCACGCGGTGACGGCGAAACCTATCTTTCGATAGGTGTTCGCGTGTGGCTGCACTGCGAGTGTTGCGCGAAGTTCGACATTGCGAGTGCGACATCAAGGAGTTGTTGCTTGAGCTTGGTGACTTGGTCACATACGAAAAGATCCGTTGCAGGTGCAAGTTCGGCGCTGGTTTTGCCCATTGCGCAAAAGCGGCGCGGCGCAAGCTGGCGGTACATGGCACCTGGACGAAATGTTTGTGATGCTCGCGCGGCGCGCCGTATCTGTTGTGGCGGGCAGTCGACGAGCACGATGTCGAACTGGACGTTCCGGTGCAAAAGCGGGGCGCCAAGGCTGCGGCAACAAGCATCTTCCTGCAGGCCCTCCGATCACACCGGTGCCGCGCAAGATCGTTACCGCGCCTCTGCACAGTTATCCGGCGGCGAAGTCTGAGATTCGCGGGAGCGCCGACGGAAAGCCCGTTTTCGTCAAAGCAACTGCGCGCCTAAACAAGCGAGCGGAGAACAGCCACCAGCCGATCCACGGGCGCGAACGCCAGACGTGCGGCTTTCGCGATGCGCGTCGGTGCAATCTTGCATGAGTTGCCACTGTTACAAGGAATCAGTAAACGAGGGGACACGTATCTCAGGACTCTGCTAGTGCACGGCGCGCGCCGCATTTCTCGTAAACCTGGCGCAAACGGGAGCGCTCATGTAGACATATTATAGTGATCGACGTTTAATTCGCAATCCTGTGTTTACCAGGCCGAAGAGGCTTCAATTTGTGCAGGAGGCTGCAGCACAAATTCTGGATTCGCCCATGGCTTCAGGTTGCGCGGTGACAACTTGCGCAGGGCGGGGAGGGCTGGCTTGCGCTGATCAGTGTGGCGACACGCTCTTCAAGTTTCTGATAGTCGAAACGTCGAAGGGGAAAGATTGCCTGTCTCACGAGGCCACGATGAAGCGTCTCGAATTGACGATTGGTGACCTGCCAAGATGTTGGATGCCGTGGACATGGAGGCTGGCTGGTCGCTGGAGGAGCCTGAGCAGGCGTCAACTCCGTCACCATCGCCTGGTATGTGGATCCGAAATCAGTAGCTCAAACCCGCCAGTTCTCTTCGGAGCCTGGCGGGTTTTTCTTCGGCTGCGGGGCGCGAGCTACATCCCGTCGCGAGCGGATGCTTAATTGCTTGAGCATTTCGTGTATGAAAGATTTCTGTAGGCCATAACGGGCCGCCATGCTATGTGGGTGATCTCGCAGGCACGGACGATGTCGAGGAAGCCGTCTCGGCAGTCTCCCCGCTGGCGCCTGCTAGTTAAAGATGGGTTTGCGGACAGTATCAATTGCGCTATGATTGGGTATCAACTGATACTTTAGTCGGGAGTCGCATGTCACTGATTACGCCTGAGGCAGTGGCCGCAGTCATGGAACTGCGGCAGGTTCCGCACACGCTCGCGGAACTCGAAGCACTTGTCCGCGACGGACTGCCCAAGTCCGCGCTGCGCGCGGGCGTCGAACATGCGACGCAGGGTGCTGACGCCCGGCGTGCGCTACGTGCCCGCATCATCCCCGAGGCGACCTATAAGCGGCGTCGCGATCGGCTGACGCCAGACGAATCGGAAAAGACTGAGCGGCTGGCCAGGATCGTCGCGACGACGGCCTACGTCTGGAACGACGAAGAGGACGCGCGGGAATTCCTGTCGACGCCGCACCCGGAGCTCGAGGGGCGGGCGCCACTCGATGTTGCGCTGACCGAACTCGGCGCGCGCCGGGTCGAAGAGCTGCTCTGGAAACTGTTTTATGGGTTGCCGGCGTGAAGTTGTTTCGAATCGCCGACACTCGACATACGGTCTGGAGCGGCACCGGCGCGATGCTGGTGGGCGGCCGCTTCAATAGCCCGGGGCGACCGGTCATCTACGCCGCGTCGACCTTCGCCGGTGCGATGCTCGAGGTTCTTGTTCATGCGCGCATCGGCAAGGTACCGAAGACACACGGATGGGTTGAAGCAGCGGTTCCCGACGATATTCGCGTCGAACTCCATTCGGCCGAATCGTTGCCAGGGGGATGGGATGCGCCAGCACTGCAGGCGGCAAGGGAGTTCGGCGACGCCTGGCTGACCGAGTCGCGTACCGCGCTCCTGATGGTACCTTCCGTCGTCGTCCGTGCAGAGTTCAACGTGCTGGTCAATCCCGCACACCCCGACGCGACGCGGATTGTTGTGACCGAGCCGCAACCCGTGGTGTGGGATGAACGCCTCTTTGTGATGCCGACGGTCGGACACTCCTAGATTACGATGGTGGTCGGCTAGCCTCGCCTCGACGCTTTGCTCCTCAACGGAAATGACTGGGACGTGGCTTCCAGTTTAGTTCGCAATCGCCACTCGCAATGGCCAGTGCAGCGTCTTCTTGTATTCCCCATGTCTGATTGCCAAAGCCGACACGGCTGTCAGTTTCTGTTAATCTCCCTGACAATTTGACATAAAAGGGTGACAAGAGGCGGTCGTGCCTGCTCGGGCGCGGCCATTCACCGAGCTCGCGTTGGGCGAGGGACCCACGGTCTCACTTACAAATGATCGCGACAATCGTACAGCTTTCGCTTCCCGACAATCGCGGATAATGTGATCTGAATTCAGTGAGAAGGAGTGTCCGGTGCGGTAGGTCGCCCGATCAACGCATTGCCCCAGCCGTTGTGCGATTACTGCGGTGCTCACGCCGCGCTCGTGAAATACGATGAAGCGTCGTATCCCTACCGCGACGACCACGGCGCGCTGTGGGTCTGCACAGCGTGTCAGGCGTGGATCGGCATCCACTCGCGCAGCACACGGAACGTGCCGCTGGGACGTCGCGCCGACGGCGCGTTGCGCGACGCGAAGAGCCGCCTGCACGACGTGCTCGAGCCACTGGTCTCGGGCAAGGTCAGGCGTGATCACGTCAATCCGTTCGAAGCCCGCGCGAAAGCGATCCGCTGGGTTGCATCCGAACTCGGCTCTAACCCGGTGCCGGCGTGCATCCACAACCTGTCACCCGACCAGTGCGAACAGGCGATCCGGCATGTCGATGCATTCATCGCACGTCGCGGGGCCGCTTCGTCAGAAGGCAACGTTTAAGCAACCTCCGCCCCTGGCCGCTATCCCCGTTCGGCAGATCACCAACGAACCCTGATGCCCAAAACTCTCCCATTCGTTCGCAACCCGAACCCGGCAAAATGGACCATTCCCCGATCCCGTAATCGCCATATCGGCAAGCCGTGGCAGATTGCGATTCAGCGCGGAGCGCTTGCCGAAGAGGTCGTTCCATTATTGATTTGGGCTGCCGATAAATTTCGGACCCTTAAATTTGACATAATTAAAGTGATCAATTTTACGTTAACTATTTAGTTAATCTGGTCTTCTGTCCGCTGAATTCCGCGGCTTCTACGTGACACCCAAGGCACGAGGGCATTGTCCTGCGTTAGCGTCCGACTGTGCCATGCCCATACACATTCACGTCGTCACCGATATGCGTCGCGATCTACGAACGCTTCTCTCGCTCGTAAATTCATCCTTATCGGTGTTTTCACGCTGCAGTGCCGAACCATTCCCAGATCGTGGCTCACGTTGACTCCCGGAAAGCGCGAGCCTTCGGCCCGACACCCCTGCGTGCGCAACCGGCGAGAGGCACGGTCAATAAACGCGCACCTTCGAGGAGCAGTAGCACCCTGTGGCGCGCGTAAAAGTCGGCAGCGTCATTCCGGCTGACAAACTCGGCACGGTACATGCCGCTGGTCCGATTGAACGACACCATCGTCGCGTAGCCGACGATCATCGAGGCGCATCCATGACCACGTTTCGCGATTCGGTCACAAGGACACCTCGGCGGTCAACGCGTCCCACGGCGCGCTCAGACGTCCTTCTTCACGCACGACGAGGCCAGCATTCTCCAGAATCGCCACGTCTTCGTAGACCCGTTTGTAGTCCCGGTTCAGCGCAGTTGCCAACGCCTTCACATTCTCTGCGCCTTCGCGATGTAGATGACGAAGCATCTCGAGGCGCTTCGGCGACAGCGCAGCCAGCATCTCCTCGAGCGACAAAAACGTCACATGCCGCTCTTCGAAATTCTCGCCTGCTTGCGCACGGTTGAACGCTGCCGCGAATCGACGACCCATATCCCGCGCACCACCAACATGCACATTAAGTTTGCTCATGATTCACCTCGCTCACGTTCTACATCATCCAGAAAATCAGCCACCAATTGCTCAGGTGTCGAAAATGCGTACGGCTCTTCCCGATCGCGATAGTGTCGGTGGTCGCCTTTGCCCCGCTCATTGTCGTAGCCGATGATTCGCTGGCCTGCCCGACCGTAAAACAGGCTGTACTTGAGACCGTGCGGTCGTTCGGCGTCGCTTTCGGGTAGTCGCCAGATGCGCATTTCGAGAATAGCCCCGTCCGGGTAGACGGTTCGGTCCTCGAATAGGAGTGTGGCTTTCTTCTTCATATGGCGTAGGATGCCATACCACATATTATGGCGTCAAGAGCCATAATTGGGAGCGGGGAGGCCGGCAACGCAGGGGGCGTGGTCCTCCGTGCGTGATCTACAACGTTCGCTTTCAAAGTCGCCGGCCGCAACTCAACCAATGGCGGTTATATCCCGGCGACGCCATCTACATTCGCCTTGTCACCGATATGCGCGTTATCTTCGAACGCTTCTTCGACCGTTGCATTCTTGCTGGTGAATCGAGTCTTTATTGGTGTTTTCACGCGGCAGTGACGAGGCACACACTTGGTCCTGAAAAAACTCACCAATCCGTGAAGGTATAACTGCAAATACGCAACTAACCGTCTATTTCGTTTCCGGACACAACAAGACACAGAACCGCTTACAGCGACGCCGGCCTGCGTAAAATCGTGGGGGCTCGACACGCCCCATGACGATCGCTGTTCGGGAACCCCCGGCGCGGCTGAAACGTTGCTTGTGGGCGATTGCACTGCCTATCACTTCTGGTAGATTTATCGCAGCGCGGCGCAGTACAAATACAAAGACCGCGAATAATATCGTTGAGGTGTGTCATGGAAGTTCTTGATCGCGCGGCCGCCGTCTCGCCGGACGGACGCGCCGTGGTTTTCACGCTGTCGATCCGCGGCCGCGAGGTCGAAGGCGCAATTGCGCGCGACGCACTCGAAGAGCATTTCTGGCTACCACGTGGCGCCGACGCGACGCGCACCCTCAAAACTTTTGAAGACGGCCGCAATCGCATCGTCGCCGTCACACAAAGAAAGTTACTTGCGCGGCCCGACGAGCCGCTGTGGCTGACGGTCAGCGATTTTGTGGCCCGATAACCAACTGTGGCGGACGATAAGTGTCGCGGCGATGTGCATCTGATGAATCCGTAAAAAGCACGATCGTTCTAAATGGTGTTAATTAACATTATGTCAAATTTGATTGTCCGAGATGACTCCACGCTCGCTCCGGCAGCCGCCGCTCCAGGCCGTGAGCGCCGTCACAGCGCGTCAGTCGCCGCGCGATCTCACGTACGATCCCCATCGACTAATCCAGAGTGACAAGGCGCGCGCCGTTCCGATCTTTGCACAACCGATATCCAAGTCTTTTCATATCGCTGGTTTCCCGTCGCGCGGCCGGTCCCCGATCGCGTTCAACTAGTACGGATTTCCGCTCGGCCAGTCGATCGCCTGATACTCCGCACCAGCTAGGCCAGCGGACGCGGCGACTCGCTTGTGCGCGTGCCCTCGAGAAATTCTTCGGCATCGACTTTCGACGGATCTTCGATTAGCGCCTTGACCGGCGTGCCCGCAAGCGAGCGTTCGAGAATCTCGACCAGCGACACAGCGATTTGCGGCCCGCTCCACTGCCCGTCAGGCTGATACCACTTCCGGCTCCAGTTCATCGCGCCCATGATCATGAAGATGGCGAGTTTCGGATTGCACGGCACGATGCTGCCGTCCGCAATGCCTTCGCTGACCAGCTCGCGAAGACCGTGTTCGAACTTGTCACGGCGTTTGACGATCGCGCGCATATGCGTGGGCTTCATCGCGTTTTCTTCGAGCAGCACGACGTAGCTGCCGTCTTCGCCGAGCATCAGATCCACGTAGCGCCTGAGTGTCATCACGAGCTTCTGCAGGCCGTTGCCGTTGCTCGCACGCGCCTGCGTGAGAATTTCGACAGCGCTGTTCATTGCCGAATCGTGGCAGAAGTAAAGCAGTTCTTCTTTGCTCGGTACGTAGGTGTAGAGCGCCGCCTTGGTGACGCCGAGCTTCTTGGCAATCTCAGCGAGGGACGTTCCGTGATACCCGCGCCTGTTGAACGACGCTGCTGCTTCGCGCAGAAGCACGTCGCGCTTGCGATCGAACTGTTCGCTCGCGCCGAGCACCGCATTCTTCCAGGTGCTCATCGCGCTGCTCCAATCGTCAAAGAAAATGCCTTCATACTTGCTGACGCCTTACTCAAATAATCTGATCGGGCGAACCCGCTTCACTGGTTCATCGTATTGTCGATCACGCTCGCTCCTCTGACCAGTGCGTTGGAATTCTAACCTATCAGTAGGTCTGTCACCCAGCAGGTCAATTAGCTACTACACTGAAATTTCCCCGACCTTCCCGTGCCAGGACGCCACGCTCATGCCAGAACCCATCTCCGTATCGAAGCTTGGGCCCATTGTGGCCGTCGTCACCGGCGGCACCGCCGGAATCGGCCGTGCGTGTGCCAATGCGTTGCTCGCAGCCGGCGCGGCCGGGGTGCTTCTGAATGGCCGCAACGCGGAGCGCGCGGACCTCGCGCGCACGGAATTGCAATCCACCTACCCTCATGCGCAAATCGTCGTCTCTCTCGGCGACGCCGCGCAGCCCGTCGTTGCCGAACGCATCATGGCCGATGCAATCGCCGCGTTCGGGCGTATCGATCTGCTGGTCAACTCGACGGGCGGCAACGATCTGCCCAGGCTGTTGCATCAAACGCCGCTCGAAGCGATTCCCGGCATTCTGGAACGCTGCCTGTTCGCGCAGCTGCTTTGCGGTCGCGCAGCGCTCACGCACATGCGTGAAGCAAAACGCGGCGCGATCATTAACATCGCGTCCGACGCGGCCAAGCTGCCGACACCCGGCGAGAGCCTGATCGGCGCGGCCATGGCCGGCATCGTGATGTTCACGCGCGGACTCGCCATCGAGGCGAAGCACGACGGTATTCGTGCAAACGTTGTGACACCATCGCTGACAGGGGGCACCGAGCATTACGAAAAGATCATGGCCGACCCGTTCGCGGGCAAGCTGTTCAGCAAAGCCGCGCAAATGGCCAAACTCGGGCTGGTCGACAAAGACGAAATCGCGGAACTCGTGGTCTTTCTCGCGTCGCCTGCCGCTGCGAAAATCACCGGTCAGGCCATCAGTATCACGGGCGGCATCTCAGCGGTTTAAGCGTCGCCGGGTCATCGGGCGCTCGCGCTTCGGTGTCTACGGCGCTTCCATCAGGAACGAAATCGGGGCGCACGCCGCGAGCGAAACGCGTCGAGTCCTTCGGTGACGTCGTCTTCCAGCAGGCCGGCCGGCACGGTCGTTTCTTCGAGCATCAAACCTGTCTGCAAGTTGCTTTCCAGTCCTTCGATTGCAAGACGCTTAATCGTTGCGATGCCGATGCGGCTGCGCATCGCGAGGTTGCCGCAATAGTCTAGCGCCGCTTCGCGCAGCCGCTCAGGCTCGACGACCTCATTGACTATGCCCCAGTCGAGCGCGGTCTGCGCATCGAGCCAGCGCGCGGAATAGAACAGGTCCAGCGCGCGCCGCATACCGATCAGGCGCGGCAGTCGCTGGCTCGCGCCGAACCCCGGCAGCAATCCGTACTGCGCATGTTGGTCGCCAAAACGCGCGTCCGCCGCGGCGATCACGACATCGCACGCCAGCATCAGTTCAAAACCACCCGCCAGCGCCAACCCCTGGCACGCCGCGATCACAGGACGGCGGCAATGCGCAATCCGGTTCATGACACGATGCGCGGTGCGGATGAACGCCTGCATCTTCGCGAGTTCCGTTCGCAGATCGAGCACTTCCGCGAGGTCCGCGCCCGTGCAGAAGTTCTTGCCCTGCGCGCAGATCAGGATTGCGTGCACGCTCGAATCGGACGCGTCGAATTCATCGAGCGCGGCTTCGAGGCCGGCGAACACCGCCAGCGAGAGACAGTTGAATTTTCCCGGTCGTGCCAGTTCGATCACGCCTACGTTGCCCGCCCGGCTTGCCACGACACCATTCGGCTCCATCGTTCCTCCACGGATAAGCGTTGACGTGCCGATCCGCCGCCTCGCCCGTTTCGCACGTTGTTAAGCGGCTGTCCATGAACGGAGGTTATCGATCGGACGCCCCGCATGTCAACTGGTGATCAACCGGCCTGACCGTTTGGTCAGCCAAGGGAAAGAAGGGTTAGATCCCACTCGTTATACGCGATTCACGCATACGGGTTTTCTCTGATCCCGGAGGAATGTTGCCAGTTGGCATGGCCACGCAACGGTCATATCAGACGAGGCTTCTTTAGCAAAATTCATCATTTCCATTCCAAACTAACCGCTCGGTCAGTCGGTTGACACGCGGGTTAGCTTGGCGTTAGTCTGAAAAAGAGTCTACGTCGTCAGCAGTCGAAATGCGCATCAGCGTTCTCCCGGAGACGCTTCGGGGAGCAGCAGCGTTCGGGTGCCTGTCGTTGGCGCCGCAGGTTATCGCCGCAAAAAATCACAAGATCAGGAGACACACGATGACCGTTTCTTGCTTCTCGCCGCTTCGCGTTGCGCTGGCCGCTATTGCCGGTGCCCTGTGCGTGTGCAGCATGTCCCCTGCAATGGCCGCCGATACGGTGAAGATCGGGTTCACCGGACCTTCGTCGGGCGCGATGTCGCTTTTGGGCCAAGGGGTACGCGACGGCGTGCAGGTCTACGTCGACTACGTCAACGATCAGGGCGGCGTGAATGGCCGCAAGCTCGAACTGGTCGCCGAGGACGACGGTTATGAGCCGATGCGCTCGCTTGCGGGCGCGAAGAAGCTCTCCGAACAGGACCACATCGTCGCGCTCGTCGCGCCGACCGGCACGCCCGGTACCGCGGCGATGCTGCCCTACGTGCAGGAACGCCGGCTGCCGCTGATCGCGCCCTACGCGTTCAGCCACAAACTCACCACACCGGTTCAGAAATACGTGTTCACGTCGTTGCCCGAAGTGCGCTTGCAGGCCGACCTGCTCGGCACCTACCTGGTGAAGACCCTGAAGCACGACAAGATCGCGGTGATCTACCAGAACGACGACTTCGGGCAGGACGCGCTCGCAGGGTTCGACGCGCGAATGCAGAAGCTGAACGTCAAGGAAGCGAAGCTGCCGTTCGATCGCGGCACGACCAACTTCAGCGGCGTGGTTGCACAGGCCAAAGACTCCGGCGCCACCGATGTCGTGTTCTTCGGCATCCCCCGAGACGCGGCGCTCGTCATACGGGAAGCGAACAAGATGGGCTGGAAGCCGCAATTCAGCGGTCACAACGCACTCGGCGATCCGCAGACATTCCAGCTCGCCGGTCAGGCGCTCGTGAACGGTGCGATCGCCGTCGCGGTGATGGAGCCGCTCGACTCGAAGAAGCCCGCGGTGCAGGAATTCATCGCACGGCAGAAGAAGTACCTGCCGAAATCTCCGCCGACCACCTACAGCATGCACGGTTACACCGCCGCAATGATCTTCGTCGAAGCGCTCAAGCACGTGCAGGGTGATCCAACCGGCGAGAAGATCGCCGCCGCGCTGGAACAGATGAAAAATTTCGACACGGGTTTGATGGCGCCGCTGACGTTCTCGCCGACCAATCATGCCGGCAGCAACGCAGTCGCCTTCATGCGCGCCGAGAACGGCAAATGGGTGATCAACACCGACTGGATGCAGGCCGAATGATCGCTGACAAACGATCCACGCTGCGCGATGCGCTAAGTGCCGTCCACGACAGCATGAGCGTGGCGCTCGGCGGCATGACGTTGTACCGGCGGCCGGTCGCCGCGGCGCTCGGCATCGCGGCAGCGAAGCGGCGCAATCTGGAACTGATCACGCTGACCGGCGGTATCGAAACCGATCTCCTGATCGGCGCGAACTGCGTGCAACGCTTGCGAAGCTGCTATACCGGACTCGAAGTAGTCGGCTTCGCACCGCACTTCACGCGCGCGGTACAGAACGGCACGCTCGAACTCGTCGAGGAGACCGAATACACGCTCAGCTATGCACTCCAGGCAGCGGTAATGCGTGTGCCGTTCCTGCCGATGCGCGGTGCAATCGCGCGTACCGATATCCCGATGGTCCGCGCCGACCTGAAGGCTTTCAACTGTCCTTTAACGGGCGAGTCGCTGTTCGCCGTTCCGGCGCTGCGCGTCGACGTCGCGATTTTGCATGCGAGCGCGGCCGATCGCCATGGCAACTGCAATCTGCAAGGTCAGCTTGCGCTCGACCGGCATCTGCCGGCCGCCGCCGCCGTGACGATCGTCACGGCCGAGCGGATCGTCGAAACGGACGAACTGTTGGCGATGCAAGGCGGCATCCAGGTGTCGGGCGTTTTCGTCACCCACGTCGCCGAAGTATCCGGCGGCAGTCTGCCGACGTCCTGCCTGCCCGATCGCAAGCTCGATCTCGCCGCGGTGCTCGACTATGCCGACGCCGCGAACGACACGACCGCGTGGCCACGCTGGCTCGACCACGCCATGGGAGCGTTTGCATGACCGCGACGTCGCTTACCGACCTGCAGCGCCGTAAAGCCGACCAGATCGTCGTATGCATGGCGCGAATGGTCGAGGATTGCGATTTTCTCGCCGAAGGTATCGGCACGTTCATGTCGACCTCCGCGTACATGCTCGCGAAGCACATGCATGCGCCGAACTGCACGAGCCTCTGCCCCAACGGCAACACGCTGACGCAAGGCACGCGCACGCTGACGCTCGGCCTCGACGAGTTCGACACGGTGCCGCGCGCGTCGCTGTGGCTCGACTATCTGCAGATCAATCTGCACTACATGCCGGGCATCTTCCTGTCCGGCAAACGCTGGACCGAGTTCATGCGGCCCGCGCAGATCGACGCTCGCGGCGCGACGAACAACGTGACCATCGGCCCGCATGCCGCGCCGCGCGTGCGTCTTCCCGGCTCGGCCGGCATTCCGGACGCATCGACCGCCGCGCGACGCTTCTACTACTACGCGCCGCGCCATACGCGCCAGGTGTTCGTCGACACGCTCGATTTCATCAGCGGCGCGGGCAATGCAGACACCGGTGGCCCGCCCGACATGACGATCACCGTGGTGAGCGATCTCGGCGTGCTGATCACGGGGGCATCGGGGCGCTTCGAAGTCGCGCAGCTACACGACGGCGTGACTCGCGAGGAAATCGAATCGAACACAGGCTTCACGCTCGGCTGGCGAGACAACGTGCATACCAGTACGCCACCGACCGACGCCGAATTGCAATTGCTCAACGAGGTGATCGATCCGCAAGGTCTGCGCTACCTCGAGATGCTGAGCGGCGGCGCGCGCAGAGAGCGCCTGCGCGAACTCGCCGCGCCGGCTGCGGCGGCAACACACACGAGAGGGCGGGAAACCTCATGAACGCGGCGCTCATCATCGGTGGTCTCGCATCCGGCAGCCTCTATGCGTTGATCGGCATTGCGGTCGTGCTGGTGCTGCAGGCCACCGACGTGCCCAATTTCGCACAAGGCGAAATGGCGATGTTTTCGACCTTCGTCGCCTACACGATGCTCAACACGTATTCGCTGTCGTGGTGGATCGCGTTGCCCGCCGCAATCGTGTTCGCGATCCTGCAAGGGATCGTCGTGCAGCAACTGATCATCCGGCCTTTACTCGGCGCACCGATTCTCAATGCCGTGGTTGCGACGCTCGGGCTGAACATGGCGCTGCACAGCATCGCGGGCATGATCTGGGGCAATCTGACCAACGTGTTCACGAGTCCGGTAGCCGATTTTCCGATGCTGCAGGTGTTCGGCGTCAACGTCTCGCCGGACAGCGCGTTGACGATTCTCGTGTCGGTCGCGATGATCGTCATCTTCACGCTGATCCTGCGTCATACACGCGCCGGAATTGCGTTGCGCGCGGCGAGCCAGAACCAGTCGGTCGCCAAACTGATGGGCATCTCGGTGAGCCGTTCGTTCGCGCTCGCATGGGCGATGGGCAGCGTCGCGGGGCTGGTCGCCGGCATCCTGGTCGCGCCCATCCTGTTCCTCGACGTCAACATGATGGCGCCGCTGCTCATCAAAGGCTTCGCGGGCGCGGTGCTGGGCGGACTGACCAGCTTGCCGGGCGTGTTCGTCGGCGGCCTCGTGCTCGGCGTGATGGAGAACCTGCTCGGCGCGTACGTGTCCGGATCGTTCGGCGACGCCCTCTCCTTCGTGCTGATCATCGTCGTGCTGCTGGTCGCACCGGCCGGTATCTTCGGCCGCACCCGGTCGACCAAGCTGTGAGGGCCGCGCCATGTCAGTGATCAACCGGATCACCGCGGGACGCTCCACGCCGCGCGTGCGTCTGAAGCAGAGTCGCGATCAGTGGTTTCTCGCGGGTTTCGTCGTGCTGTACGCGGGCATCGCGCTCTTTAGCGGCGGCTATGTCGTCTATCTGCTGAACCTGATCGGCATCTTCGCGCTCGTCGCGATCGGCCTGACGATTCTCTCGGGATTCTCGGGTCAGTCGAGCCTGGGCCATGCGGGCTTCTTCGCGATCGGGGCCTATGCCTCCGCGATCATCACTCAGCGCTACGGTCTGCCGTTCTGGGTCGCAATTCCGCTGGCCGGCGCGATCGCGACCGTGATCGGCGCGTTGATCGCGCTGCCCGCGCTGCGCCTGAAGGATCTCTATCTGGCGATCGCCACGCTCGGTTTCGGCATCGTCACGCAGAAGACGATTTTCGAATGGCGCTCGGTGACGGGCGGCGGCGGCGGGCTGCAGGTTCCAGCGCCGGAATTCTTCGGCATCTCTGTGGCCGACGGCAGCCGTTTCGCGTGGGTGATCGCGATCACGCTGGCGGCCGGCACGTGGGCCGCGTTCCGGCTCGCGTCGGGCCGTACGGGCCGTGCCCTCTCGATGCTGCGCGAGAACCCGACCGCCGCGGCCTGCATCGGCATTCGCGTCGCCCGCTACAAGGTGATCGCATTCGCGCTCAGCGCGTTTTATACCGCCGTCGGCGGCGGTCTCTATGCCAACGTGCTGCGCTATCTGAACCCCGAGAGTTTCGACATCAACATGTCGATCATGTTTCTCGCGATGATCGTGATCGGCGGCATGGGCAGCGTGCGCGGCGCCCTGCTCGGCGCAGCGTTCTACGTCGTGGTGCCGGAAGCGTTTCGCGGCTTCAAGGACGCGCCTGGCCTCGTGTTCGGCATCTCGCTGATGCTCGTCGTGATTCTGCTGCCCGGCGGCCTGAACAGCCTGCTCGGCAAGCGCTCAAGGGGGCGGCCATGAAGCCGCATGGCGCGCTGGTAGTCCGCTCGCTCTCGGTGCGCTTCGGTGGCGTGCACGCGTTGGAGAACGTATCGCTGAGCGTCGAGCCAGGTACGATTGTCGGCCTGATCGGTCCGAACGGCGCGGGCAAGAGCACGCTGCTCAATTGCATCTCCGGCATCTCGCGGCCGACTGCCGGCACAATTGAACTCGGCGGCGAAAGCCTCGTCGGCAAACGGCCCGACCAGATCGCGGGGATGGGCCTGGGGCGCGTATTCCAGCACCCGCAGCTGATTCCCGAATTGAGTGTGCTGGAAAATCTGATGGTGGCGCACCATCGGCGCCTTGGTTATTCGGTGATCGGCGAGATGATCGGCTTACCCAGCGTGCACCGCGCCGAGGAACAGGCGCGTCACGAAGCAACGCAAGTGGCGACGCGCGTCGGTCTCGCGGCCAGTGTCGACATGATGACCGGCAGCCTGCCGTACGGGCATCGCAAGCTGATCGAACTGGGGCGTGTGATCCTGATGGGTGCGACGCAGTTGCTGCTCGACGAGCCGATCGCGGGCCTCAACGAAGCGGAAATCGAGCACCTCGGTCACGTCGTGCTGGAATTGCGGCGCGAACACGGACTCTCCGTGCTGCTCGTCGAACACAACATGGGCCTCGTGCGGCGGCTCTGCGACCGCGCGTTCGTGCTTGATGCGGGCAGCACGATCGCAGAAGGCACGCCAGACGAAGTGCTCAACGATCCGCGCGTGCTGCTCGCATATCTCGGCGAGGTACCCACGGATGCTTGAAGTCGACGACCTGAGCGTCAGCTACGGACCGGTGCGCGCGTTGAGCAACGTGTCGCTCAAAGTAGAGCGCGGCCAGCTGGTTGGCATTCTCGGCGCAAACGGCGCCGGCAAGACAAGCCTGTTACGCACGATCAGCGGTCTCGTACGCGCGAAAAGCGGCGCGATCCGTTTCGATGGCAGCGACATCGGCAAAACCAGGCCCGAACGCATCGTGCGCATGGGCATCGCGCATGTGCCGGAAGGACGCGGCATGTTTCCCGATCTGACCGTGCGCGAGAATCTGCTCGCCGGTGCGCATACGCGGCAGCAGCGCGGCGAAATTGCCGACGACTACGCGAAGATGCTGGAGATGTTCCCGTCGCTCGCGCGCCGCGAGAAACAGGACAGCTCGACGCTGTCGGGCGGCGAGCAGCAGATGCTCGCGATAGCGCGCGCGATGATGTCGCGCCCTCGCCTGCTGCTCGCCGACGAAGTGAGCCTCGGCCTCGCTCCCGTCATCACCAAACAGGTTTTCGCCCATCTTCAGAGCTTGCGCGATGCAGGTATCACGGTCGTGGTGGTCGAGCAGAACGCGCATCTGCTGTTGAAGATGGCCGACCATGTGTACGTGCTCAGACATGGACGCGTCGAGCTGCAAGGCAGCGCGCAGGCCATGTCGTCCCATCCTGAACTGACCAAAGCCTATATGGGCGAGTAGACGAGGAGCGAGACACAATGCAGGACTACGCGCTGGAAGACCGCACGATGGGTCGCGTGATTGCCGAAAAGGCCAAACGCATCCCGCAAAAGACGTTTCTGATCTGGAAAGACCAGAAGACCACCTACGGCGAAGTGGAAACCATCACGAATCGCTATGCGAACGGCTTTGCCGCGCGAGGCGTCAGGCATGGCGACCACGTCGCGATCATGCTGCCGAACTGTCCGGAATTCTTCTGGACGGTGTGGGGTCTGAACAAGCTCGGCGCCGTCGCCGTGCCGATCAATACAGCGGCAAAAGGTGAGTTGCTGCGCTATTTTCTGGAGAAGTCCGAAGCGACCGCGTTTATCGTCGACGAAGAATGGAACGATCGCATCGCAGCGATTCGCGACGAACTGCCGCTCGTCAGGCGCTACTACATTCACGGGCAGAATACGTCTGGCTGGATCGCGTCGAACAACACGAGCAGCGTGCATCCGCTGTCGTCGATCGAATCCGACGACACCTCGCAGCCGCCTCCCGATCGCGTCGCATACGACGATACGCAACTGATCATGTTCACTTCGGGCACGACCGGGCCGTCTAAAGGTGTGCAGTGTCCGCACTCGCAAGGCCATGCAGTGGGACGCGCGTTGACGCTGAACTTCGGCTATCGAGACGACGACGTGCTCTACACCTGCCTGCCGCTCTTTCACGGCAACGCCGCGTATTACTCCGTGTACGCCGCGCTCTGGGCCGACGCCGCAATTGCGCTTGCGCCGCGTTTTTCGGCGACGCGTTTCTGGGACGACATCCGCAGCACCGGAGCGACCCAATTCAACACGCTCGGCGCAATGACGAACATCATCTGGAAGTTGCCGCCGGGTCCGCACGAACGCGAGACCAGGCTGCGTCTTTGCATGGCGGTGCCCGTACCCGAGGAAATCTACAAGGAGTTTCAGGAGCGTTTCGGCGTTACGTTGACCTCGGTGTTCGCGATGACGGAAAACTTCGCGATGACCACTTTCACGCCCGACGATCCGGCGGAAAAAGCCGGTTCAGCCGGCAAGCCGCGCGGCGAATGCGAGCTGCGCATCGTCGACGACGAGGGCCACGATCTGCCGCCGCATGGAGTAGGCGAAATCTACATGCGGCCTTTGAAGCCGGGCAGCATGATGAAAGGCTACTACAAGATGCCGAAGGAAACCGCCAGGGAATTCGACAACGGCTGGTTCAAGACGGGCGATCGCGGCTATCTCGACGAAGACGGCTACCTGTACTTCATGGATCGGAAAAAGGAAGCGATTCGCCGGCGCGGCGAAAACATCTCCGCTTACGAGGTCGAACTGATCCTCTGTCGCCATCCGGCGATCCACGAAGTCGCGGCGATTCCCGTGGCGTCCGAACTGAGCGAGGACGACGTGATGGTGTACGTCGTGCTCAAACCCGGCGAGTCGATGACCCACGCGGACGTGGTCAACTTCAGCAGCGAGCATATGAGCTATTTCATGGTGCCGCGCTTCGTCGAGTTCATCGAAAAACTTCCTAAGACCGCGAGTGAGAAGCTCGAGAAGTACAAACTCAAACTCGATGCGCAGGAGCGTCGCGCGCAGCTATGGGATCGCGAGAAGGAAGGGATCGTAGTGAAGCGCTGATCGTTTTGGATGCGTGCCAACAAGAAAACGAGCGGCGATGTTTTTACATCGCCGCTTTTTTATTACTACTGTCGCGCTATTGGAACATCCGGCGCTAACGAGCAAGCATTCGCTTCGCCAGTCGCAGATGCGGCGCGTCCAGCATCTTGCCGTTCATCGACGCCACACCGCCTTGCGCATGCTCCATCGTTTCGATAACCGCCCTCGCCCATTCGAGTTCTTCCGGCGTCGATGCAAATACGTCGTTGATGACCGCCACCTGATCCGGATGAATCGCCGCTTTCGCGGTGAAGCCGTCTGCGCGAGCCTCGGCGGCTTCGGCGGCCAGCGCAGCGTGATCCTTGAAATTCACGACCACCGTATCGATCGGCAGGCACTGCGTCGCGGCCGCCGCCATCAGCATGAGATTGCGCGCGAGCAGAAAAGGCGCGCGGTAGGCGCCGTGATTTGCGCGATTGTCCGCGATGCCGAGATCGGCCGACAGGTCTTCACCGCCCCACATCATTGCGTGCAGCCGGGGCATGGGCGCGCGGAACTCCGAAAGCGCGAGGACCGACGCGGCGGTCTCGGTCACGATGCCGCAGATTTTGAGCGAGGCTTGCGGATCGATCGCGTCGAGCGATGCGCTTACGTGGCGGATGTCGTCGACACCGCATGCTTTCGGCAACACAACGCCCGCGATCGCGCCGACCGGCAGCGCCTCGATATCGTCCGCGTGAAAACTGGTCGTCAATGCGTTGACGCGAATCCACAGGCGTTCGCGCGGTACGCGGACGGCGCTCAACGCGTCGCGCGTGACCGTGCGTGCGGCCGCCTTCGCTTGCGGCGCCACGGCGTCTTCCCAGTCGAAGATGAGCGCATGCGCCGCGCCTTGCAGCGCGCGCTCGATCTTGCGCGCACTATCGCCGGGCACGAACAGCCACGAGGAGGCGGCGCTCACGACGGCTTGCGATGCATGAACGCCGCACGCGTGCAGCGTGCGACCTCGACATCGTCCTGATTGAACGCCGTATGCCTGAACTCCACGATGCCCGCACCGGGACGCGACTTGCTCGAGCGCAACGACATCACCTCGGTGACCACATGAATCGAATCGCCGTGAAACACGGGCGCGGGAAACGATACGTCGGTCATACCGAGATTGGCTATCGTCGTGCGCAAGGTCGTCTCCGATACCGATATGCCGATCATCAGGCCGAGCGTGAACAGGCTGTTGACGATCGGCTTGCCGAACTCGGTCGACGCGGCGAAATGCGCATCGATATGCAACGGCTGCGGATTGAGCGTCATGTTCGAGAACTGCATGTTGTCCCACTCGGTGACGGTGCGGGTCAACGCGTGCTCGAAACGCATGCCAACCTCGAATTCCTCGAAATAGAGTCCGCGCATGTTGTCTCCTTCATTTGTCGATCGATTCGGTTGCGTCTGGCGTCTTTGCCGTGTCCTCCGCAGGTTCCAGCGGCGTGAGTTGCACGAGGGTCTGCCCGCGCGGCACGATTTCGCCGACCTGGCAATGCAGCGACTCGATGACGCCGTCGCGCGGCGCAGCGAGCGGGAAGATCAGCTTCATCGCTTCCATCACGACCAGCACGTCGCCGGCCTTCACTTCGTCGCCCGCCTTCACGTGAATTTCGGTGACCGAGCCCGGCATGTCGGACCGGACCTCGCTGCCCTGCGCGCCCGCTCGTGCGGCGACCTGCGCGAGTGCCGCAAGCTCGCTGACAACCGCCATGCGCCAGCGCGTGCCGCGATGATTGACGTACACGTGCTCGCCGTCGCGCGACATCGTGAACGTGCGTCGCACGCCGTGCGCGGGTTCGATATGGACGCGCGTGGCGCCATCGATGCGCGCTTCGATGCGTGCGTCAAAGTGCAAGGCGGGCGCGTCGCCGGATGTGGCGCGCCAGCCATTGCCGTCGCGCTCGATTGTGACGCTGCGCTCGTCGCCATCGATGGACACTCGCAGGCGCGCGGCCGCGCGTCGCCCCGTCGCCGACATGAAACGATGGCCGCTTTGTCGCTGCCAGTAGTCGTCGCGCGCCGGCTCGCGAGCGGTGCTCGCATGCAGCGCCGCGGCAGCGATCGCCTGTTCGAGCGCGTCGGGTTCGGCCTTCCAGCCTTCCTCGAAGGCTTCGCTCAGAAAATCTGTCGTCAGGCGGCCGGAGCGGAACAGCGGATGATCGGCGATCGCGCACAGCAGGCTCTGATTCGTGCCGATACCCCCCGCCTCGAATGCTTCGAGTCCGGCCCGCAGACGCTCGGCTGCCTGCGGGCGCGTCGCGCCGAAACCGATCACTTTCGCCACCATCGAGTCGTAATGAGGCGTCACTTCCGAACCGCTCATGATTCCGCTATCGATGCGCACGCCCGCGACCGGCGGTTCCGCGTACTGCGTCACGGTACCGAACTCGGGTCGATGCCCATGCGCCGGATCTTCGCAATTGACGCGCGCCTCGATGGCCCAGCCGCTCACACTGATCGCCGCCTGATCGGTGACCGGCAGGTTCTCGCCGGCTGCGATGCGAATCTGCCATTCCACCAGATCCAGTCCGGTCACCGTTTCGGTCACCGGGTGTTCGACCTGCAAGCGCGTATTCATCTCCAGGAAGTACGGCGTATCGCTGCCGTCGCCGAACACGAATTCGACAGTGCCGAGCGAGTCGTAGCCAATTGCGCGGCCTAGCTTGAGCGCCGCGTCGAATAGCGCCGCTCGCACGGGAGCCGGCAAATTCGGCGCGGGCGCTTCTTCGATCACCTTCTGGTAATTGCGCTGGATCGAGCACTCGCGCTCGAACAGATGTACGAGATGGCCGTGATGGTCGCCGGCAAGCTGCACTTCGAGATGCCGTGGCCGCAGGATCAGCTTTTCAAGCAGCACGCGGTCGTCGCCGAATGCGCGCAGCGCTTCCTGTTTGGCTAGCGCCAGTTGTGCGGCGAAATCGTCGAGATCGTCGACGCGGCGCATGCCCTTGCCGCCGCCGCCCGCGCTCGCCTTGATGAGGATCGGCGCGCCGATCCTGCGCGCCACGGCGAACAGGGCCTCGGGTGTCTGCTGGTCGCCGTGATAACCAGGCACGCAGGGTACGTCGGCCTGTTCGGCAATGCGCTTCGATTCGATCTTCGAGCCCATTTTCTCGATCACGTCGGCACTCGGCCCGATCCACGCGATGCCGTGTTCCGCGCAACGGCGTACCAGTTGCGTGCTCTCGGACAGAAAACCATAGCCCGGATGAATCGCGCTCGCGCCCGTTTCGAGCGCCGCGCGAATGATCGCGTCGGCGTCGAGATAGCTGCGCGCCGCCTCCGCCGGTCCGATGCGCACGGCGGTGTCGGCTTCGCGCACGTGCCGCGCATGGCGGTCCGCATCGGAGTAAACGGCAATTACGCGGATGCCCAGACGACGGCACGTGCGCGCGATCCGGCAGGCAATTTCGCCACGGTTGGCAATCAGTATCGATTCGAACATGAACGGCCCTTACATTCGGAAAACCGGCGTCGGGCCGGTGGCGGGAGCCTCGGCTGCGGCCAGCGCGAGACACAGGCCGATGACTTCGCGCGTCTCGGATGGCTCGATCAGTCCGTCGTCCCACAGGCGCGCGGTCGCGTAGTAGGGATCGCTCTGTTCCTCGAACTGCGCGCGCGTCGCGCGATCGATTTCCGCGATTTCGTCCTCGCTTGCCGGGCTTTTGAGGCTGCTGCGGCGCAAATCCGTCAATACCGTCGAGGCCACGTCCGCGCTCATCGTCGCGATCTTTGAATTGGGCCATGCGAACAGGAAGCGTGGGTTGAAGCCGCGCCCGCACATGCCGTAGTTGCCCGCGCCGAACGAGCCGCCGATGATCACCGTGAAGCGCGGCACGCGTGCGGTCGCCATGGCATAGACGAGTTTCGCACTGTGGCGCGCGATGCCGCCGCGTTCCGCTTCGGTGCCCACCATGAAGCCGGTGATGTTCTGCAGGAACAGCAGCGGAATGCCGCGCTGGTTGCACATTTCGATGAAATGCGCGCCCTTCGCCGCCGATTCGGAAAACAGCACGCCGTTGTTCGCAATGATGCCGACCGGGTAGCCGCACCAGTAGGCGGTGCCGCAAACCAGCGTGCTGCCGAAGTCGGGCTTGAACTCCTGGAACGCGGAATCGTCGACGAGACGCGCGATCACCTCACGCACGTCGTACGGCTCCTTGAAGCCGGGCGGCACGATGCCACGCAAATCGCCGATGTCGTAGCGTGGCGGTTTCACGTCGTGCAGTGCGCCGAACAGCGTACGCGGCCGGTTCAGACCGGCGACGATGTCGCGCACGCGCAGCAGCGCCTGCGCTTCGTTTTCGGCGAGATAGTCCGACACGCCGGACACGCGTGTATGCATTTCGGCGCCGCCTAGCGTCTCGCCATCGACGATCTCGTTGATCGCTGCCTTGACGATCTGCGGACCGCCCAGGTGGATGCGCGCCTGGCCGCGCACCATCACCACTTCGTCGGAAAGCGCGGGAATGTATGCGCCGCCCGCCGTACAGCCACCGAACACCGCCGAGATTTGCGGAATGCCTTGCGCGGACATCTGGCACTGCCGGAAGAACGTATTGCCGAAGTGATCCTTGTCCGGAAACACACGATCCTGTTCCGGCAGATATGCGCCGCCGCAGTCGACGAGGTAGAGGGTCGGCAGCCGATGCTGCTCGGCGATTTCCTGCGCACGCACGTGCTTCTTCACCGTTTCGGCGAAAAACGAGCCGCCTTTGACGGTGGCGTCGTTCGCGATCAGCATGCACGGCGTGCCCGCGATCAGGCCCACGCCGGTGATCACGCCGGCCGACGGCACGGCGTTGCCGTACAGGCCCCATGCAGCCAGCGGCGACAGTTCGAGAAACGGCGACAGTGGATCGAGCAGCAGGTCGATGCGTTCCCGCGCGAGCATCTTGCCGCGTTGATGATGACGCTCGACGAGCTTCTCGCCGCCGCCGGCGAGCACGTGCGCGTGACGCGCGCGCAACTCGTCGAGCAACGCATCGTAGTGCGCCAGATTCTTCAGGAAGGTCGCCGACTGGCGGTCGACGCGCGTTGCAATCGTGCTCATTCGGTCGTCGTCACGTAGTGGAAATCGGTGATGCGGCCTTGCGGCGCATCGATGAATTGCACGCGCACGCGCGTGCCCGGTGCGAGTTTCGCCGCGGCGGCGGGCACATCAGACAGATCGAGCCCGCGCACGAAGTTGACCATCGCCGTGCTCACGCCATCCAGCCGCACGTAGGCAATTGCATACGGCGGCTCTGGCAGATGATCGAAGGCCGCGCTGACGATCGTCGCGGATTCGATCGTGCCTTCGCTTCCCGCGTCGACGTAGCCATCGCACTTTTCGAAACTGCGCTCGCAATAGGCGCGCGGCGGCAGATACGTCATGCCCGACGCGCTGCAGGACGTGGCGACAATGCGCTTCTGCTTCAGCGCATCGAAAAACCGCGCGCCGACCTCACCGACGGGATAGCGATAGCGAACCTGCCATTCGCCGGGAAACGTGTGTGGATCGTTCGTCTCAGTTGAAGCGCCCATATCGACTGCCTCCTGTCAGTGCCGTTCTTCGCGGCGTCATTAGCCCGCATCGGAGCGGCGCGGTTCGTCGCTCAGCATCGTGACCGTAAAGAATTGCGTGGACCCGCCAATCGCGGTAGTCAGTGCGTTGTGTACATTCGGCACCTGCATCGCGTTCGAGCGGCCCATCACCTGACGCGCCGCTTCGGCCGCGCGCACCAGTCCGACCGCGCCGATCGGGTTCGTGCAGAGCGTGCCGCCCGATGGATTCACGGCGAGCGTGCCATCCATGTCGAACGCGCCTTCATCCGACAGATGTTGCGCGGTGCCCGGCGCGCAAAACCCCATCGCTTCGAGCTGCGGAAAGTGAAACGAGCTGAACGGATCGTAGATTTCGACGGTCTGGATCTGCGCGGACGGATCAGTGATGCCGGCCTGCCGAAAGCATTCGCGCGCCGCTGGGCGCATTTCGGCGAAGTCGGCGAAATCGGTTTCGGCGTACGGGCCCTGACGGTCGCCCATGAACACCGTATTCGATACGCCCGCGATGCCGGTGACGAATGCAGGCCGGGTGCACCGTTCGCGCGCGAGCCGCTCCGATGTCATCACCAGCGCAGCGGCGCCAGCCGAACGCGGACAGATGTCGAATAATTTGTACGGCCACGATATGCGCGGCGAATTCATGACGGCGGCGATATCGATATCGCCCTTCAGATGCGCACACGGATTGTTCAACGCATTGCGACGCGCGCGCACGACGACGTTCGCATACTGTTCTTCGGTCGTGCCGTACTTATGCATGTAGCGCTGCGTCGCGAGCGCCGTCATCGTGACGGTGTTGAGCGCGACGTCCTGCTCGTAGAACGAGTCCCATATCAGGTTCAGCAGAAACTGCGCATCGGGCGATTCGGTGATGCGGTCCGCCCCCACGACGAGCACGGTCTCGTATTGCCCCGATGCGATGTGGGCATGGGCGGCCTGCAACGCGGAGCCGCCTGTCGCTCCGCCGGTCTCCAGCCGCATGAACGGTTTGCCGCGCGCCCAGGTGTAATCGACCGCCCACTTGTCCGCGTCGGCCACGCCCATGAACGACGTCGGACCCATGGAGAACACCACGGCGTCGATCGCATCGGGTTGCAGGTTTGCGTCGACGAGGGCGAGTGCCACCGCGTCCTGCGCAAGCTCCGGATAGGTCTTGTCGTCGAGGCGCGAGCGGAATTCGGTCAGCCCCGTGCCGATGATCGCCACGTTTGTCACGTTATGAGATGCGCCCGGATGCGTCATCGGCCGGCTCCTTCCATTACCACGAAGCCGTGCGTCTGTTGCGCGAAGCCCGACGCGCCGTGCGCGAGTGCGCGCTTCGCACCGTCGACCTGATGCCCGCCCGCGCGTCCGCTCACCTGCAGCGCCGCCTCGGCCGCATTGAGCAGGCCCATCGAAAAGTATGGGTTTTGCGCCCACGCGCCGCCCGAAGGGCTCACGCGCGTGCTAGACGGCAGTTGCAATGCAATCTGGTATGCGAGGTCTGCCCACGCATGCTGCGCATCGAATTCGATCACGTCGATGTCGTCGATGCCGATCCCGTCTGCGCGCTTGAACGTCTCCATCGCGTATTGCCTGAACACGTCGAGACTGGCGAGGCGATCCGCATCCAGCTGATACCGATCCACGCCCCACGCCATGCCCGCGAGGCGTGCGAGCGGCCGCGCGTCCGGATGCGCGCGGACCCAATGCCCGGAGGCGATCACCAGCGCGACCGCGCCGTCCGTGACGGGCGCACGATGCGCCGCGCGCAGCGGATACGCGATGGGCTCCGATCTGGCGATGTCGGCCGCTCGCGGCATGTCTCGTGGAACGGCACGCGGATTGTCACGCGCGGCCCTGCTGCGTTCGATCAGACAAGCGGCTACGGCTTCTTCGCTAAAGCCGTAGCGCTGCTGCACCGCATTTGCGAACAGGCCGTCCGCAATGGCGAAGTTCATGCCGACGGGGCGTAGAAAGAACGGTTCGCTGCGCATTCGCGCGATGTCTTCGAGATCCACGACCGAATTCTGACTGGTGCTGACAACGAGCCCGAGATGAAGATGCCCAGACGCCACGCGCATCGCGCCAAGATGCAATCCGGTGAGACCGGAGTCGGTCGTGCGCATTTCGTCTTTCAGATAGCCGCCTGACGGCGCGGCGAGCAGCATGCTGCTGATGCCGCGCGCGTCGAGCTCGTCGCTGGCTGCGAGCGTGAGGTGATCGATGTCGGCGCGACGCACACCGGCGTCGTCGAGCGCGGCGCGTGCCGTCCGATATGCCATTTCCTCCAGCCGTGCGTCGCCGATCGCCGTGGCAGCCGGGTGGATGGCCACTCCTAGCACATAGACATCCATAGGGACCTTTTTTACCATGCGGTTCGCGTTTTGTCCGTCTCCAGCAAGTATGATAACGATCGTAACCTTTGTGGTCAATGAACTAACCGTACGGTCAGTTTTCCGAAAAAGCACATAAAATGCGCTGTTTATAAGAACCACCTGACGCTTCGTGTGACACGTACTAACCCGATGGTCAGTTATGTTTCTTGACAGATAACCGGCGCATGCGGTTATCCTACGCTTGAGAAACGCGTCATGCATTGCTCATCGCGCGCGTTTCACGCCCGGACATCGTTGAGGAGACAGCATGAGCGAGCATTTCGAAGGCCCGACGTTCGAGGGCGCCGCGTTGAAGGTGGAATGGATCGAACGTGGGATCGCTTTGATCACATTGACCCGTCCGCAGCAGATGAACACGCTGACACTCGAATTCCTCGGCGAATTCGAGCGTGCGCTCGATCTGCTCGAAAGCACGCGAACGCGCGCACTGATCGTCACCGGCCAGGAGCGTGCGTTTTGTTGCGGCGCACATCTGCGCTACTTCGCCGGGCCCGAAGCGCGCTTCACCGCCCCGCAGCCCGCGCGCGACGACTACCTGGCGAAAATCGCGGTGCTGTTCGACCGGCTCGAAGAAATGCGCTTTCCAACCATCGCGGCGATCAACGGATACGCGCTCGGCGGTGGCTGCGAGCTTGCGCTGTCGTGCGATTTCCGTGTCATCGCGGCGCACGCCGTGATGGGTTTGCCGGAGACGAAGATCGGAGCGGTCGCCGCTGCTGGCGGCGTGCAGAAGCTGATCCGTCACGTGGGACGCAGCCGCGCGCTCGACTGGATCCTGCGCGCAACACACATCGATGCACAGACTGTGGAGCGTTACGGCCTTGTGTCCGCGGTCGTGTCCGGTGACGCGTTGATCGCCACGGCGCTCGACATCGCGCTCGAATTGCGCAAGCTCGGCCCGCAGGCACTGTCTCAATCGAAGCGGTCGATCTATCTGAGTGAAGACGCCGACCTGCGCAGCGCGCGGCGCTTCGGCATTGAGGCGATCTCTATTCTTGTCGGCGGCGACGAGTGGAAAGAAGGCATGAACGCTTTCGTCGAGAAGCGGCCGCCCACCTTCGACTCGATGTGAGGACACGATGCCGCGCGATCTCCCATGCTTCGCACAGCGAAGTGGCCGGAAAAGCCGGTCATGAGCGCGGGTGAACTCCTGCCTGGCACACCGGCTCCCATGCACGTGTGGGATGGTGCGCGCGGCGTGCGGCTCGCCGCAGATACGTGGGGCAATCCGCGCGACCCACTCGTCGTATTGCAGCACGGTGGCGGCCAGACGCGCCATGCGTGGAAGCACACCGGCCAGCAACTCGGCGCCAGCGGCTATCACGCTGTGTCGTTCGATGCGCGCGGCCACGGTGACTCCACCTGGGCGCCGGACGGCGACTACACCGAAGACGCGATGGTCGAAGACCTGCTCTGCGTCGTTTCGGCCGTCGGCGGAACGAGACCCGTGCTGATCGGCGCGTCGCTGGGCGGCATCACCAGCATGATCGCGGCGGGTGAAAAGCATCTGGACGCGCGGGCCCTGGTTATCGTCGACGTCGCGCCGCGTGTCGAGTCCCATGGCGTCGAGCGGATTCACCGGTTCATGACGGGTCGGCCTGAAGGCTTCAAATCGCTTGACGAAGTCGCCGATGCCATTTCGGCGTATCAGCCGCATCGGCCGCGCCCGTCGTCGCTCGATGGACTTGCGAAGAATCTGCGCATTGACGCCGACGGGCGGTACCGCTGGCATTGGGATCCGCGCTTCCGTCCCGATCTGCGCGATCCGCTCGCACTCGAACCACGCCTGTCGCAATGCGTACGCGCATTGACTGCGCCGACGCTGCTGGTGCGTGGCGCAACATCGGATGTGCTCAGCGCGGAAAGCGTCGAGCACTTCGTGGCGTTGTGCCCGCATGCGCAGACTATCGACGTGGCAGGCGCGGCGCACATGGTGGCAGGCGACCGGAACGATCTGTTCGGCGACGCGATGCGGGGCTTTCTCGATCACGCACTGGGCCGAGCGTAAGAGGCGCGCGCGGTTTCCTGGAACCGCCCTCACCCGTGCAGCGCAGTCGTTGCGCGCTTGACGATGATCGTCTGCTGCATGACTGCACACAGCGTTTCGACGCCGGCCTCCACGCCGTACACATCCGCCTTCGTCACGATCAGCGTCTGACCCGCGCGTATAACGGCACCTCGCGCGACGAGCCGCTGGCCTTTCGACGGCGCGACGAAATTGAGCTTGTATTCGGCCGTCAACACCGACGCGTCCGCTGGTGTCAGCGTCATCGCTGCAAAGCCCGCCGCCGTATCGGCGATCATGCCGACAATACCGCCGTGTATATAGCCATGCTGCTGCTCTATGCCGTCCCAATGTGGCACGTGCACTTCCACCGCGCCTTCCTTCACATTGGTCAGCGTCGCCTTGATCAGGCGCATCGCGTTCAGCTTGTCATATGTCGCGATGACATGCGCGGCAAAATCCCGAGAAAGTGCTGTATTCATACGAGGTCCGCGTGTAGTGATCGTCGTCCGGCCCTGCTATCGCTCGCGAACCGCGGCGAGCACCGCTTCGAGCGAGCTCTGGTCTTCCAGTCCGCTCGTGTCGCCGGTGATCGCGCCCGTCTCCGCCGCTTCCCGCAACAGCCGGCGCATGATCTTGCCGGCGCGCGTCTTGGGTAAAGCAGTCGACACGAAAACGTTGTCGAGGCGCGCGAAGGTCCCCACTGCTTTCTCGACGTAGGCCGAAACGTCCGTTGCGGCTGCCGCGGGATCAGTGCCCGGCTTGAGCGTGACGAACGCGACAGGCACGGTGCCGCGCAACGCATCGCGCACGCCGACCACCGCCGCCTCCACCACGCCATCGCAGCCCGAGGCCGCGCTTTCGATTTCCATCGTGCTGATCCGGTGCGCGGCGACGTTGATCACGTCGTCGGACCGGCCCAACACCCACAGCTGACCGTCGCGGTCAAGCACGGCCTCGTCGGATGTCGCGTAGTACCCGGGGAAGCGCTGGAAATAGGACTGGACGTAGCGTTTTGGATCGTCCCAGATGGTTCTCGCGAGAGTCGGGAACGGCTGCGTCAGGACCAGATTGCCGCGCACGCCGGGGCCGACGGGCGTACCCCCGTCGTCCAGAATGGCAAACGCGTGACCCGGAACCGGGTCGCCACAACTTCCGTACTTGAGCGGATCCACGCCATAGACAGGCATCGTCCACGTCGAACCCGTTTCGGTCTGACCATATGCGTTGATGACGGGTACACCGAGCATGCGTGTGGTCCACTCTCCCGTTTCCGGATCGAGCGGCTCGCCTTGAGTCGTCACCAGCTTGAGCGTCGCCGGGCGATGCTCCGCGACCACCTGATCCCCGGCGGCTCGGAGCATGCGCAGGCCGGTCGGCGCGACGAGAATCTTCGTGACGCCGTGCCGCTTTGCGATCGCCAGCATCCGCGTTTTGTCCGGATAGTCGAGCGCGCCTTCGTAGCACAGGAGAGTCATCCCGTGCGCGAGTCCGCCGATCACCGCCTGGATCGGGAACGTCAGCCATCCCACGTCGGCGGCGCACCAGTACACGTCGTCCGGTTGCGGGCCGATCTGCCATTGCACGTTGGCCCACGTGCCCGCGAGGAATCCAGCTGTGCTATGCACGACGCCTTTGGGCTTACTCTCCGTGCCGGAAGTGAAGATCAGGAACGCGGGATCATTCGCTTCCATAGGTTCACACGGACAGTCGGACGATTGCCGGTCGAGCAGCGCACGCCATTCGGTTTCGCCTTCCTCCAGCGTGAGCGGATCTCCCGTGCGATTCACGATTACGATATGGCGCACATGTTCCGACGCGGCCCGTCCGCTGCGCATGTTCTCCAGCAACGGCACCTTCTTGCCGCGTCTGAGCGACGCATCGGCGGTCACGACGACCGACGCGCGCGATGCCTGCAACCTCATCGCGATGGCTGCCTTCGAGAAGCCGCTGAAGAGCACCGTATAGATCGCGCCAAGACGATTGCACGCGTGAATTGCGACGAACGCCTCCGGCAGATTCGGCAGGTGAATCGCCACGACGTCGCCACGGCCAACGCCGAGTTCGCGCAGTGCGTTGGCAAAGCGCGATACCTGCTCCTTGAGATCCAGAAACGTAAGACGTCTGACCGTACCGTCTTCGCCTTCCCAGATTAGCGCGTGTTTGTTCGACGTGGCGGCATCGTCTGCGTAGCGATCGACGCAGTTATCCGCGACATTCAGGATACCGCCCGCGTAGTAACGGAACGAGCCGAATTCGCCGTCACGTAACGCGGTCCACGGTTTGCTCCAGCGCATTCTTTGCGCGACCCACTCCCAATACCGGTCGCTGCCTTGAGACTCCATTTCGCGCGCCTCGGCCAACAACTTTTCCTGGCTCGCAATTCGCCATTCCGGACGAAGCTCCAGAACGCGCCCCGAGGTGAGCTCTTGAAGGGTATCCGCCATGTCATCTCCGGTTGCGTCACGGACTGGATTGGTTACGCAGTCCCGGCGCCAGTTGGACTACGCGAAGCGCGTCGAACCTAAGCCATCCGCTTGGCGATTTCCTCGAGCATCACTTCGGTCGCTCCACCGCCGATCGCCTGTACGCGGGCATCTCTCGACATGCGCTCCACGGCGGTTTCCCGCATGAATCCCATGCCACCGTGAAACTGCACGCAGTCGTACATCACCTCGTTCACCAGCGTTCCGCAGAGCGCCTTGATCATCGAGACTTCCTTGACCACCTGCTGTCCCTGCGCATCGCGCCACGCCGTGTTGTAGACGAGAGCACGCGCCGCTTCGACCTGGGCGCTGCGCATCGCGAGTCGATGCCGGATGGTTTGCATATCCCAAAGCGTGACGCCGAATGCGCGGCGCTGCGTGACCCATTCGAGCGTCAGCTCGATCGCCTTGGCGGCCTCGCCGATCGACTGAGCACCGAGCACGATCCGCTCGTTCTGCAGATTCCTCATCAGCGCGTAAAACCCGCGATTCTCTTCGCCGAGCAGATTGGCATCCGGAATGTGGCAGTCTTCGAAGACCAGCTCGGCGGTATCGCTGGAAAGCCAGCCGTGCTTGTCTAGCGCGCGCGCAACACGAAATCCCGGTGTGCCCTTCTCGACGATGAACATCGAGATATTCCGGTTGCGTCCCGGCTCGCCGGTCTTGGCCGCGACGAAAAAGATGTCGCCATACACGCCGTTGGTGATGAACATCTTGGTGCCGTTCAGCACCCAGCCGTCTGCAACGCGTTGCGCCGTGGTGCGCATGCTCGCGAGGTCCGACCCCGCGTCGGCTTCCGTCATTGCCACAGCAGCAATGCGGCGCCCCGCGATGATGTCAGGCATGTATTGGTCCTGCTGCACTGCAGTACCGGCATGAAACAGATGCGGGCTCGCCATGTCCGTATGGACGAGCACCGTGACCGCGAAGCCGCCATACGTCGAGCGCCCCAGTTCCTCGGCGAGGATCGCCGTTGCCAGCGTATCGAATGCGTTGCCGCCGTGCCGCTCGTCGTAGCGGATACCCAGGAGTCCGAGTGAGCCCATCTCGCGCAGCACGTCACGCGGCACGAAGCCGTCTTTTTCCCATTGATCAGCCTGAGGCTTCACACGTTTGTCGACGAAGCGCTGCACCGTTTCGCGCAACATGTGATGCTCGTCGGTGAAATAGGGCATCGATGAGGCGACAGACGAGTTCGAGGCTTCGTAGGACTGCACCAGGACCTCCTGTGAGGTGTGCTTTCAAGATAACAATCGTTATGGTTATATAAGGTGCGCAACCCGGTCTTGTCGAGGTCGGACAAACCCTGGATCTTCTGATTCCCGCTGATTAATGCCGACTTCATCAGAGGGCGGTTGCGTGTCACATAACGAACGTTATGTGGGATGATGATCCGATCGACCCGTAACGGAGTTCACGACCATGACCGATGCTCTCCCTCTGACCGGTGTGCGTGTCGTCGAGCTCGCGGCGATCGGGCCCGTGCCGTTTGCAGGACGCATGCTTCCCAGCTCGGCGCGGATGTCACGCTTGTTTGTGCTCCGCGGCAGCGCAATATCGGCATACCCATGCCATCGGACCCGCTCGAAGTGAACAAGCGCCGGGTATCGATCAATCTCAAGACGCAGGATGGTCGGCATTCGCTTGACGAACTGCTTCGGCAAAGCGATGCGTTGATTGAAGGTTTCAGGCCGGGCACGCTCGAAAGACTTGAGCTGTCTGCGTCCGCGCTGCACGCCATCCGGCCGTCGCTCGTGATCGGACGTTGTACGGGATGGGGGCTGTCGTGCCCTCGTTCATCGTCCGCCGGACACGACATCAATTTTCTCGCGCTCGCGCGCATTCTCGGCGCGATCGGAACCGACGCGCGTTCCACGCCTCCGCTCAATCTGCTGGGCGACTTCGGCGGAGCCGGCATGCATCTCGCACTGGGTGTCGTGGCTGCGCTGATGCGCGCAAAACTCGACGGAACAGGATGCGTGGTCCAGACCAGTATCTTCGAAGCCAGCGTGTCGCTGACCGCGCATCTCCACGGCATGCTCGATTCGGATCTCTGGGTCGATGAAAGAGAAGCCAATCTGCTCGATGGCGGCGCGCCCTTCTATCGCTGCTACCAGTCGCTCGACGGACGTTGGGTGGCAATGGGTGCGATCGAACCGGTGTTCTTCGCCGAACTGGTAACGAAGCTCGAGGTCGATGTTGACCTGCAGCGGCAGTACGATCGCACCTACTGGCCGACGCTGACAGCGGTGCTGGCAAAGCGCATTGCCGAGCGCACACGTGACCAGTGGGACGAGATTTTTACGCGGTCTGATGCCTGTGCCACGCCGGTGCTGAATTGGATGGAAGCACGCTCACACCCGGACACATCGGCGGCGTTCGAAGCAGGGGATCCGCGACCGGCAATTACATTTCATGGGAGCTGACAAATGGGCAAAAAGCAGACCTCTTCTCACGCGAAAGCTAAAGCGGGAGCGTCCGTCAGCGCAGACGACATCGCTCCATCGGAAGGCCGGCAACTGATTCTGGATACGGCCGCTCGCCTGTTTCGCGAGGAAGGCTATGCCAGCATCTCGCTGCGCGACATCGCGGCGGAATGCGGTGTGACGACGGGCAGCATCTATCACCACTTCGGCTCCAGGGAGGAAATCGTCACCGAGGTGTTGCGCATTGGCGTGGTGCGCGTTGCCGAAGAAGTAAGACGGGCGGTGATGTCGCTCGACCCCGCTAGCGATACGCGGACCATCCTGCACGCGGCCATTCACGCTCACCTGCATGCGCTGCTGAAGTTGCAGGACTATACGTCTGCAAATGTCCGCATTTTCGGGCAAGTGCCTGCGTCGATTCGTGAAAAGCACATCGTCGCTCGGGATGCTTACGAGTCGTACTGGCACAAACTGCTCCAGCATTGCGCCGCGCGCGGTGAATTCAATCCGGAGCGCGATCTGAGGCTGACGCGCCTGTTCCTGATTACCGCATTGAATGGAACACTCGAATGGTATCAGCCGCGTATCACATCTATTCAAAAGCTGTCTCACGAACTGACCGAGTTGTTTCTTGATGGACTGGCGCGGCGCTTGTGACGCGTTATCGTGTCTCCATGATCAAGGCAAAACGGGAATGACCTGGGTGAGAAAGCGATAGGCGTCTCCCGCGAATCTTGAAAGGAACGGCGAATCCAGATCCCATCGTGGCGCGGGGGCTGCCCGGTGCAAAATTGCAGCGAAAGCCATCACATCTTGCGAGAGTCTTTCTGACGCGATCCGGCAATTTTTCTGGTTTGTTGAATCGCTCCAGAATAGATACCCTTCTGCTCCATGCTGAAACATATCGCAACCGAATTGCTTGACATCGTCTATGCCGAACAGGGCGATCCCAACGGATGGCCGGTGGTCCTGCATCACGGTTTCCCTTACGACATCCACGCATACGACGAAGTGGCGCCACGCCTGACGTCCGAGGGCGCCCGGGTCATTACCCCTTACCTCCGCGGATACGGGCCGACGCGCTTCCTTTCGCCCACCACACTTCGGTCGGGCCAGCAGGCGGCGCTTGGTGCAGACCTGCTGGCCCTGCTCGACGCGCTTCAGATAGGCCAGGCCATACCCGGCGGATACGACTGGGGCGGCCGGGCGGCATGTATTGTGTCGGCGCTCTATCCATCAAGAGTACGGGGGCTGGTCTCGGTCAACGGGTACAACATCCAGAACATAGCCAACGCCCTGCTGCCCGCCGATCCCGAAAAAGAATACCGGATGTGGTACCAGTACTACCTTCATGGCGAGCGCGGCCGGGCCGGGGTGATCCAGAACCGGCGCGCGTTCTGTCGTCTTCTATGGTCTCTGTGGTCGCCAAAGTGGCATGTCGACGACGACGTCTACGCGCGTTCGGCCGTGGCGTTCGACAATCCCGATTTCGTCGATGTGGTAGTCCATTCTTATCGACACCGTTTCGGACTGGTCGACGGCGATCCTCGGTTCGAGAATGTCGAACTCAAACTCTCTGCGATGCCGTCAATCACAGTGCCCACGATCACGCTGGAGGGGGACGCCGACGGGGTCTCGCCACGCGGGGGCAGAGAGGCAAACTCGAAACGCTTCACAGGACGTCACGAGAACCGGGTCGTGGCTAATGCAGGTCACAATCTTCCGCAGGAGGCGCCAGAAGCGTTTGCCGACGCAGTTCTCGACATCAACGCATGGGCCGTTCGAGCTTGAATCCATGCCGCCGGCGTGTCCCTCGATGTCACAGGCGGCCACGCGAGCGGCGCGGTGCGTGCGAAGTTATGCAGCGACGGAAGTTCGCGAAGCGACAAGGCGGCGGGCCACCCAAATCAGGGCAGTATGGTAATGACGATCTCTGAAAATCCAAGCGTCGCCGTCGTTGGTCCGGGGGCAATCGGCACGACCTTGGCGGCAGCGCTCCATGAGGCCGGACGCACACCGACAGTTTGCGGACGCACGGCGCACGAGCGCCTCGAACTGCGCTTCGACGGCGGCCGTATCGTTGTACCGGGTCCGGCTCAGACTGATCCGGCTGAGATCAAAAATACCTTCGACCTTGTTCTCGTTGCAGTCAAGTCGACGCAGGTGAAAGCGGCGGCCCCGTGGTTTTCTGCACTGTGCAGTCGCAAGACGGTCGTTTGCATGCTGCAAAACGGTGTCGACCAGAAAGCGCTCGTCGCGCCATATCTGTCCGGCAACCCGGTGCTGCCCTCGGTGGTCTGGTTTCCCGCTCAACGCGATCCGGACGCCTCGGTTTGGCTGCGCGGCAAACCGCGCCTCACGCTGCCGGACACGCCGGGGATCGCCGTCGTGCTGGCGGCGCTGCGCGGCACACGAGTTTCGGTCGACATAGCGGCGGATTTCACGTCCGTGGCATGGCGGAAGCTTCTACAGAACGCTGTCGCGGGTTTAATGGTTCTGACAGGTCGCCGCGCGGGCATGCTTTCCCGAACCGACATCACCACGCTGTCTCTGGCCTATCTACGGGAATGTCTTGAGGTTGCCCGCGCGGAGGGTGCGACATTGGGCGACGAAGTCCCGCAAGAGATCGTCGATGGATTTCATGACTCCCCGCCCGACCTGGGTACGTCCATCCTCGCCGACCGGCTAGCTGGACGTCCTCTCGAATGGGACAGCCGGAATGGCGTCGTGCAGCGGCGCGGTCGATTGCACGGCATTCCCACACCAATCAGCGATCTTGTCGTGCCACTTCTGGCGGCCGCGAGCGACGGACCGGGCTAAGAGGTACTGCCGTTGGTTGTGATCGTTGTAACGTTGGTTCATGCGTTACGCGCTGTGTTCCGCAACCGATCAGTTGCTGTCGATGTTGCGCCACTGGATTCGGAAGATGGTCAACGACGCGACGAGTGAGGTCGAATCGGTTCGGCCAGATCCGGGCGCGCGTCTGCGCGAATTCGCATCAACTGTGAAAACGGTCGCGCTTGATGAAACGTTGGCGCGTGAAGAACTCAGCAAGAGGCTATGCGAGTTGGCCGATCAGGCGCTTGACCAGCGTACGCCGAGCCGGCGCAGTCTGGTCCGCGCGCGCCTGCTCGCAAAACGGGGGCAAGCGCGCGCGATGCTCGCCAGGCTTGTCCGCCTGCCGTTCGAAGCGCAGACGGAACATCCCGTCATCAACGCGCTTGACGTGTTGCGCGGACTCTATGGCCGTAGGGCCTACACATTGCCGGACCGCGTCACAATCCGACTCGGGCGCGTCTGGCGAGACGCGATCGACGGCTATGACCGGTACAAAGCGATGTTGGCTTTCGAGTGGGCGACGCTCTTTGCGTTGCGCGTCGCTTTGCGCAATGGCTCCGTTTTCATCGAACACAGCTTCGCGTTCCGCAGTCAGGCGATGCTCCTGATTCCCCCAGACGAGTGGAAAGCGAAACGCAACCATTTTTATGGACATCTGAAGCTGCCGCAAGACCCGAAGGAATTCCTTGAACCGCTCATCGAGCACCTCGACCAGGGCTTGATCGTGCTTCGCGACGCAACCAACCGCGGCGACCTACGTATCGACAGCGCGGTGCATCTTGATCCACTGTCGGCTCAAACTCCGCATCCCGCGGTCGAGGCCCTGCGGCGCGGAATCTTCTCCGTCCGCCCGGATGGGCAACTGCCCGAAATCATTCTCGAAGTCGACAGCACGACGCGTTTCAGCTGGCTCCTGCTCGGACGCGAACCTGGCTCGCGCCGAATTGCTGATGGTCTATGCGGCAGTCCTGGCACACGGTACATCGCTGACGGCGGCCGACATCGCACGCATGGTGCCGGAACTGGCGCCCGCGGCGATCCGGCAGATGATGAACCGCATCGCCGATGAACGGAAATTGCGGCAGGCTGCCGATGTAGTGTTGGAATTCATGCACCGGCATCAGATCGCGGCACATTGGGGGCGCGCCGACCTGGCATCGTCGGATATGATGTCGCTGGAGACGGCCCGCACTGTCTGGCAAGCCCGGACCGACCCGCGCCGGCGCACTGCGTCGATCGGCATGTACACGCATGTGCGCGATCGCTGGGGTATTTTCTACGATCAACCCATTGTCCTCAATGAGCGGCAGGCCGGGGCAGCGATTGAGGGCGTGATTCGCCAAAGCGGTGCCGACGACGTTGCCCAGCTTGCAGTCGATACCCATGGATATACGGACTATGCGATGGGGCTCGCACGGGCTCTAGGCTTTGACCTGTGCCCGCGACTCTCGCATCTCCGTGACCGGCGCTTGCACGTCCCGCAGCATCATACCGTCCCTGTGGAACTGATTGCCGTCACCGATCGCGACGTCCGGATGGATCTGATCGCGAGCATCTGGGACGAGTTCGTTCGCGTTGCCGCCTCGGCGCAGACCGGCCAATGCACGGCAGTGCAGGCGCTCGCGCGCTTCGGTTCAGCCGCACGCGGACAGCCGGTATACGATGGTGGTGTCCATATCGGGCGGCTGTTCCGGACGATTTACCTGATCGACTACCTCACCAATCCGGCGTTTCGCGCCGAATTGCAGCATGTGCTCAATCGCGGGGAAGCGGTACATACAGTTCAGCGGGCGATCCACATCGGCAAGATTCCGCTGGAACTGGCCAGGCACCATGACTCGCTCTCGGCGGAGTCCTCGGCGCTGGCGCTGCTCACCAATGCCGTGATGGCGTGGAACACGATCCACATGCAGCGTGCGGTCGACCAGATAGAGGCGATGAGTGGAGAGGCCGTTCAGGCGGCGGATTTGCGGCGCATCGCGCCGACGCATCTCGAAGGCATCAACCTGCGCGGAACGTTCGATTTCCCGATCGCACGCTATGCGCATCATTTGCTGCCGAGCGTCGCCGACCTGAATGCGAAGCAGCGACGGCTAGCTTGATCCGCAGTGATCTCCGTCGGCGCGCCGCTAGTCGAATTCCGCCCGATGCGCGCAGGGCAATCGGCACTCCGCCGCGCGACCACTCCGGCCGGGAGATCAAAAAGCGAAAACGAGCAGACAGGAAGTGCCTGATTTGGTGAGGTATTTTAACAGGGCCGGCTCGCAAACCCGCATCAAGCCAAGACCAACCTACCGTCGCAAATTGCATTGAAATCAAGGGTAGGCCTAGCAGTGGTTCCCGCTGGCTTGTATCAGCGTCAGGGAACAGAGCTGCTCCCCAATCTGGACCAGGACGATCCGCGAAATCATGTCGGTCATGGAATTAACCCGCCGTTGTCGATGGCTTGCGGTCCGGTTTGGGGCAAACAGCGAACCGATCCAATATGCACCGCTGGTCATCCCAGGCCGGATGCACGCGATCAGACCGATGGTCGAGGCGGCTGCCGCAGAGCAGGGCGTAAGATGGCGGATCGAACTGGAGGTGGATGCGGTGACCTCGATTCTCGATCTGGTCAGGGAGGGTATCGGCTACGCAGTGCTATCCCTCAATGCGACTACCAGCGACGTTCTCAAGCGGCGCTTCCAGGTGATCCGCATTGCCGAGCCGACGCTCTTTAGCCGCCTTGCGATCGCAACCAGTAGCAAGCACACGTTGTCACAACTTGCCATCCAGTCGATCGCAATGCTCGAGTCGAAAATATTGCCGCTCTACGGCACCGCTACCTGATCCTGGGTTGACTTCGCACTTTAACCACCGGGTCGCCGCGTCAGTCGGATCGAGCCACGGTCTGCTCCGTATTTTCTCCAGCGGTCCCCGGGGCAAGTCACAATTGCAAGATCGAAAGCTTGCCGCTAACATCCGCGGATGCAAATCGACTTCCTGGGCATGCAGGCCTTTCTGAGCATTGTCGAAAACGGCGGCTTTCAGCCCGCCGCCGTGCAGCTCAATCTGTCGCAGACCGCCATCAGCCACCGCATCCGCAAGCTCGAAGAAGGGCTGGGCGTGCGCCTGCTCGCGCGCACGACACGCGAACTCACGCTGACCGACGCCGGCCGCGCATTATTGCCGCGCGTGCGCGGCGCGATCCGTGAACTCGAAGGCTCGTACGACACGTTGCGGCAGCATCGCAGCAGCGCACCGCAATGGTTGACGTTCGCGTGCCTGCCGACATTGGCCGCATCGCACATACCGAACGTGCTTAAACGTTTTGCGACGGTCTATCCCAACATTGCTGTGCGCATGTTCGACAACTCGATTGCCGAGATCGCGGAACTGGTGAATTCCGAATCGGCGGCGTTCGGCATTTCGGTCAATTCGCCGACGCGTTTCAATCTCGGCATCGAGCGTTTCGCGCAGGAACCATTCGCGCTTGTCTGCCCGCTCGGCCACCGGTTGCTCGAACGCGATGTGGTGCGCTGGGACGATTTGATCGATGAAACGCTGGTCCGCATCAGTCTGCACGCGGGCAACAGCACGACGATCGACGACGCACTCGGCAATCGCCGTATGCAATTTCGCTGGGGATATGAGACGCAGCACACCGGCGCCGCTATCGACTTTGTGCGCGCCGGACTCGGGCTGACGGTAGTGCCGTGTCTCGCGGCCACCAGCTATCCCGGCGTGGTGGCGCTGCCGCTCATCGAGCCGCAAATCACGCGCTGCCTCGCTACCGTGATGCGGCCGGAAACCTTGCTGGTGCCCGCTGCGACCGCGCTGCGCGATACGATCATTGAGAACATCGACAACCGTCTAGCGGCATTCAACGCGTCGCTGCCGCCACTGGCCAAGGCTGACAAGGCGCACTCATAACCGCTCGCGCTGTCCGTGTGCAGGAGGTGCGGCCCCGCCGACAGTCACGCAATTCCGCCCGCTCAGTCATCGGCCACCGAGGCAGTCTCCGTCAGCGAGACCCTGTTGCGCAGCACTTCGCGCCGGCGCATCCAGTTGCGCGACGCGAAGAACAGCTGGCCCACGATCAACAACGCGCCGACGACCAGAAAACCGAGTGCAATCGGACGATCGGCAAAGATCGTCAGGCTGCCCCGCGAGAGCAGCATCGCGCGCCGGAAGTTCTCCTCGACCATCGGCCCCAGCACGTAGCCGAGCAAAATCGGCGACACCGGAAATTCAAGCGCGACTAGCAACGCGCCGATCAGACCGAACACCACCACCTCACCGACCTGGAACAGGCTGTTGTTCGTGCTGTACACGCCAACGCAGATAAAAAACAGCGCGGACGGAAACAGAAAACGATACGGCACGCGCAACAGTTTCACCCATACGCCGATCATCGGCACGTTCAGCAACACCAGCAGCACATTGCCGATCCAGAAACTCGCAATCAACCCCCAAAACAGGTCTTCGTGCTCGGTAATCAGTTGCGGACCCGGCTGGATGCCGTGAATCAGCAGTGCGCCGAGAATTAGCGCCATCACCGCGTCACCCGGAATGCCCAGACTCATGGTCGGAATGAAGTCGACCTGGGTCTTCGAGTGCGACGCGGCTTCAGGGCTCGCGACCCCTTCCAGCGCGCCTTGGCCGAAGCGTTCCGGATGCTTCGACAGACGCCGTTCAAGCGCGTAGGCGATAAACGTGGTGATGGTCGGCCCGGTGCCCGGCATTGCGCCGAACAGCGTGCCGACCGCGGTGCCGCGCACCATCGGCCAGAACGCCTGTTTTAGTTCCGCCTTGCTGGGACGCATGTCGCGCATGCGCAGCGTGGTGCTACCGCCCACTGAATGCATCCGGTTCACATTGCGCAGAAATTCGGTGACGCCATAGAACCCGAGCGCAAGCGCGACCAGTTCAATGCCGTCCGACAGATCCGGCATGCCGAACGTGAAACGCATCAACCCGCTGTTCACGTCGGTGCCGACACTGCCGACCAGCAACCCGAAAATCGTCATCGCGATGCCCTTGAGCGGTGAGCCACGCGACATCGTGCCGCCCGCCAGCAAACCGAGCAGCATGATCGCGAATATCTCGGGCGGCCCGAACTTGAAGGCGATCTTCACCAGCACCGGCGAAGCGAAAATCATCACGATGATCCCGACCGAGGCCGCGAAAAACGACGCAATCATGGTAATGCCCAGCGCGGTGCCGCCCTTGCCTTGGCGCGTCATTGGATAACCATCGAGACAGGTCACCGCGTGAGGCGGATGGCAGGGCAGATTCAGCAGAATCGCGCCGATCGCGCCACCATATTGCGAACCGTAGAAGATGCCGGCGAGCATCAGAATCGCCGGTACCGCATGCATTGTGTACGTGAGCGGCAACAACATCGAAATTGCCGATAGTGCGCCCATGCCCGGCAATACGCCGATCAGATTGCCGATCAGCACACCGACGAACGACCACATCAGATTGTGAGGCTGTAGCGCAACGCCAAAGCCTTGCAACAAATCCAGAATCGATTGCGCAATCATTGAATCAACTCCACTGAAACAACGGTAACTGCAATTGCAGCAGCCACCAGAACACCACCACCGACACCACCGCCATCGCCACGCCGAGCACGCACGCGCTGAGCAGCGTGTTGTCGCGGTCGCCGAGCGCCGCGATGAATGCGACCGCGAAACTCGCCGGCACGAGCCCGCCGTGGCTGCCCAGCACGATGAAGGCGATGATGCTCAGTACGATGCAGAACCAGCCGCGCCATTCAGGCTGCAGCGCAGGCTCGAGCGAGGCGGCGTCAGCTGCGGTGAGCGCGCCCGCAGCCGCGCTCACCGCAGCGGGAGTGCGTCTGCCGGTGACCGCGATGGACAGACCGACCAGCATCAGCAGCACGCCGAGCGCGCCGGGAAACAAACCCGGACCGGGCGCGGCGAGCGTGCCCATGGAATAGGTGATGCCCTGTTGCGCGGCGCCCGCGCCGGTCAGGATCATCAACGCGCCACCAAGCCGGTCCTTGCCGACACGCTCGATCAGGTCATGCATGCGAATCTCCGTAACTGTCACTCACTGCGTTCACGAAAAGTAGAATGCCTGCGCATTTTCGCCAAAAATCTTGCGCTGCGACACCGGATCGGTGATCGTGCCGCGCAGCCACTCGATGGTCTTGGCGTATTCGAACTGACCTTCCGCGCCGACGAACGGGCAATCGCTCGCCCACACCAGCTTGTCGTCGCCCACCCGGCGGTAGAGTTCCTGCGCGCACTCGCGCGCATTGGCGCCGAGCCGGTAGGCCCCCGACAGCTTGACCCACGTGCGCCCCTTTTCGACCGAGCGCACCATCGCCCTGAAGCCTTCGCTCTCGATGCCCGTCTGCGGATCAGGCCGTCCGATATGATCGATCACGATCTTCACGCCCGACTGTTCGAGTAGCGGCAGCACCTGCGGCAACCGCGGACCGTCGAGATGCAGATGCACGTGCCAGTCGAGGTCGACGAGGCGGCGAAGCAGCTTGCGGTATTCCCACGTGGTCAGATCGGGCAGCGTGCTCATGCTGATAAACGGCAGCCGCACGCCCACCACGCCGGCGCGGTCCATTTCGTCGAGCACCACGCGTTCGACGCCGGGCTCGAGAATCACGGTGCCGCGCAGCCTCGAATGACGGCGCAAGGCGGCGATCACGTAGTCGTTATAGTCACCCCACGGGCTCGCTGCGGCGATCACCGCCTGTTTTACGCCATTGCTGTCCATCACCGCCAGCAACTGCTCAGTCGAGAAATCGTAAGTCGGCGTGTGACGCGGGTTGCTGACGAGCGGCATGTTCCGTTCGAAGACATGCACGTGCGTGTCGATGATCAGCAGGTCGTTTTCCACCAGATTTGCTTGCACATTGATCCCTTGTTCATTGAGGTTTGATGCCGGCACGCTCGATGACCGCGTGCCACTTCACTGCATCGTCGTGAAAAATCTTTTCCATTTCAGCGGGGGTGCTGCCCATCGGCTCGGTGCCGAGCGCGCGCAGTTGCGTACGCAGCGCCGGCGATGACAACACTTCGCCGAGTTGGCGGTTCAGTGTGTCGATCGCCACCTGCGGCGTACCGCTTGCGACGTAAAGTGCATTCCAGCCGGTGACTTCGTAGTTCGGCACGCCGGCTTCGGCTGCCGTCGGCACATCCGGCAGCCACGCGGTGCGCTTCGAACCGGTGGTGGCGAGCGCGCGGATCTGTCCGGCCGCGATCGAGCCCTTCACCGCCGCATACGATTCGAAACCGACGTCGATATCGCCACGCACCAGTCCCGAGATCACGTCGCCGGTGTTGCGATAGGGCACCACCACCGCATTAAGCTTCGCGGTGGATTTGAAGAGTTCAGTGGAAAGATTCTGGGTGCTGCCGGGGTTGATCGCGCCCATCGTGATCTGCCGTTTGGCGGCTGCCGCGAGCACGTCGTGAAGCGTATTCAGCTTACCGCCGCCTTTCGCCAGCACCAACAGGTCGAAGTACGCGATGCGTGAAATCGGTTTGAAATCTTTCTCCGGATCGAACGGCAGCTTGATCAGCGAGCCGGCCATCGCGGTGCCGTTGGCGAAAAGCGCGACCGTGTAGCCGTCGTGCGCCGCGCTGAGCACCGCGTTGGCCGCTGCAATGCCGCCCGCACCGGGCCGGTTGTCGATGATGATGTTGTCGCCGAAACGCAGACTCAGTTCTTTCGCGACGATGCGCATCGTGATGTCGGCGAGCCCGCCGACCCCGAACGGCACCACCACGCGAATCGGCTGCGACGGATATTTCGACTGCGCGGCCGCCGAAGAAGCGCACAGGCCGGCAGCGCCGGTGGCAAGAACGAACGAAGCCAGCAGGCTGCGTGCAATGCGCAGCGGCGATCCGGCGTATTGAAAAATCATCTTTCTGTCTCCATGGTTGGCCGCTTCTGTGCGCCCGGCAGGTGTGCCGCACGGACCTGCACGAACGGTCGGTCCGCAGCTAGTCTAAATAAGGGGCCTCTACCGTATCAAATGAATTGTTTTGCTGTGCAGATTCGTTTTTTTCACCATCCCGACGCGCTGCCACCTGACCTCAAGCAATTCATGGGACGGTGAAAATCAATCATTTGTCCAGCAGGCCCCCACGCATTATCGTCTCGCTCTACTAATGAATCGGGATCCACAGAATCCCCAACGGAGACGGTCATGAAGATCATCCCTCATCTGCGGCGTGTGTGCATTGCACTGACAGCCTTGGCCGGCTGCGTCGCGCCCCCCGCGCATAGCGCGTATCCCGACCGCCCCATCACACTCATCGTGCCATTTTCGGCGGGCGGCACGGTCGATTCCGTCGCCCGCCTGCTCGCCGTGCAAATGGGCGCCGAACTGAAAACCTCCGTGGTCGTCGAGAACGCGCCGGGCGCGGGCGGCACTATTGCCACGCAACGCGTGGCGCGCTCGAAGCCCGATGGCCTGACGCTGCTGTTCGCAACACCCAATCATACGATCAACCCCGCGATCCTCCACAACCTCCCGTTCGATACCGAACGCGACTTCGCGCCGATCTCGCTGGCCGCGCAAATTCCCGAACTGCTGATTGCGAACTCGAAGCAGCCGTATTCGGACTTCAAGGGTTTTGTCGCGTATGCGAAGACACATCCGGGTCAGCTCAACTACGGCTCGGCCGGTATTGGCACGTTGCCTCACGTGACGATGGAGTTGCTGCTGCAAAAACTCGGTATCAAGGTCACGCACATTCCCTATAAGGGCGCGGCTCCCGCGATGAACGATCTGCTAGGCGGCCAGGTGGCGATCAAGATGGACACCATCGTCACGTCGCTGCCGCAGATCAACGCGGGCCGCCTGAAGCCGCTCGCGCTCGCGAGCGCCAAACGCTCGCCGTTGCTGCCGGATGTTCCGACGCTGGCCGAATGTGGCGTGGCCGGCTACGAAGGCACGCTCTGGATGGGCATCCTCGCGCCGAAGGGCACGCCTGCGTCGGTCGTCGACACGGTCAATCAGGCCATCGTGCAGTCGTTGAAGCGTTCGGCGCTGCTCAAGCAATTTTCCGTGTACGGCGTCGAGCCGGTCGGCAGCACGCCTGCCGCATTCCAGAGCCAGATCTCGTTCGAGCTCAAGCAATGGAACGCGGTCGTCCAGCGCGCCAATATCACCGCCAACTGAGTCCACCAGGAGAACCGCGAGCATGCCTCCATCACTGACCCAACCGCCCGACCCGCATCCGAAGACACCAAGGCTGCGGCTGCCGGTCGGCTCGATCGATACGCACATTCATCTGTTCGGCCCCGCGGCGCACTATCCGTTTCATCCGGATAGCAAGTACATCGCCGCCGACGCGCTGCCGCAAACGCAGATCGCCCAGCAGGACGTCCTCGGCCTCGCCGGCGCGGTGGTCGTGAGCGGCGGTGGCTACGGCCAGAACAGCCAGCACCTCGAACACGTGCTGGAACGTTTCGGTGAGCGCTTTCGCGGCGTCGCGCTGCTGCCGGACGACGCCGACGCTGCGCATGTCGAACGGCTCGATCGGCTGGGCGTGCGGGGTGCCCGTTTCGTCGGAACCAGCCACAAAGGCGCCCTGCCGCGGCTGTCGCCGCGCATCGCTGCATTGATTGCGGAGTTCGGCTGGCATGTGCAGTTCTATCCGGGCCCAGACGATCTGCTGGAGAAATCGCAGGCGCTGCTCGATCTGCCAGTGCCCGTCGTGCTCGATCACTTCGCCTGCCTTCCGGCTGACCGCGGCGTCGATCAGCCCGCGTTCAAGGCACTGCTGAAGATGCTCGACACCGGCCGCATCTGGGTCAAGCTGTCCGGTCCAATGCGCTGCACACCCGGCGACTATCCGTACGCACCGGTCACGCCGCTCGCCCGCGCTCTGGTTGCGCATGCACCGCACCGCCTGCTATGGGGCAGCGACTGGCCGCACGTCAACATGAACGGCCGCGGCATGCCCAACGACGGTGACCTTGTCGATCTGCTAAGCGAATGGATCGACGACGCCGACACGCTCAAGCAGATTCTGGTGACGAATCCGCGCGAGGTGTATGGGCAGTTTGGCAGTGCCGGGCGCTAGCGCCGGACCCGGTGCGACGCTCGTGACGACAGCCGCAGAGCGGCTTCCTGTATTTCCCCGCTTCTCGCATTGCACTTCTCGTCGCAGCGATTTTCTTATCCCGCGATCCCAACCTATTGAAAAACGCAGCGCAACAACAATCAGACTGGAGACTATCCAATGAAATCGATCATCTTGTGCGGCATCGCCGCGTTCGGCATTCCAGCGGCGTGTGCCGCCCAGAGTTCGGTCACGCTGTATGGCATTGTCGATACGACGTTGAGCGTAACGAGTAACCAGGGCGGCAAGCACAATGTGCAGATGCTGGACGGAGGTCCGGCGTTGAGCCGTTGGGGCTTGCAAGGCAGCGAAGATCTCGGCAACGGATTGAAAGCGATCTTCACGCTCGAAAACGGCTTCAATCCGAACAACGGCACGTTGTCGCAGAACAACCGGCTGTTCGGCCGCCAGGCGTTTGTGGGCCTGTCGAGCGATCGCTTCGGTACGCTTAAGGCGGGCCGCATGTATGACTCGATCACGACCTACGTCGGACCGTTCGGCAGCGCGCAATCGACCATCGGCTCGGTGACCGGGCACCCCGGTGACGTCGACGATCTGGTCGGCTCGTACCGGATCAACAACTCCGTGTCGTACACGACGCCGGACTTCGCTGGTTTCGCGGCCACCGTGATGGGCAGTCTGGGCGGCCAGGCCGGTTCGGTCTCGACCGACAGCACCTACAGCGTCGGCCTGCGTTACGCGCACGGCCCGTTCAAGGCAGCCGCCGCATACGGGAACTACAATCGTCCGAATACGACGATGTGGGACGGCACCCCGACCACGCTTGGCGTCCTGCTGTTCTCGGCGCCGGTCTTCAGTGGCTATGCATCGGCCAATTCGTTGAAGATCACGGGTCTCGGCGCCGGTTACGACAACGGCACCGCAGGTGTGAACGTGAATTACACCAACTACCGCTTCAATGGGCTCGGTTCGAACGGTGGCCCGAATCCGATGCATTTCCACGACGGCACCGCGGCGTTCAATACGGTCGAACTCAACGGCCGCTACATGGTGTCGCCGGCATTCATGCTGGCGGGTGCATACCAGTTCACCAACGGTGCGGCCGTCGGTGGGCATGGCGCGCAACACTATAGCCAGTTCAGCGTGATCGTCGACTACTTCCTGTCGAAACGCTTCGACGTCTACGCGAGCGCCGCCTATGAGCTCGCGAATGGAACCAATTCGCTGGGCGCACCGGCTGTCGCGGCGATCAACACGGTCACGCCATCAAGTTCGAATCGCCAGGCGCTGGTGCGGATCGGCATGCGCGAGAAGTTCTAAAGCGCGCTTTGTCCGGCCGCGCGGATGTCTCATCGGTCACAGCCTTGTCGATAAGCGCTTCCACGTCATGGACATTTCCGTTGGTACGGAATTCCCCCACCACTTCGCGCATCTTCAGCGCCTGTTTGTTCTACGAGCTCGAAGCGGCAGCTGCCGCTTCGACAAGCGCCGCGTTCAGTTGCGTGACCTCGTCCATGTGTGAAAGGGCGATGGTCACCTTCTCGATGCCACGCGCCTGCTCTCGCGAGGCCGCAGCAATTTCGCCCGTCAGCGATCGTGACCCGGCGATAGCAGAGAGCATGTGATCCATTCGCCCGGCGGCGTCGCCGTGAGGATGTCTCTCAGCGCCCCGTACGTGCCCCGCTCGATGCGCGTGTATACGGCCAAGGCTCCGGCGATGCAAATTCCCTTGCGACAAGATCGCGGCCATCCCGCTATCGCGGCGCCTTCACAAAGCACCCGGCTGCCCGCCCGCCACCTGCCGCACGGCCGCGCGCCGGTGCCAGCCTAGCCACACCGCCAGCAGCGCGATGAACACGAACACCGTGGCGAGGTCGATGAAAAGCTTCGCCACCGGCAGATGCATCGCCAGCAGCACGCCGCCGAGCATCGAGCCCACGACCGAGCCGAGCTTGCCGATGCCGATGGCCGAGCCGACGCCGGTCGAGCGCAGCGCGGTCGGATAGACCATGCCGGACACCGCGTACAGCGCGAACTGGCTGCCGATCACGCACACGCCGCTGACGAACACCGCGGCGAACAGCCAAGCGGTCGGCATCGGCATCCCGAGCGACGCGGCAATAGGACTGCCGACCACGGCCAGCAGCAGGATCACCGCAATCCCGTAACGGTCGACGTAGCGGCTCAAAGCCAGCGCGCCGACCGTGCCGCCCACCGGAAACATCATCGCCGCCTGCGCGGCGCGCGCCGGTTCGAGCGTACTCATGCTGAACAGGATCGGCAGCCAGTTCTGCAGAAAGTGCAGCGCGAGCGAATTCAGCACGAACAGTGCCCACAGCAGCGGCGTCACGTACGCGAGGCCGTTCTGGAACAACGCGGCCGGGCGCGCGCGCAGCCGCATCTCGTCGTCGACGGTGTAGCGCACCGCGCCGCCTTCGACACCGGCGCCGAGCTTGCTCGCGATGCGCGCGATGCGCCGCGTATCGCGTCCGTTCACGATCAGGAAGCGGACCGACTCGGGCAACAGCGCAAACGACGCGAGCGCCACGACGACGGCCGCACCCCCGCCCAGCGCGAACAGCACGGGCCAGCCAGACCGCGGCAGCAGCCATGACACGACGGCGCCACCACCGCCCGCGCCTATCGAGAAGCCGGAGAACATCAGCGTGATCCACGTCGCGCGTCGAGCTTTTGGCGCATATTCGGAGACGAGCGCGACCGTGTTCGGCACCACGCCGCCCATGCCGATGCCGGCAAGAAAGCGCAGCACGGTCAGTTGTTCGAGCGACGTCGCGTAGCTGCAAGCGATCGTCAAGATTCCGAACCATAGCGAGCCGTAGATGATCGTCGGCCGCCGACCGAAACGATCGCCGCTGAAGCCGAGCAGCAGCGACCCCACGAGCACGCCGAACAGGCCGACGCCGAATACGCGGCCGAAGCCGGACGCGTCCGCGTGCCATGCGTGGATCAGCGCAGGCGCGACAAAGGCCGCCGCCACCTGGTCGTAGCCGTCGATCAGCACGATCAGGAAGCACCATGCGATCAGGCCCAGTGCGAAACCGCCGAGCTTCTGGCGTTCGACGAGCGCGGTAACGTCCACGCTCGTTGCGGGCGATGCGGCGGTCGTCATCGTGCGGGCCCTCCAACGAGGGCGGGCGAATGCGGCGAATGCGCGTACCGGTTCATGTCTGTCTCCTTGGTTCCTGTTATCGCCGGCGGTCTGGATGCCGGCCGGTCGTTTGTTCGGATGGACGATGCCGCCCGCGCCTCGCGGCGCGTCAGATCCGGAACATCGCCACCTGCCGGTCCAGCTCCTGCGATTGCTGGTCGAGCGCCTGCGCGGCGGCGCTGGCCTCTTCGACGAGCGCCGCGTTCTGCTGCGTGATCGAATCCATCAGGCTGATCGCGGCGTCCACCTGTTCGATGCCGGTGCGCTGCTCGTCGGCCGCGGCCGCGATGCCGCCCATCATGTCCGCGAAGCGCCGCGCGGCGTCGAGGATGTGGTCGATCGCCTGCTCCGCTTCCCCGACCATCATCGTGCCGTCGGACGCCGCGCCCACCGCATCGGCAACCAGCTCGCCGATCTCCTTCGCGGCCGACGATGCGCGCTGCGCGAGTGAGCGCACCTCGGCGGCCACCACGGCGAAACCGCGCCCCTGCGCGCCGGCGCGCGCCGCCTCGACCGCGGCGTTCAGCGCGAGAATATTGGTCTGGAACGCGATGCCCTCGATGATGCCGGTGATGTCGGCGATCTTGCGCGCGCTCGCCTCGATGCGCTGCATCGTGCTGCTCACCCGCCCGATCGCGCCGCTGCCGTCGCTCGCCGCCGTGGACGCCTCGTCCGCGATCGCATGCGCCTCCTGCGCGCGCGTCGCGTTCTGCCGCACCGTTTCGGTCAGCTCGCTCATGCTCGCCGCCGTCTGTTCGAGCGACACGGCCTGCTCCTCGGTTCGCGACGACAGGTCGAACATGCCCGCCGCGATCTCGCCGGTCGCCGAGCCGATCGACCGGCAGTTGTCGCGCACCGCCGCGACGGTCCGCGCGAGCTGCGCCTGCATGTTGCGCAGACCGTCGAGCAGGTGCCCCATCTCGTCGGCGCGATAGCGCCCGATCGTGCGTTGCAGATCGCCGGCTGCGATCGCGTCGAAATGCGCCAGCGCCTCGTTCAGCGGCGCCATGATCGCGCGGCGCAACGTGATCCAGCCGAACGCCGCGGCGGCGATGCCGAACGCGATCATCGCCGCCGACGCCGCGAAGAACAGATGGAAGAACCGCTCCGCGTTTTCGTAGCTGCGCTTCGCGTTCGCGTATAGCGTGCTTTTCAGTTGCTCGTTCGCGTCGCTCATGTCGTTGAAGAGCGAACTCAGGCTCGACGTGCCGATTTTTTGCGCGGTGGCGCGGTCGCCGGCTTTCAGCGCGTCGATGAACGCGCGCATTCCCTCGCGCATCGCGTCGCGCCGCTTGCCCGCCGCCTCGATCAGCGACGCCTCGCCGCTCTCGTGCGGTTCCTCGACGAAACGGCGCCACGCGTCGTCCGATTGCCGGAAGAATTCGCTCGCGCGGCCGATCTGCTCCTGCGCGCGCGGACCATCCGGCTGCGCCATCGCACCGCCGAGCACGAGACGCGTGCGCGCGATCAGCAGTTCCGCGTTGCCGATGTACACCGCCGCGGTGAGCTTGTTCTCGTAGGTGTCCTGATTGGCCCGATTCGCGCGCCACGCGCCGGTGAGCCCGAGCACGCCGATCGCCGTCATCAGCACGGCCAGTAGCACCATCGTCAGCGCGATGCGGGCCTGCAGCGACATCGTTCTGCGCCGCGCGCCCCGCGCGGGACGCGTTCTGGCTGCGGCGGGCGAGGCAGGCGGGTCCGTCGAAACGACGGCGTCGGCGGTGAGGGTTGGCGTCATGGCAGAACTCGGCTGGGTAGTCGGAAAGAAATCGCGCCTGCGGCTAAAGCCACGGCGAACGTTCGAGATGCGTGGCCTCGAACGCGCGGATCGCGTCGCCGAACGCGAGCGTCGCGCCGGTTTCGTCGAGCCCTTCGAGAAGCAGCGTCCTGAGCGCGGGCGCGATATCGAAGCGCCAGCACTCGCCGTCCGGCGGCGTCACCGTTTGCGCAGCCAGATCGACGCGCAGACGGTAGCCGGGCAAAGCCTCCACCGCCGCCATCAAGCGGTCGATCAGCGCCGCGTCGAGCCGCACGGGCAGCAGCCCGTTATTGCAACAGTTGTTGAAGAAGATGTACGCGAAACTCTCGGCCACGAGCACTCGGAAGCCGAATTGATGCAGCGCCCACGGCGCGTGCTCGCGCGAACTGCCGCAGCCGAAATTGCGCGGCGCGAGCAGCACGGAGGCGCCCGCGTAGCGCTGCCGGTTCAGCACGAAGCCGGGCTCGGGCGTGCGGTCGGCGGCGGGCTTGCCGTAGTAGCCGGGGTCGCGGTAGCGCCATTCATCGAACAGATACGGACCGAAGCCGGTTCGCGCGATCGACTTCATGAACTGCTTCGGCATGATCGCGTCGGTATCGACGTTGTCCCGATCGAGCGGAGCGACAAGGCCTTCATGGCGGACGAGCGGTTCCATCAGCGGCCTCCCGCGTCGCGCACGAACTGCCGGACGTCGACGAAGCGGCCCGCGAGCGCGGCCGCCGCGGCCATCGCCGGGCTGACGAGATGCGAACGGCCGCCGGCGCCCTGCCGGCCTTCGAAATTGCGGTTCGACGTCGACGCCACGCGCTCGCCCGGTCCGAGCCGGTCGGGATTCATCGCGAGACACATCGAGCAGCCCGGCTCGCGCCATTCAAAACCGGCGGCGATGAATACTTCGTGCAATCCTTGCGCCTCGGCGTCACGCTTGACCTGCTGCGAGCCTGGCACCGCGAGCGCGAGCCGCACGTTCAGCGCGAGCCGTCCGCCCGCCGCGCGCAATACATCGGCGGCCGCGCGCAGGTATTCGAGCCGGCCGTTCGTGCACGAGCCGATGAACACCTTGTCGATCGCAATCGTATCGAGCCGCGTGCCCGCATCGAGCCCCATGTAGTCGAGCGCGCGTGCCCATGACGCGCGCCGCCCGGCGTCGTCGATCTGCGCCGGGTCCGGCACGCGGCCGTCGATGCCGGTCACCATCTCCGGCGACGTACCCCAGGTCACCTGCGGCGCCAGCGTCGACACGTCGAGCGAACATTCAGCGTCGAAGCGTGCGCCGTCGTCCGAACGCAGCGCACGCCACGCGCGCTCCGAGCGTTCCCACGCGTCGCCCTGCGGCGCATGCGGCCGCGTGCGGTAATAGTCGAGCGTGGTGTCGTCCACGGCGATCAGGCCGGCGCGCGCGCCCGCCTCGATCGACATGTTGCACAACGTCATGCGCCCTTCCATCGACAGCGCACGCACCACCGGCCCAGCGAACTCGATCGCGTAACCGGTGCCGCCCGCGGTGCCGAGCGCGCCGATCGCCGCAAGCGCGATGTCCTTCGCCGTGCAGCCGGCCGGCAGCACACCGTGCACCGTCACGCGCATCGTCCGGCTGCGCCGCGTAATCAGCGTTTGCGTACCCAGCACGTGCTCGATCTCCGACGTGCCGATCCCGAACGCAAGCGCGCCCAGCGCGCCGTGCGTGCTTGTATGCGAATCGCCGCAGACGATCGTCATGCCCGGCAGCGTGCTGCCGAGCTCCGGTCCGACGACGTGAACGATGCCCTGGCGCGCGTCGTTCATCCCATAGTGAACGATGCCGCTGCGCTCGCAATTCTCGCGCAGCGCATCCACCTGGGCGCGAGACTCCGGGTCGGCAATCCCGAGACGGCGGTCGGTGGTCGGCACGTTATGGTCCGCGACCGCGAGATTGGCCTACGGGCGCCAAACCGGCCGGCCCTCGCGCCGCAGCGATTCGAATGCCTGCGGACTCGTCACCTCGTTCAGCAGATGCCGGTCGATGTAAAGCAGCGTCGTGCCGTCCGCATCGGTGCGAACGACGTGCGCGTCGAAAATCCTGTCGTACAGGGTCTGGGGCTGGGTCATCGGGATGTATCCTCACACCGGGCCGTCAAGCGGCCGTTATCGCGGACAAGGCAAACGTGCGGCAGCGCCGCGTCGTTCCGCCGTCGCGTATGCCACGCGCGGCGGCCGCTCGTTTCTGCTCCGCCTGGCTATCTAAAGGAATCCTTATGATGATCCCCACCAAACGCTCTCAGTGGCGAACACGCGGTCCGCGCCGCCACATGAGTGGTGGCGCGGACCGGCAGCGCGATCAATGACGCGTCACGCGCCGGCCGAACGCCGTACCGGTTCGACAGCTGCCTGTGCCGCATGCTGTGCGCCGAAGCGCGCGCGATACAGCAGTGCGAGCACCGTCGAGAACACCGCGGCGACGACGAACAGCAGCGATGCCGAATAGAAGAGTTGCGTGATCGGCAGGTGCATCGACAGCAGCACGCCGCCTATCACCGGCCCGGACACGGAGCCTATCTTGCCGACCGAAATCGCGCTGCCGACGCCGGCCGAGCGGAACGAGGTCGGATAGATCATGCCCGCCACCGCATACAGCCCGTATTGCGCGCCGACGACGCAGAAGCCGGCGGCGAACACCGCCATCATCAGCCATGTTTCCGACGAACCGTGACCGAGCAGCGCGACGACCGGGAAGCCGATGGCCGGCAGCGAAATGATCGCGAGCACGCCGTGACGGTCGACGAAGCGGCACAGGATCAGACCGCCGATCACGCCGCCGACCGAGAACATCATCGTAATCAGCCCGGCGCCGCGCGGGTCCACACCCATGCCTTCCATCAGGATGGGCAGCCAGTTCTGCAGGAAATATAGCGCCATCGAGTTCGCGATGAAGACGATCCACAACAGCGGCGTGATCGCGCCGAGGCCGTCCGAGAAGATCAGCTTCAGCACGAAACGCTGCTTCTCGCGCACCTCGCCGGGCACGAACTGCGCATCGGCGGGAATGTGCAGATCGGGACGCAGCCGCGCCACCAGACGGCGCACCGTTTCCGCGCCGCGCTGCCGGACCACCAGCAGTTTCGCGGATTCGGGCAGCGTGAAGATCAGCAGCACGGCGACGAGCAGCGATCCGCTGCCGCCGACCGCGAACATGACCGGCCAGCCGAAGCGGTGGATCAGCGACGATGAAACCAGCCCGCCGGAGCCCGCGCCGATCGAGAAACCGGAGAACATCAGCGTGACCCAGGTCGCGCGCAGGCGTTTCGGCGCGTACTCGGCGACGAGCGCCACCGAATTCGGCACCACGCCGCCCATGCCGATGCCGGCGAGAAAACGGAGAAGCATCAGCTGCTGCAACGACGTCGCCCATACCGACGCCCAGGTCAGCAGCCCGAAGAACAGGCTGCCGATGACGATCGCCTTCTTGCGGCCCAGCCGGTCGCCCAGATAGCCGAAGATGAACGAACCGATCAGCGTGCCGAACAGCCCCGCGCCGAATACCGGCCCGAAACCGCCGCGCGCCACGTGCCAATCCCTGATGATGGCCGGCGCCGCGAACGACACAGCCGTCTGGTCGTAGCCGTCCATCAGCATGATCAGGAAACACCAGAACAACAGGCCGACGGCGAAGCGTCCCGTCTTCTGCTCTTCTATCAGTGTCGCGATGTTGAAAGTCCGATCTGCTTGCATGTGTGTCCTGTTGACCTCGCCCTCGGCGCGCGCGCCGGGTCGGCTCGCGTGCGCTTGGCGCTGTTACTCCTGATATCCCTCATGGCGGCGCCACGTCCGGGAGCCACAAACTATAAGATGGCGACCCGGCGCGGCTCAATCAAAAAATAGCGATGAAGAGATCGAAATGTGTGAATAGTCCCATTGGCATCCCGTTTCACCGCACGATGGCACCTCCGCTTCAGAACATGTGGTTGATGCCGATGCGCGCGACCGTCTGGCTGCCGTTCGACGACGGCTGATAGCCGAACTGCGCGGCGCGCGCACCTGGCCCCGAAGCGCGCTGCAGGCCGACACCGGCGTAGATCTGCGTGCTCTTCGACAGATAATTGGTCAGGAACGCGTTGTACTGGTTGATCCCGAGCCCCTGAAACGTGGAGTGTCCCCACGACAGGGCCAGAATGTAGAAATTCTTGCCGCGGCTCAGGTCGATGTCGACGCCGGCCTGATAGTTGTTCAACGTCGCTGAACCCTCGCCGTTTTCCAGCTTCACGTCAGAATAGGTCGCATGCGGCGTGAAATAGCCGATCTTCACCGAGCCGCCGACGGCGAGCGAGCTGTAGCGGCTCGCGTTGAACATCGTGCCCTGCTTCAACGGCTGGCCGAGCAGCGAAGGCAAGCTGAACGTGCCGAAAATGTCGGCCGTGCGGTTGTGCGACATCGTGTAGCCGACGCCGAGCTTCACCATATCGTTCGCGTACTGCGCACCGAAGCTGTATTGACGGCCTTCGCTGAAATTGCCCGCCTGGTTGCCGAACGCGTTCATCGCGCCCGCCTGGAAGCCGTGAAAATCGATCGTCTCGTACTTCACGGAGTTGTTCAGCGCGTGGTTGTTCGCGAGGCCGTCCAGATTGCCGGGCGTATAGAACGACGAGATGCCCGGAATCGAGTTGTTCAGGCGGCCGACGTACTGATAGATATAGTCGTTGATGTTACCGAAGCTGAGCGAGCCAAGGCGATCGTTCGACAGACCGACGAACGCTTCGCGGTTGAAGAAGCTGGTCGGATTGATCTGGGCGCCCGTGTTGGTCACGAAACCCGATTCGAGCCGCGCGAACGCGGTGTTGCCGCCGCCAAGCCCTTCCTTGATCAACAGCCCCCAACGGTCCGGTTGACGCTTGCCCGATGATTCCTGATACAGATGCTTACCCTGCGAATTCGACACGAAGTCGAGGCCGACGTCGATACTGCCGTAAAGCGTAACAGACGACTGTGCCCATGCCGGACCGGCGAGTATCGCGGCGCAACCGCCGACGAGCAGACGAGTTCTCAACGCATGTCTCCAATGTTTTTATCGTTCGCAGGCCACTGATCCGACCCGCTTCGCGCACCAGGCAATCCCGCCAGGATCGATCGACGCCCCGTTCCAGTGCCGGACGAAGTTTAGCGGCTTCGATTCGCGATTTGAATCGCGAATTGTTTATCAATTAATAGAACATTCCGAATACTCGACCAGGGTATTTACCCATTAATTCTTAAAGGCCGCATATCGCTTCTGACTTAATGAATCATCGTGCTAATATCCGCGACGTCCTGATCCAATCATCGTTTCATCGGAGAGCACAGATGCATTTCAGCGCAGTTCTGCCCCGCCGGCTCGTCGTGGGAATCAGCGGCGCGTCGGGTGTCGTCTACGGCGTCCGGCTGCTGCAGTTGCTCAGGCAGCTCGACATCGAGTCGCATCTGGTCATGAGCCGCTCCGCGCAGGTCACGCTCGCGCACGAGTCGCCGTACAGCGTCGCCGAAGTGCGCGCGCTCGCCACGGTTACCTATCCGAACACCGACATCGGCGCGGCCATTTCGAGCGGCTCGTTCCCCGTCATGGGGATGATCGTCGCGCCCTGCTCGATCAAAACGCTGTCCGAAGTCGCTACAGGCGTGACCAGCGGGCTGCTGTCCCGCGCGGCCGACGTCACGCTCAAGGAGCGGCGCCGGCTCGTGCTGATGGTGCGCGAAACGCCGCTGCACCTCGGCCATCTGCGCAGCATGGCGAGCGTGACCGAGGCCGGCGCGATCGTCTACCCGCCGGTGCCGGCATTCTACGCGAACCCCGAATCGCTCGACGATATGGTCGATCACACGCTCGGCCGCGTGCTCGACCTGTTCGGCATCGAGACCTCGGTCGTGCAGCGCTGGGGCATGTAGTAGCGCCGCTTGCGCGCAACCGCTCCATTATCAAAATTGATTAATAAGACGTTCGAATTCTTTTGCTTCTTCAGCGACGGGTATTGTTTTAAAGTGGCTCTGTTTTCAAACGGGACCGCATAAAAAAGATTTATCGATTGATTGATAAATAAACCCGATAAGCACCATTACAAAAGAGGTCGAAACGTCGAATGAAGATCGTCATTGCAGGAGCCGGTATCGGCGGCCTGACGGCTGGAGCCGCATTGTTGAGAAAGGGCTTCGACGTCACCATCCTTGAACAGGCCAAGGCGTTGAAGGAAATCGGCGCCGGCGTGCAGTTGAGCCCGAACGCGACACGCGTGCTGTACCAGATAGGCGTCGGCGAACGCCTCGAAAAACTGGCCTGCGAGCCGCCCGGCAAGCGCGTAAGGCTCTGGAACAGCGGTCAGACCTGGCCGCTGTTCGATCTCGGCGCGGCGTCGCGCGAAATCTACGGCTACCCGTATCTGACCATTCATCGGGCCGACCTGCATGAAGCGCTGGTCGACGCGGTGCGCGCGTTCAGCGCGGACGCGATCAAGCTCGACCAGAAGGTCGAAGGCGTCGTGCAGAAAGGCGGCAAGGTCGAGGTGCAGACCGTCTCGGGCGAAGTGTACGAGGCGGATCTGCTGATCGGCGCGGACGGCGTGCACTCGCGCGTGCGCCGCGCCCTCTTCGGCCCGGACGAACCCGTGTATTCCGGCGTGATGGCCTGGCGCGGCGTGATCGACGCGGAGAAACTGCCCGAACACCTGCGCACGCCGTACGGCACGAACTGGGTCGGCCCCGGTGCGCACGTGATCCACTATCCGCTGCGCGATCACAAGCTGATCAACTTCGTCGGCGCGGTGGAGCGCGACGGCTGGCAGGTCGAATCGTGGTCCGAGAGCGGCACGATCGACGAATGCCTCGCCGACTTCTCCGGCTGGCACGACGACGTGCGCACGATGATCTCCGCGATCGACGTGCCGTACAAATGGGCGCTGATGATCCGCGAGCCGATGACGCGCTGGGTCTCCGGCAACGCGACGCTGCTCGGCGACGCGTGCCACCCGACGCTGCCGTTCCTCGCGCAGGGCGCGGGCATGGCGCTCGAAGACGGCTATCTGATCGCACGCTGCATCGCGCAGTATTCCAACGACGTTCCGCACGCGCTCGAACGCTACGAGTCGCTGCGTCTCGAACGCACGTCGCGCATCGTGCGCGGCTCCGCGGCCAATACGCAGCGCTTCCACAACCCGGCGCTCGCGCAGGCAGAGGGCGCGGCCGAGTATGTCGACCGCGAGTGGAACGAAGAGCGCGTGAAGGAACGCTACAACTGGCTGTTCGAATACAACGTCGACGCGGTCGAAGTCTGAGTGGCCTGACCGCAGAATCAAGGAGACATCGCATGTCCGAATCCCCTCCGCCCGTCCTCGGCCTGCATCACTTCGCGTGGCGCTGCCGGAATGCCGAAGAAACGCGCCATTTCTACGAGGACATTGTCGGCCTGCCACTCGTTCACGTCATCCGTCTGGACCACGTGCCGAGCACCGGCGGGTACTGCCCGTACGTGCATCTGTTCTTCGAGATGGCGGACGGCTCGTACATCGCGTTCTTCGACCTCGGTGACGATACGGCCGCCGAACCGTCGCCGAACACGCCGCCGTGGGTCAACCACATCGCGCTTCGCGTCGCGACGCTCGAGCAGCTCGAAACGATGAAGCAGCGCCTCGTCGAACACGGCATCGAAGTGCTCGGCGTGACCGATCATCACTTCGTGCGCTCGATCTATTTCTTCGATCCGAACGGCTTCCGTCTCGAACTGACGGTGCCGGTCGCGCCGGCCGAAACGCTCGATTCCTATAAACTGCAAGCCCGTCCCGCGCTCGACGCGTGGACAGCAGAACGAAAGAACGCTGTATCGGAGACGTCAGCCGCATGACCGCCCTCAATTCAACCCACGATCCGGCCCGACATAGCTGGGTCGAATCAGCGAACCTACCCGACGCGGATTTTCCGATCCAGAACCTGCCGTTCGGCGCCTTCGAGCGCGACGGCGAGCGGCGCGCGGGCATCGCGATCGGCGCGCACGTGGTCGACCTGCGCGCGCTGCGCGATAGCGGCCTGCTCGCGGCCGGCAGCGATGCGTCGCTCGCGTGCGAAGCAGCGAGCGACGGCACGCTGAACCGGCTGATGGCGATGACACCCAGCTTTGCGAGCGCGCTGCGCGCCACGCTGTCGGACCTGCTCGACAGCGGCGCGCCGCAACGCGCGCGCATCGAGCAGCAAGCAGAGGCGCTGCTGCCGCGCATCGACGAAGTCACGCTGTGTCTGCCGTGCCAGGTCGGCGACTATACGGACTTTCTCACATCGCTCCATCACACCGAGCGGCACGGTCGCTACAAGGGCCTCGCCGATCCGTTGCCGGCGGCTTTCAAATCGCTGCCGATCGCGTATCACGGCCGCGCGTCGTCGCTGCGCGTGAGCGGCGGTGAAGTTCGGCGTCCGCATGGCCAGTATCGCGACGCGAACGGGCAGATCGTATTCGGCCCCGCGCCCGCGCTCGACTTCGAACTCGAACTCGCCGCGTGGATCGGCCGGGGCAATGCGCTCACGCAGCCGATTCCGGTCGATGCCGCGCACGAGCACATCTTCGGCTACTCGCTGCTGAACGACTGGTCCGCGAAAAGCATTCAATGGTTTGAGCAGGTGCTCGGGCCGTTCCTCGGCAAGAGCTTTCATTCGAGCCTGTCGCCGTGGATCGTGACCGCCGAGGCGCTCGCGCCGTTCCGCAAGGCGCCGGTGCCGCGCGCGAAGTCCGATCCGGCGCCGATGCCGCATCTGCACGGCGCGTTCGATCAGCAACAGGGCGGCCTGCATCTCGATCTGTACGCGCATCTGTTGACGAACAGCTTGCGCGAAGCCGGCGCAACGCCGGTGCGGATCACGCACACGCATCTAGACAACCTGTACTGGACCTTCGCGCAGATGGTCGCGCATCACACGAGCAACGGCTGCAATCTGCGCACCGGCGACCTGCTCGGCAGCGGTACGATTTCGGGCGCCGACGATGCGGCTCGCGCGTGCATCACCGAGCTGACGAACGCCGGCAAGGACCCGCTCGGTTTGCCGAACGGCGAGACCCGCACCGCGCTCGAAGACGGCGACGAAATCATCCTGAGCGCACGCGCGACGAAGCCGGGCGCCGTATCGATCGGCTTCGGCGAATGCCGCGGCCGCATCGCGCCGGCACTCGCGTTCGCCGAGCGGCAGACGGAGATCGCCGCATGACGCAGGCGCTCAACGGCTACGTGACGGTCGGCAGCGGCCCGCGCAAGGTACTGGCGATGAGCGGCTGGTTCGGCAGCGCCGAAGACTGGCAGCCGCTCGTGCCGGCGCTCGACACCGATACGTTCACCTACGTATTTTTCGACTACCGCGGCTACGGTCGTTCGCGTGAACGCGATGGTGCGTTCACCTTCGAGGAAAGCGCGCAGGACGCGCTCTCGCTCGTGGACCACCTCGGCTGGGACCGCTTCAGCCTGATCGGCCATTCGATGGGCGGCGTGGCAATCCAGCGCTTGCTGCTCGCCGCGCCCGGCCGCATCGAGCGGATGGCCGGCGTGTCCGCCGTGCCCGCGTGCGGCTCTCGCATGGACGAAGGCCGCCTTGCCGCATTCCGCGCGGTCGTGGACGACGTCGAGCGGCGCGCCGCGATCATCGCGTACTCGACCGGCAACCGCTTGTCGCCGCGCTGGAGCGCGCATCTCGCGCGCGAATCGCAGCGGCTGTCGCGCGCGGACGCTTTCGCGGCCTATCTGCCGCATTGGGCTGCCAGCGATTTTTCGGCGGACGTGGAAGGCAACACGGTGCCGGTAAAGCTCTTCATCGGCGAACACGATCCGACGCTGACGGCCGATCTGATGACCCGCACGTGGCTCGCGTGGTATCCGCACGCAACGCTCGAAACGCTACGCAACGCGGGCCATTATCCGATGTACGAAGTTCCGGTTGCGCTCGCGACCGCCCTTGAGGATTGGCTGAAACAATCCTAGTCACGCACCGACCAGGCAGTATCTGGGCATCACGAGCCGCGCGCGTCATGGTCTGGCGCGCACGGCCGCAGGAGACAACATGTACGAGACCACCTATCTACGCGCTGCCTCGCTCGACGAGGCCGTTGCCTGGCTGCACGAGCACGAGGAAGCACGGCCGCTGTCCGGCGGCATGACGCTGATCCCAACGCTGAAGCAACGGCTCGCCGCCCCGTCGCATCTGATCGACCTGACGCGTATCGACGCGCTGCGCGGCGTGAGCGTCGCAGGCGACGTGCTGCGCGTCGGCGCGCTGACGAAGCATGCGGAAGTGGCCGCGTCGCCGGTGGTCGCGTCGACGATTCCGGCGCTCGCGCAGCTCGCCGACGTGATCGCCGATCCGCAGGTGCGCAATCGCGGCACGATGGGCGGCTCGGTCGCGAACAACGATCCGGCGGCCGACTACCCGAGCGCCGTGCTCGCGCTCGCTGCGCAGGTCGTCACGTCGCAGCGCCGGATCGCGGCCGACGACTTCTTCGTCGATACGTTCGAAACGGCGCTCGAACCCGGCGAACTGGTGACGCATTTCGAGTACCCGATTCCGCTGCGGGGCGCGTACGCGAAATTCCGCCAGCCGGCGTCGGGCTACGCGATCGTTGGCGTCTTCATCGCGCAGTTCGCCGACACGGTGCGCGTCGCCGTGACCGGCGCGGGCGCGTCGGTGTTCCGCTGGTTCGACGCGGAAGCGGCGCTCGAAGCTGAACTCTCCGAAGCAGCACTCGCCAATCTAAAAATGGACGACTCGGCGCTGCCGGACGACGACAACGGTTCGGTCGCCTATCGCGCCCATCTGATCGAAACCTACACGCGCCGTGCATTGCTGACGCTGTTGGCGCAGCCGCTGCGCCAACCCGCTTAATATCAGTCTCAGGAGACACGAATGGAATTCACCGGAACGCAGACCATCGCCGCCACGCGCGAACAGGTATGGAAAGGATTGAACGACGCGGCAGTGCTGCAGGCATGCGTGCCGGGCTGCGAGGAATTCGTCGCGCACAGCGACGACGAATACAAGGCCGTGGTCGTCGCCTCGGTCGGCCCGGTCAAGGCGCGCTTCAAGGGCACGCTGCAGTTGTCGGAGCGTGACGGCCCGAACGGCTACAGGATCGCCGGCCAGGGCGAAGGCGGCATCGCCGGCTTCGGCAAGATGACCGCGGTCGTCACGCTCGCGGACGCCGACGAAGGCGGCACGCTGCTCACGTACGTGGCCGAAGCGCAGGTGGGCGGCAAGCTCGCGCAGATCGGCTCGCGCCTCGTTACCTCGGTCGCGAACAAGCTCGCGGCGGAATTCTTCAAGCGTTTCAACGCGACGATGAGCGCCAGTCCGGACTCGACCGAAACCACCAACGCGGGCGCCGCGCACTGAACCTCCGTCCGACGAACGATCCAGCACACGAAGGTAACCATGGCTGAAGTCCAATTGCGAGTGAACGGCGTCGACGTCGAGCGCGACGTGCCCGACCAGACGCTGCTCGTCGAATTCCTGCGCGAATCGCTGCACCTCACCGGCACGCACGTCGGCTGCGACACGAGCCAATGCGGCGCCTGCACGGTCAATCTCGACGGCGTGTCGGTGAAGTCGTGCACGGTCCTCGCCGCCCAGGCGAGCGGCGGCGTGGTCACGACCGTCGAAGGGCTACGTGCGAATCAGGACGCGCAGCTGCATCCAGTCCAGAACGCGTTCGTTCAATGCCACGCGCTGCAATGCGGCTTTTGCACGCCCGGCATGATCATGTCGGTCGACTTCTATCTGCGCCAGCCGCCGAAGCTCGACGAAGAAAGCATCTGCCATGCGCTCGAAGGCAACATCTGCCGCTGCACCGGCTACGTGAACATCATCGAGGCGGTGCGCCACGCGGCGCACGAGCTGTATCCGGCGCCGGCCGAGGCGACGGCGGAGGGCGCGCAGTCATGATCGGCCAGCCCCTCCCCCGCGTCGAAGACCGGCGCTTCGTGACCGGCAACGGCCAATACACCGATGACATGCAGGTCGAAGGCCAGACGTACGCGGCGTTCCTGCGCTCGCCGCACGCGCATGCCGCGCTGCGTTCGGTCGACGTCTCGGCCGCGCGTGAGGCGCCCGGCGTGATCGCGGTGCTCGTCGGCCAGGATTATCTCGACGACGGCTATCTGGGCGTCGATCACGTGCCCAATCCGGTCGATGCCGTCGACGCGACGAAGAAGGCGTTCCTCACGTCGCTAACCGGACAGATCTTCAACCAGCTGCACATTCCGCTGCCCGTCGACCGCGTGCGCTACGTCGGCGAACCGATCGCGATGGTGGTCGCGCAAACGCCGCTCGCCGCGCGCAACGCGACGGAATTGATCGACGTCGATTACGACGTGCTCGACGCGGTGGTCAACGCGGCCGACGCGATGCAGGACGGCGCGCCGCAGATGTGGGACGGCGCCGCGGGCAACCTGTGCTTCCAGACCCAGATCGGCGACCGCTACGAAGCGCGCCGGATCATCGCCGACGCGCCGCTCGTCATGCGGCGCGAGTTCCACCACAGCCGGGTCGTGAACTGCCAGATGGAACCGCGCAGCGCGATCGGCGCATACGACGGCGCAACCGGCGTGTACACGCTGATTTCGGGTAGCCAGGGCGCGGTGCGGCAGAAGCTGTGCCTCGCCGGCGCGCTGAAGGTGCCGCCGGCGCAGGTGCGCGTGGTCTGCCCCGATACCGGCGGCGGCTTCGGTCCGCGCTCGTTCATCTACGTCGAGCAGCTCGCGGTCGTGTGGGCCGCGCGCCGCGTCGGCCACGCGGTCAAGTGGACCAGTGACCGCAGCGAGGCGTTCCTGTCCGACTACCAGGGCCGCGACGCGATAGTGCGCGCCACGTTCGGCTTCGCGCAAGACGGCCGCATTCTCGCGATCGACAACGAATGGCTCGGCAACGTCGGCGCGCATACGGTGTCGTACGTGCCGATGTCGAACGGCACGCGGATCATGACGACCGTCTACGACGTGCCGGTCGCCGCGGTGCACATCAGCGCGGTGATGACAAACACAGTGCCGACCGCGCCGTATCGCGGCGCGGGCCGCCCCGAGGCAACGCACGTGATCGAGCGGATGCTCGATCTCGCCGCGGCGGAACTCGGCATCGAGCGCGCGGAGATCCGCCGCCGCAACCTCATCGCGCACGACAAGCTGCCGTACCGCAGCGCGATGGGCCTCACCTACGACAGCGGCGAATTCGCGCGCAACATGGCGCGCGCGCTGGAACTCGCCAAATGGGACAGCTTCGACGAACGCCGCGCCGCAGCCCGCGCGAACGGCAGGCTGCGCGGCATCGGACTCGCGAACTACATCGAATCGCCGGTCGGCGCGCCGCGCGAGCGGATCGAGTTGACGGTGCTGCCGGAAGGCCGCATCGACATTGTGTCGGGCACGCAGTCCACCGGCCAGGGCCACGAAACGACGTTCGCGCAGGTCATCGCGCAACATCTGGGCGTGCCGATCCCGTCGATCACGCTACGCACCGGCGATACCGCCTTCGTCAGCGTCGGCGGCGGCAGCCACTCGGACCGCACGATGCGGCTAGGCGGCATGCTGCTCGTGGATACCGCCGCGCAGGTCGTTGCGACTGCGAAGCAAGTTGCCGCGGCGCTGTTCGACGTGTCGCCCGAACGCGTGACGTTCGCCGACGGCGTGTTCGCCGATCCGGCGTCGGATCGGCGCATCGGACTATTCGACGTCGCCGCGCGCATCGCGAGCGACGGTGTGCCGGGCAATCCGGCGCAGCGCAAGCTGTACGCGGAAGCCGAGGTCAATACGCGCGTGCCCGCGCACCCAACCGGCTCGGCGATCTGCGAACTGGAAGTGGACCCCGACACCGGCATCGTGAAGCTCGTCAACTACACATCGGTCGACGACGTGGGCCAGCCGATCAATCCGCTGATCGTCGAAGGCCAGGTGCACGGCGGCCTCGCGCAAGGCATCGGCCAGGCGCTGTCGGAGACCTGCTATCTCGATCGCGACACGGGCCAGGTGCTGACCGGCTCGTACATGGATTACGGGATGCCGCGCGCCGGCGCGATTCCGCCGCTGCGCGTCGAGCTGACCGAAGACCCGACGCTCGGCAACCCGCTGCGCGTGAAGGGCGGCGGCGAGAGCGGCATCACCCCGGCCACCGCGACGATCTTCAACGCGCTGGCCGACGCACTGCGGGAATTCGGCAACGACGAACTGGCGATGCCCGCCACGCCCAAGGTCGTGTGGGAATTCATCCACCGCCGCGCCGACTGACCCATCCCATGACAATGCCTGCATGATGAAGGAGACACGCATGCCTACCCCATTCGTTACGATCAACTGGAACGGCCCGCTGGTGGACGTCGTGCTCGATCGCCCCGACAACGGCAACCTGATCGACGCCGCGATGAGCGAAGCGATCATCGAGACGGTCGCGGCGCTCGACGACGACGTGAAGCTCGTGCGCATCCTGAGCAGCGGCCCCGATTTCTGCAAGGGCCGCCAGTCGCCGATGCCGCCGAAGGACGCGAAGCCGTCCGCCGAAACGCTGCGCCGCGTGGTCGCGGCGCCGCCGCTCGCGCTGTACGACGCTTTGAAAGGCGTGCGTGTGCCGGTGGTGTCGGTCGTGCGCGGCGAGGCGCTCGGCGTCGGATGCGCGCTCGCCGGCGTGTGCGACGTGGCGCTCGCGGCCGACGACGCGGTGTTCCAGATCCCCGAAATGGAACGCGACATTCCGCCGACACTCGTGATGTCCGCGCTGATCAGCCGCGTGCCGCTGAAGACGGTCGCGCACATGGTGCTGAGCCGCCAGCGGCTGTCCGCGGCCGAAGCGCTGCAGGCCGGCGTCGTGAGCCGCGTCGTGCCGGCGGCGAGCCTCGACGCCGAAGCGGAAGCGCTCACGCAGACGCTGCTCGGCTGCAGCGCAGTCACGCTGCGCGCGGTCAAGCAGTTCCTGCATCTCGCGCCGGAAATGCCCGCGAGCGGCGCGAGCGGCTTCGCCGCGCATCTGGCCGCGACGGCGCTCTCCGCGCGCTTCTAAAGACTTCTAAAAACTTCTAACGGCTTCCGGCGATTACCCGACGCGGCGGCGCGCTCCCCTGCGCGGACAGCCGCGTTGCAAGAACGACGATTCTTCGACTACGACACTGCGCAGACACGCTGCGCGAGGAACCCAGATTGAGACCCAAGACCGCGATCCCCTCCACGACCGACGGCACGCCCATGCCCGACCTCGAACAGTTCCGCCTGCGCCGTTTCCTCGAATCGCTCGACGACACCGAACTCGAACGCCATGACGCGGCGGTCGACCTCGCGGACGTCGCGGCGATCATGGAAGGCAACCCGCGCGCGGTGTGGTTCGCGCACCCGTCGGGCGGCGCCACGTCGCTCGCCGGCAGCGTCGCCGCGAGCCGTACGCGCCTCGCAAAAGCCTTCGACACGACGCCGCAGCGCCTGCTCGACACGGTGCGCGAGCGGCTGCGCAGCAAGGGCAAGCTGGTCGAGGTGCGCCGCGACGAAGCGCCGGTCCAGCAGGTCGTGCTGACCGGCGACGACTGCGACTTCACCGCGCTGCCCGTGCATCTGCAGCACGAGCTCGACGGCGCGCCATACATCTCGGCGTCGATCGACTTCGCGGTCGACCCCGACACCGGCTGGACCAACGTCGGCATTCGCCGGCTGATGCTGCGCGGGCGCCGCACCGCGGGCATCGACCTCGTCGCGCCGTCGGACCTGCGCGCGATCGCGATCGGCCACGCGAAGCGCGGCGAACGCACTCCGATCGCGTTTGCCGTCGGCACGCACCCGATCGACCACGTCGGCGCGACCATGCGCATTCCGGCCGACGAACTCGAACTCGTCGCGGCGTTGCGCGGCACCGCGATGGGCGTCGTCAAGTGCGTGACGAACGACCTGCTCGTGCCCGCCGACGCCGAATTCATTCTCGAAGGCTATCTCGACGAGCGCGGCCACGTCGAGCCGGAAGGCCCGTACGGCGAATTCCTCGGCTACTACGGCGGCGTGAAGACGAACCCCGTGTTCCATCTGACGGCGATTACGCATCGGCGCGACGCGGTGTTCCAGACCTGCACGATCGGCGGCCGCTCGATGACCCATACCGATACCGCGCAACTCGCCGCGCTGCGCACGGAAGTGACCGTGTGGCGCGCGCTCGAAACGGCGGTGCGCGAGGTGAAGGCCGTCTATGCGAACCCGGCCACGGGCGGCATGTTCAACGTGCGCATCGCGATGCAGCAGCGCGTGCCGGGCGAAGCGCGCAATGCGATCGCGTCGGTGTTCGCGTCGCTCGCGAACGTGAAGCATGTATTCGTCGTCGACCCTGACATCGACGTGTTCTCCGACGAGCAGATGGACTGGGCGCTCGCCACCCGCTTCCAGGCCGATCGCGATCTGGTGCTGCAGGACGGCATGCGGGCGATGCCGCTCGACCCCTCGCTGCTCGGCGCGACGAAAACCGCGAAAGCGGGCTTCGATCTCACGCTGCCGCTGCTCGCGCCGGGCGCGCAGCGCGACCTGGAACATCGCGTGCCGACGCCGCCCGCGTATCATGGCGCGCGCTTCGATTCGCTCGAAGCCGCGCTTGAAGATGGGCCGAAACGCTTCTCCGAACTGATGGCCTCGACCGGCACGCGCGATGGCCGCGATGTGGTGCGCTGGCTGGAGGACACCGCCCGGCAGCGCATGATCGCGCGCGACGCCGAAGGACGCTACGCGTTTGCGTGACGCGCTGGTCGTTGCCGCTCGCGCATCCCGACGAGCGGCAGCCACCGTGGCAGACGGGATAGAATCGGGCTTGCCCAAGCCCGATACACGAAGGATCCGTTTTCGATGAATCTGTCCCTCAAACAACTCAAGGTATTTCTTGGGGTAGCCAACACGTCCAGTTTCACGAAGACTGCGCAAAGCGTGCACATGAGCCAGGCGGCGCTCAGTGCGATCATCCGCGAACTGGAAACGCAGTTGCGGTGCCGACTGCTCGAACGCACGACGCGCACCGTATCGCTCACGGAAGCGGGTCGCGTGTTCTATCCGATGGCGATGAAAATCGTCGAGACGCTGGAAAAATCGGTGATCGAGCTGAACGAGCTGGGACGCCAGAAACAGTCGTCGCTGCTGCTCGGCTGCACGCCGGTGATCGCCGCGAGCCTGATGCCGCCGATACTCGTGCGCTTCTCGCAGATGTACCCGGACTCGCAGATCGAACTGGTCGATCGATCGCCGGGAGAACTGCTGCAGATGGTCGAAGAAGGCCATCTCGACGCCGCATTCGGCGTGTTCTTCTCACAGCTTTCCGGCATCGACCGCGTGCCGATCTTTCCGACCCAACTCGTGGCGGTCTCGGCGGCCGACGACGATCTGCCGGGCAAAAAAGGCGGCAACAGCGCAGCCGGCATCCGCTGGACCTCGCTCGAAGGCCGCACGCTGATCACGCTGCCGAAAGACAACCCCTTGCAGCGGCTCATCGAGGCAACCCTGTCGAAGGAGGAAGTGAACGTGAGCCGGCGCATCGTGGTCGGCCATATGCAGACGGCTGTCGCCATGGCCCAGGAAGGGCTCGGCACTGCCGTCATGCCTTCGTTCTGCGAGCATATCTGCCGCCGCTACCGCGTGCGGATCGACCCGATCCGGCCCGAGGTCGCGCTGTCGTTCTACCGGATCACCCGCAGCGGCCGCGACACGTTGACGGCGCTCGACCAGTTCACCGAAATGTTCACCGAGGCCGCGCAGCAGCACCCAGCCACCGATGCGGTCGACGAACTAGACTGAGCGGCCGACACTTCGATCTCGCGCACGACCTTCGCGCCCTCGACCTGCAGCATTGCCGGCAACAACACGCCACTTTTTCGCGGCCGTGACTTCGGCGAGGATGGAAATCGCGATCTCTGGCGGCGTCCGGCTGCCGATATAGATGCCGACCGGCCCGTGCAGCCTCACGAGTTCCGCATCTGACAGATCGAACTCCTTCAGGCGTTCGCGCCGCGCCGCGTTGTTACGTCGCGAGCCGAGCGCGCCGACATAGAACACGGGCGTCTTCAACGCCTCCATCAGCGCGAGGTCATCGAGCTTGGGGTAATCGTGCGAATCGTGCAAAATCTGGCGGTATTAGCGTGAAGAACGGCTTGCAGCTGGACTCGGCCGCTCTGCGACTTTCTCGCATTCGGCGATTTTGTTGATCCACATGGATTTTCAGGATCAACCGCCAGACTTGCCACGGAAAGTACGATCACCCCAACCTGTGGGGAAGGTCCCCTGTCAGGCCTCGTTTGCCGTCTGCCTGACCGACCGATCACCGCTGCCCCATAGACTCGACCACATCGAGCATTCCGATATCCGGCACGCTGCCCAGCAATGACAGCGAATGCTTGGCGAGTTCCCGGGGAACATGACCCGTCAAGTGCGCAAACCTACCGCCGTTGTCAGGGAAAACGTCAAAAATGCCGAAGTGACCGTCGTCAAGGCGGATGGCAAACCAGGCAACGGTCTTGGGTTCCTGCTCCACGAGTGCCTGCGCGTCGCGACGGAACTGCGCGACCTGTGTCTCATGGCCCGCCTTTGCCTTGAACGTGAGGAGCAGCGCCTTCATGACCGGCTCGCCCGATGACGTTGCAGGCAACTTGCCGGCCAGCACGTCGAGTTCCTGAATGAGCGGAGCGCCGGCAAACACGCTGCCGCCGGCATCCAACAGTGCTTGTGTAACTGGCCCCGCCAGATGCGCCTCGCGGCCAGCGGTTGCGTCATGTAATTGAGCAGAATCACAACTTGAGGAGTAGCAACTTTTTAGTTATAGAACTTCACCCTGTCGCGTCGTGCGACAGACGCTCCGCCGGGGCACGGCGTCCCTACGCAATAAACCAAAAACAATGTCTGCAGGGCTGTGGTGCAAATAGCGATCAGCGAATCGGTTAGAGTGTCGGCCTGACCGATTTGAGGGCTATCGATGAGCAAACTGAAGAGTCTGGACGGACTGTTCGCGGGCCGTCACTTTGACCGTGACGTGATCATTCTTTGTGTGCGCTGGTATCGGCGCTACAAACTCAGCCTACGCGATCTCGTCGAGATGATGGCCGAGCGTGGGTTGTCGCTTGCTCACACGACGATCCTGCGTTGGGTGCAGCGCTATACGCTCGAGTTCGTCAAGCGCTGGAACCGCTTCGCAACACCTGCGGGACGGTCCTGGAGGGTTGACGAGACGTACCTGAGTGTGTCACGAACGCAGGCGGAAGTCTGCGATGCTGTACCGAAGATGGGAGTCGGCCTCCCGAAATCAGCTTGCAGGAGCAGATTTCAAACCGCCCAGTGCGGCGGCGCCCAAAAGACGTGGTCGTGAGCGACTGTGGAAAAGGCATCGATAAGATGTCAGGTACGTGTTGAGAAGATGAGCGAAAGCAAACCGTCCGATGACGCATCGTTAGTTTCTGAAGTACTGTCAAAACCGGGGGCGTCAGGTACCTCCGGGATTAGTCGGGACGACACCTGCTTACGGGCCCGTCGGCAGTCGGTGTATAGGCGGCATGAGCTCAATACAGGCTTCGCAACCAGTTGAAAGCCTGCAGTGCTGCAGGACAATGAGCAAGACCCAGACGTCGAGCTGTGCCGTCACTGCGGCGAGCCGACAGACAGGCCGGGTTTCTGCGTCTGCAATGGCGCCAAGTACGAGCGCAAGCATCGCGCCGCATCCCCTGCTGCGCCATCGCAATCGGGGGAGCCGGTGGCGACCGTGCGCGACAATCCAGGACGACATTGGCACAATCATCGAGGCGACGCGCCCGCTAGAAGTCGGAACGCAACTCTATCTCGCCCGCAGCCAGCACAGACGGAGCGGGCGCTGACGGACGAGCAGATTGATAGAGCAATCGTCGCTTGGTTTGACGACCGTGGATTCGAACACGATTTGGGTCGCCGGATGCGCAAAGCCTTTCTCGCCGCGCAGCCAGCAAGCGGAGGTGATGC
>NZ_JARESO010000034.1:0-84841 GCF_046030175.1 Paraburkholderia sp. RL17-373-BIF-A
CGGTCTGGCGGGCTATGCGTTCACGAAGTCGTTCACTAACGTGCATCTGCTGTCGCAGCAACTGGAAGTCGGCATGCTGTGGATCAACCAGCCGGCCACGCCGTCGCCGGAAATGCCGTTCGGCGGCGTGAAGGATTCGGGCTACGGTTCGGAAGGTGGTCCGGAAGCGATGGAAGGCTATCTGGTCACTAAGGCGGTATCGGTGATGTCGGTTTAAGACGGACCGAGGCGGCTTACCGGCCGCCTCTTTTTACACCACCGTACCGGGTCCGCGAGCCGTCGCTCGCGGGCCTTTTTTATTGCCATGAACGACACCACCCAACGACTCATGCAACCCACGCTGACCGGCAAGACCGTGGAGCTGCGGCCGCTTCAGCGGGACCACGCGCAAGGTTTGCTCGACGCCGCCGCGGACGGGCAACTGTGGAATATGAAGCTGACCGTGGTGCCGGGACCCGGCAGCATCGACAGCTATATCGCAACGGCGCTCGAAGGCCGCGCGGCCGGCACCGTAATGCCGTTCGTGATCGTGCGGCGCGACACTGGCGCGCTGGTCGGCAGCACGCGGTTCTGGAAGATCGACCGGGTCAATCGCAAACTCGAAATCGGCCACACGTGGCTGAGCGAATCGGTGCAGCGCTCGGCGGTGAATACCGAGGCGAAGTATCTGCTGCTGTGCCACGCATTCGAAGCGATGCAATGCGTGCGCGTGCAATTCACCACCGACGAACTCAACGAGAAATCGCGCGCGGCGATTCTGCGCATCGGCGCGAAACAGGAAGGCGTGGTCCGGCACGAACGCATCATGCCGGATGGGCGTAAGCGCAACTCGGTGCGCTTTAGCATCATCGACGAGGAATGGGACGAGGTGAAGGCGATGCTGGAGGCGAAGCTGGCGCGGTAAAGCCACCAGCACGCGGCCCGCTCACGCTTCTGAACAGAGCGTAAGCGAGCCGCCTTCACCCTGCTCTACACATGCACATCCCGCTCATTCAGCGGCGGCGTGTTGGCCACCGCGAACGCATCGCGCGCATGATGCCGGCGCACCCACATCGCCGTGAGGATCGGCACCAGAATGGCGGTCACCAGGCAGGCCGTCGCGACCATCGCGGTCGCGGCCGGCACCAGCGGCTTGAAGCTCGGAATCATTTCGCCGATGATCGCCGGATTCGCCACCGCGGCCCCCGCCGTCGACGACGCCGCCAGCCCCGCCGCCCCATTGCCGCCGGCGATCCAGCGGTCCGCGAGAATCAGCGGAATGCCCGTCACGACGATCACGCCGAGACCCAGCACGATGCCCGGCAAGCCGCTCTTCGCGATCACGCTGAGGTCGATGCCGTTGCCGAGCGCAAAGCCGAAGAACGGAATCAGCGGATGCACGCAACGGCCGAAGAACTCGCGCAATTCGCCATCCAGGTTACCCAGCGTGAAGCCGACCAGAAACGGCAGCACCGCGCCGACGAACAGACGCGGTTCGAAGAACGCCACGCCGGTCGCGCCAAGAATGATCATGCTGACGAGCGGCCCCGATTCGATCGACATCAGCACGAACGCGCCCGCCTCTTCCTTGGTCCCGTATTGCTGCATCACAGCCGCGTAGAGACCGCCGTTGGTCATGTCCATCGACGTCGTGATTGCCAGCACCGAGAGGCCGGCGAAGAGCCCCGCCTTGACGCCGTCGATCGGAATGAAGTGCGACGCGATGATCGTCGCGATCCACGCCACGAGCATTTTCGTCACCAGCAGCGTGCCCGACTTGCGCAGCACCGTGCCGGTCGCCCGCAGATCGATGGTCGCGCCCATGCAGAAGAACCACACCGCCAGAATCGGCACGGTGCCGGAGATCAACCCATTGGTGAACGAGCCGAAGTACTTGCCCGCGCCCGGCGCAAACGTGTGGACGCAGGCGCCGAGCAGCAACGGCACCAACATCAGGCCGCCAGGAATGCGGTCGATGGCCTTCTTGAGCTTCATGCCTCCTCCATGGACTTCGCGTCCAGTTATTGGGTAATTCACCCTGGGTAATGTCCCCGTTCTGACGCCGGGCTGCTCCCTTTCGGCGCAATATAGCACCGTGAAAGGAACGCTGTTCCGTTTCTGTTAGAAATCTCGCTCATCGTTTACCCGTGTGATCCTCAAAAGCCTTGCTAGTCATGATGCGGCGTCGCAATATTTTCGGACCACTGTTCCGAAACGATATTTCTGCGCTACAGTCGAGCCCACGACCCCAGCGGAGAAAGAACAATGGAAGTGAGACAGGCCATCAACAGCGAATACGCGAAGACGCTGGATACCGACGGGCTGCGCAAGGCGTTTCTGGTCGATCAGGTGTTCGAGCGCGATACGCTGAAGCTGACCTATAGCCATATCGACCGGATCATCGTCGGCGGCGTGATGCCGGTGGCGCGCGCGGTCGAGGTGCCCAGTTCGCTCGGCAAGACGATCGGCGTGAGCTATCTGCTGGAGCGGCGCGAACTCGGCGCGATCAACATCGGCGGCGACGGCTGGGTCGACGTGGACGGTGCACGCTACACAGTGCGCAACGAAGAGGCGATCTACATCGGCCAAGGTGCGCAGGCCATCGCCTTCGGAAGCGACGACGCCGCACGTCCGGCGAAGTTCTATCTGAACTGCGCGCCTGCTCACACGTCGTATCCGACCCGCACGATCTCGCTCGCGCAGGCCTCGCCGCAAACTCTCGGCGACCCCGCCACGAGCAACCGCCGCACCATCTACAAGTTCATCGTTCCCGAGGTGCTGCCCACCTGCCAGCTTTCCATGGGCATGACCAAACTCGAACCCGGCAGCCTGTGGAACACCATGCCGTGCCATACGCACGAGCGCCGCATGGAGGTGTATTTCTACTTCAACGTCGCCGACGACGCCGCCGTCTTTCACATGATGGGCGAGCCGAACGAGACGCGGCACATTCTCGTGCACAACGAGCAGGCGGTGATCTCGCCGAGCTGGTCGATTCACTCGGGCGTCGGCACGCAGGCGTACACGTTCATCTGGGGCATGGTCGGTGAAAACCAGGTGTTCAGCGACATGGATCACGTCGCGGTTCGGGACTTGCGTTGATGGGCCGCTTTTTTACGCCGCTTTTTGACCTCTGCCACTACGACCGCACGACATGGGCTCGAACATCGTGAACCCCTTTGATCTCACCGGCCGCGTCGCCATCGTCACCGGCAGCAACACGGGCCTGGGCGCCGGCATGGCGGTCGCGCTCGCCGCGGCCGGTTGCGACATCGTCGGCGTAAGCCGTGCCGACGCCGGCGACACCGCAGCACGCGTCGAAGCCCGCGGACGCCGCTTCGCCGACGTGCGCGCCGATCTCGGCTCGATCGCGCCAGTCGAGGACATCGTGCGCGCCGCGGTCGAAGCCTTCGGCCGCGTCGACGTGCTGGTGAACAACGCGGGCATCATCCGCCGCGAGGACGCGCTCGATTTCACCGAAGCCGACTGGGACGCCGTGGTGGACGTCAATCTGAAAAGCCTGTTCTTTCTCTCGCAGGCCGCCGCGCGGCTGTTCGTGAAGCAGCAAAGCGGCGGCAAGATCATCAACGTCGCGTCGATGCTGTCGTTTCAAGGCGGCATCCGCGTCGCGTCCTATACGGCGTCGAAAAGCGGCGTGCTCGGACTGACGCGGCTGCTCGCGAACGAATGGGCGTCGCAAGGCATTAACGTCAATGCAATCGCGCCGGGCTACATGGCGACCGCGAATACGGCCGCGCTGCGCGACGACGCGCAGCGCAACGACGAGATTCTCAGCCGCATTCCGGCCGCCCGCTGGGGCACGCCGGACGATCTCGCGGGACCGGTGGTGTTCCTCGCGTCGTCGGCTTCGGACTACGTGCATGGGCATACACTGGCGGTGGACGGCGGCTGGCTCGCGCGCTGACTCGGCAGCGCGCGCCGGACGCGGTATGCTCTCGGCGCCTCGCCGGCGTATGCCGGCATTGCGGGAACGTCGCGGGTACAGATAGACAGGGAAGACGGAAATGGCATCAACAGGCAAACAGCGCAAGGACGACGGCACCGCACAGGCGCAAGACGCGGAGAATGCCGACTGCGGCGAGCGCGGCGAATCGGCCTCGTCGATCGGCCGCGTCTTCGCGATTCTCGGCGCGATCGGCGACAGCGGACAGATCGGCATCAGCGAACTGTCGCAACGGCTCGGCATGTCGAAGACCACCGTGCACCGCGTGATCCAGACGCTCAAGGCGCTCGGCTACGTGACGCAGGAAGTGGAAACCGAGCGCTACCGGCTGACCATCCGTCTGTTCGAACTCGGCGCGAAGGCGCTGGAAAGTGTCGATCTGGTGCGCGAGGCCGACGTCGAGATGCGCCGCATCGGTGAAGCGACGCGCGAGGCGGTGCACCTCGGCGCGTTCGACGAAGACGCCATCATCTACATTCACAAGATCGACGCCGACTACGGGCTGCGCATGCAGTCGCGCATCGGCCGGCGCAACCCGCTGCACAGCACCGCGATCGGCAAAGTCTTGCTCGCGTGGATGGACCCGGCCGACGCGCGCGAGGTGCTCTCGCACGTCGAATTCCGCAAGTCGACGCAAAAGACGCTCTCGTCCGCCGAAGCCGTGCTGAGCATCTTGCCGCACGTGCGCGAGCAAGGCTACGGCGAGGACAACGAGGAACAGGAAGAAGGTCTGCGGTGTCTCGCGGTGCCGGTGTTCGACCGCTTCGGCCGCGTGATCGCCGGCCTGTCGATTTCGTTTCCGACCATGCGCTGCGGCGCCGACACGAAGTCGCACTATGTCGCGCTGCTCAAGAAATCGGGCCTCGCGATCTCGACGCGGCTCGGTTATCGGCAAGCGCCGGCGCCGCAACAGATCGCCGCCGAGCCGGGCTGAACCACAAGCCGTCAGGCAGCCTTCGCCGCCGGATTCGGCTGCACGCTGCGCGTGAAACTGCGGCGGCCGTCCACACTCACCGGCACGTCGCCCTTCAGCGTCACGCGACGCACCACGCGGTGCGCGTCGCCATAGTCGTTGACCGCGTAGTGCTGGGTCGCGCGGTTGTCCCAGATCGCGACGTCGCCCGTCTGCCAGCGCCAGCGTACGATGTTCTCCAGACGCGTCACGTAGCCTTGCAGCAGTTCCAGCAGATGCGCCGACGCGCTCGGCGTGAGACCCACGAAGCTCTTTACGAAGTGCCCGAGAATCAGCGTCTTTTCGCCGGATTCCGGATGCACGCGCACGACCGGATGCTCGGTCTCGTAACGCGTCGACACGAACGCCTCGCGATGACGCTTGATCGCTTCAGCGTCGCGGCCACGCTCGCCGACGCTGGTGTGATTCGCGTAGTCGTAGTCGTTGCTGTGCACGGCCCAGAGCTGATCGGCGAGCGCTTTGAGCGGCGGCGGCAGATCGTCGTAGGCGGTCGCCGTGTTGGCCCAGACCGTGTCGCCGCCCACTTCGGGAATCGTCACGCCGCGCAGGATCGACGCCTGCGGATAGGCATCGACGAAGGTCACGTCCGTGTGCCATGAATTGGCGCGGCCGCCGCGATGCGAGTCGAGTTCGAGCAGATAGTCCGTGCCGTCCACCACCGGCACCGTGGGGTGCGAAACCGGCTCGCCGAACAGCTTGGCGAAGGCTTCCTGATCGGCGTCCTGCAAGTGCGTCTGGCCGCGGAAAAATATCACCTTGTGACGTACCAGCGCCGCACGAATCGCTTCGACGGTGGCCGGCTCAAGCTGGCTCGACAGGCGTACGCCGCGAATTTCCGCGCCGATGCGGCCAGTGACGGGATGAATGTCCAGTGCGTTGGACGTCGCGAGACTGAGGTTCGACATGCTATGCAACTCCTGGTGTGAGGACGATCGAGAACGAGGCGGCTCAGCGTGCCAGCCGGCGCGCGGACTGACACACAGCCGACCCAGCGATCTAACCAGTCTTGGCGGCGCGCGTAAAACACTTGTTTTTCATGTGCTTATCACACGCGACGTCGTGAGGATCGCGCATGGACGCGATGGCGCCAATATCGCCGCGATGCTGCCGCTCATGTTCGCTATCGAGGCGCGCGCATCGCGCGAACGCATGCACACGCACGGTTGCGTCCAATAAATCGTTCGACGATGCCCGTCGGTACAGCTAGTCTGCAACCGAATGTATCTGTACGGCATAGCTGCAACGATAGGCGCCACTGCACGCTTAACGGCTGCCACTACACGCGCCGTTCAACGCTCCGCAACACGCGAGACGCGCGACCACGTCGTCTTTTCCACAACGCGTTCAATGGCTTGCGCGCTCAACCGCCCGCCGAGCCCTACCTCGTCGTTGCGCCCTGACGCACGCTATTGAAGCGACGCGCGCCTTGCCGGCATGCATCGCAATCGACACGTCCTGTTACACACAAACACACCGGAAATGCCGCGGCTCAGTAGAGTTCGGGTCACAAGGAAACAGGAGCAATGTCATGAAAAGAATTTTCGCGCTGGTCATTCTGGCCGTCACGCTCGGCAGTGCATTGGGCGGTTGCATCGTGGTGCCGGAAGGCGGCTACCACAACCACTATCACGATCGCTATTGAGCGCGAGCCGCGCAAGACTTTCCACTCACCATCGTAGAAGCCGGAAATAAAACATGAACCAATCACAAAACCGCTGGCTGTCCATGGCGATTGTCGCGGGTCTCGGAATCGGCGCATCGTCGGTCGCGCTGGCCCACGTCGATGTGGGCGTGAACATCGGCATTCCGGGCGTCGCTTATGCGCCCGAACCCGTGTATGCCCCGCCGCCACCGCCGGTCTATGCGCCGGCTCCGCCGGTGGTCGTGGTGAGTCCGGGCTGGTACGGCGAGCGCTATTACGACGGCCACCGTTACTGGGAACGGCGCGAGTGGGAAGATCGACATCACGGCGGACGCGAGTGGCATGAAGCGCGTGGTCCGCACGGCGACTGGCGCGGTCACGATAACGGCTGGCATGGTCATGGCGACGACCACGGCCACGGGCACGGCGATCATTGATGCATAGGCCGCGGCCGCGTCGATGACGCGGCCGTGCCGCGCACGCATTCGCGCCACACCTTCTGTAGGAGCGACGATTTGCTACGCAGCGATCCAAGACGAGTCACCGCGCAAATCAACAACACGCTGATCTGCGCCGAATATAGCGAACAAACCGGTCAATTGTGTTTGCGTCAGGACGGCACACTGTTGCGCGAATGGTTTCCACCTCACTCGTGGATCGCGATTGCGTCAGTGGCGGGCGCGCGGCACTGGGGCACGCGGCCTAGCGATGATGATTTGCTGGCGTTGCTGCACAACGAGATGACACTGTTGCGCACGTCATAGAAGACAGAAGAAGACAATAGGATTTGCGCGCGGCGATGTGCTCGCCGCGCGTTTCGTGAATCGCTTAACGCGCGTTGCGAATCGGCGGCGAGTACGAGCTGACCGTCGTGTTGTTACTCTGACCTGCTTGCCACGAGCCAACGCTGGCTGAACCATATCCGCTATTGTCGGCTTGAGCCGCGCCTTGCTGGCTCAAGGCCTGTGCTTGCGCAGCCTGTGCGCCTTGCGATACAGGCTCGTTGGACGACTGAGCAAACGCGGCTACCGGCGCGGCAAGAACAACGGCGATAGCAACGGTTTGAATGAGCGACTTCATGAAACCACCTCCAAAGATTGTCTTTCTACGCGCTGCGGATAGGGCTGTCGTTGCAGCGGTAGCTTGAGTGTAGGTGGCCAGCGCGGCGGGATAAATCCGCCAATCCTGAATTCACTGTTGCTGCTGCCACTACAATGAAAAACGGCTGTTCAGCGATTGTTTTTTAAATTTCATTTGCTCGAAACCAGCCGTTTCCCGGACATCAATGGAGAGACTGTTCTGCCTTGCGCGCACAGTCGCGTTTTTTGCGGCGCAACAGTCGTGGGGCTAACGTGCCAGACAAACTCGGGTGCTTCACGGCGTTTGCAGCGTACCGTCTTTCAGCCGCGTTTGTGTCCACGTCGTCACGCTGTTTTCGCACGGATATTTCGCGGCCTCGGCTTCGTCGATATCGACGCCGAGACCCGGCTTGTCGTTGGCGTACACGTAACCTTGCCTGAATTCGGGCAGGCCCGGGAAGACATCGAGCAAGGCTGCCCTCGGCCCTTTCAGGTCCTGAATCACGAAGTTCGGCGGCTCGGTGCCCGACCATTCCTGCACCCCGAAATTGCGCGCGGCCAGATCGATATGAATATTCGCCGCATGCGCCAGCGGCGACATGTCGCCGGGGCCGTGCCACGCCGTCCGAACCCCGAATTGCTCGGCAAAGATCTGCAGCTTGCGTCCGGCGGTAATGCCGCCGATCTGGCTGAGATGCACGCGGATGAAGTCGATCAGGCGCTCCGTGATCATGAAGCGCCATTCATAGGGATTGTTGAACAGCTCGCCCTGTGCCAGTGGCGTGGTCGTTTTGGCGCGTAACTGGCGCATCCATTCCCCCTCCTCCAGCGCGATCGCGTCTTCGAGAAAGAACAGCTCGTACCGTTCCAGTTCGCACGCGAAGCGGATCGCTTCGACCGGCTTCAAACGTTCGTGCACGTCGTGACACAGCGCGACGTCGAAACCGATCTTGCTGCGAATGCCGTCGAACAGCTTGAGCGTATCGCGTATGTACTTCCGGCTGTCGAGATAGACGCCGTCCGCGGCGCCTTGCGGCGCGCTCGCCGGCGCCTTGCCGAAGCCGCCTCCGCCGTACCCGCCGCTCTGGCAGCGAATGTGCGTGATGCCCTGCTCGCGATACTTCTGGATGTTCTCGCACAACTCGTTCAGATCGCGGCCATCCGCGTGACGATAGATCGGCACGCCTTCGCGGCACTTGCCGCCGAACAGTTGGTATAGCGGCATGTTCGCCAGCTTGCCCTTGATGTCCCATAGCGCCATATCGACGCCGGAAATCGCGTTGTTCTCGATCGGTCCGTTGCGCCAATACGCGTTCTGATGCATCAGTTGCCACAGTTCCTCGATCGCGTCCGCGTCGCGCCCGATCAGCAGCGGCCGCAGATACTCCTCGATCAGGCACTGCACCGCGACGTGCCGGTAGGCGAACGTCGCGCATCCCAGCCCATAGAGACCGGGCTGGTTCGTTTCCACCTTGACGACGATCAGGTTGATGCCTTCCGGCGCGGTCAGGATGACTTTTACATTGGTAATCAGGGTTGCCATGTTCTATCTGCCAGGTTTCAGCCAATGAGTTCGATCGACTAGCGTTACGTGCGATGCAGCGACAGCGATGTTTCGCGCTTCGCACGTTCATCGGAACTCGCCGGCACCGTCATCATCAGGATCACGGACGACAGCAGGCCGCCCGCCATGAAAATATAGGAAGCCGCCGGGCTGCCGGTCGCGCCGTTCAGGTATCCCACCACCCATGAGCCGGCGAACGCGCCCAGCGCGCCGCACGCGTTGATCAGACCGATCGCGCCGCCCAGCACGTTGCCCGGAATCAGCTCCGGCACGAGGGCGAAGAACGGACCGTACGGTGCGTACATCGTTGCGCCCGCCACGACCAGCAGCGCGAACGAGATCCAGAAATGCGAGCCGCCGATCAGGTACGACGCCACGAACGCAATCGTGCCCACCAGCAGCAGCGGCCAGACAAACAGCTTGCGGTTGCGCGTCTTGTCCGACAGCCACGACGCGAGCAGCATCAGGATGATCGCCGCGAGATACGGAACCGCGGCGAGCCAGCCGACCGAGACGATGTCGATCGTCGACGCCGTCTTGAGGATCGACGGCAGCCACATGATGAAGCCGTACACGCCGATGCTCCACAACGCGTGAATCGCACAGAACTTCAACACGATCGACGAGCGGAACGCGGCCTTGTAGTCGCGCACTGGTGCGATATGCGCCTGCTCGGCTTTCAGGCGTGCGTCGAGTTCGGTCTTTTCGGCATCGCTCATCCACGGCGCGTCGGCCGGGCGATCCTTCACCGTGAACCACCAGACAACCGCCCACGCGAGCGCGGGCAAACCTTCGAGGATGAACATCTCGCGCCAGCCGAAGCTGCGCACCAGATAGCCGGACACCACCGACATCCACAACACCGTCACCGGATTGCCGAGAATCAGGAAGGTGTTGGCGCGCGAGCGCTCGGTCTTGGTGAACCAGCGGCTGATGTACATCAGCATCGACGGCATGACGGCCGCCTCAACCACGCCGAGCACGAAGCGCAGCACCATCAGCATCGGAATGTTGCTGACCATGCCGGTGGCCGCCGCGCACAGCCCCCAGAGAATCAGGCTAAAGAAGATCAGCTTCTTCACGCTGTTGCGTTGCGCGTAAATCGCGCCGGGCACCTGAAACAGGCAGTACCCGAGAAAGAACAGCGAACCGATCAGCGACGACGTGCCGTGCGTGATGCCGAGATCGCGATCGATGCCGGCCGCGGCGGCGAAGCCGTAGTTCGCGCGATCGAGATAGGCGAGGCTGTAGGTGATGAAGATGATGGGCATCAGATACCACCATCTTTGGGGTGCTACGGGTTTGACGCTTTCCATGATGTCTCCGGATCGGTACGGCATACTCACTATCTGGCGCGGGCGGTGTTTTGGTTGTGCTCTACCCGCGCGAATCGGTCTTTACAGTACGGCCAGCCAGCCGCCGTCCACGTAAATGATCTGGCCGTTCACGTAGCTCGAAGCCGGCGACGCCAGATACACCGCCGTGCCGACGAGTTCTTCCGGCTTGCCCCAGCGTTGCGAAGGATTGCTGTTCTTGACCCACGCATCGAACGCGGCGTTTTCGATCAGTGGCTTGTTCATGTCGGTCAGGATGTAGCCCGGACCAATGGCATTGGCCTGAATGTTCGCGGCCGCCCACTCGGCGCTCATGGCACGGGTCAGCATCTTGATGCCGCCCTTCGCCGCCGTATAGGCGCCGACCGTCGCTCGCCCGGCCTCGCTCGTCAGCGACCCGATGTTGATGATCTTGCCGCCCGTGCCGCGCGCGATCATGCGTCGCGCGGCCTGCTTCGCGACGATGAATGCGCTCGTGAGGTTGGTGTCGATCACACGCTGCCAGTCGCTCAGTTCGAGGTCGACGAGCGGTTTGCGAAACTGGATACCGGCGTTGTTGATCACGATGTCGATCTGCACACCGTCCTTGTCCCATTGCGCGAAGGCTTCGGCGACGGCGGCTTCGTCGGTCACGTCGAAGGCGCGGCCTTGTGCTTTCAAGCCTTTGGCGCTGAGCCGCTCAACGGCTTGCGCCACCGTGTCGGCGCGCGTGCCGTTCAGGATCACGCCGGCGCCGGCGGCGGCGAGGCCTTCGGCGAACGCGAAGCCGATGCCGCGCGCCGATCCGGTGATGAGCGCCGTGCGGCCGCTCAGATCGAATAACTGTGTCATGCAAGTGTCCTCTCGAGGTTCGGTAACGAGGCGCGAGTGCGCCCCTCGCGTGTCGTCATGGCAGCCGCGATAAATGAGTTGGGGATGCAACGGCGCTGCTTCTGGACGGTCCGCCTAAGAGGCCGCCCCGTGTGGTCGTGTTGCGTGGTTCAGGCGATTCGTCAGACGGGCTTCTCGCTAGCGCTGCGATCGAGCGCGGCACGGTCCTCGAAGTCCTGCTCGGCGCGCTGGATCAGCGTAAGTACGGCCTGTTCCGCCGCCACGGGATCGCCCTGCTCGATCGCCACGCACAGCGCCTCGTGCATGGGCAGCGAACGAGCCGGCCCACCCTCGATCTCCGAGCTGAGTTCGAAACTGGTACGCAGGATCGCCGACAGCGCGTTCTGCATCTGCTGGACGAACTGGTTGTGGCAGGCCGTCAGAATGGCGCCGTGAAACGCAAGGTCGGCGGGAACATATTCGCCGTGCCCGGCGACCGCGCGCTCCATCAGCTTGAACGCGCGCCGGACCGCGACGCGATCTTCCGCGGTCGCGCGTTTCGCGGCGAGCCGGGCCGCGTTCGGCTCGATGATCAAACGCAACTCCATCAGATCTTCGATGAGGCCCGGCTCGACGGCACTCGCGCGCGCCCGCCATGTGATCACGTCCGGGTCGAACAACTGCCATTGCGAACGCGGCAGCACGACGGTGCCGTAGCGGCGGCGCACCTGAAGCATGCCCTTGGCGGACAGCGACTTCATCGTCTCGCGGATGGTGATGCGGCTCACCTGCATCTGTTCGGCAAGCACGGGCTCGGCGGGAAGAATATCGCCGGGCATGAACTTGCCTGAACAGATCTGCTCGCCCATCTGGTTCAGGACCTGCCTGTGCAAAGTTGCCACGATTTACTCTCTAGATCATACGTATGATGTAGAAAGATAGTCGCAAGAACTTGAGATGGCAATGCGGGTTGACCCGCAGTGTCGGAAGGAATGGATCGAGATGCCCGAGCGGGCGGGCGGGTGGGCGACGGGTGCGGATTCTGGCGGCAAATGATCAGATCATTCGACGGTCATGGCACGCGCCGTCGATTGCTTATGGCCACAGAACCCTGCACGTACCGGATTTCTTCAAAGGAAGACATAGGCGACGATAGAACGCGTAACTATTCGCCGCCCAGATAGCCACTTAAGGAGCGACCGCCACGGAAAACGCCGGCCTTGCCTTGATCGCCTGAAGCCATCGGTTTAAGGAAGGCAACGGCGGCGGCGCCTCCAACGTCTCGGGGAAGCGCTCAGCCAGTTGCACCCAACGGTGCGCCGCGAGCCCGACGCCGATATCGGCCGCGGTAAAGCGATCTTGCGCGAGATAGTCGTGCTTTTCGAGGGCCGCGTCGGCAATGCCCAGGAGCCGCGTTGCGTCACGATATGAACGCTTGATCGCGTCGTAATCGCGTTGCGCCTCCGGCACACGCGTCAGCCCGAGGAACGCGACGCGCAACGTCGCCCACAGCGTGCCGAGTTGCCAGTCCATCCAGCGCTCGACGTCGGCACGGGCAGCCGGGTCGGACGGCAAGAGCGTCTGCGCATCATATTTCGCGGCCAGATAACGGACGATCGTGTTCGACTCCCACAACACGCACTCGCCGTCGACGAGCGTCGGCACCAGTCCATTCGGATTGAGCGCGCGATATTGCGGCGTGTCGATCACGCCGTACTCCAGTCCCGCGTCGATGCGCGAAAACTCCCGCCTCTCTTCGAAACCCAGTTCAGCGAGACACCACAGCACTTTCTGCACGTTGATCGAACTGCGCCTGCCATAGACCTGCATTGCCATACCTCGTTAGCTAGAGAACGTGGCCGATTATCACATTCACGAGACCCGCGGCGAACAGAACGATCAAGGGATTCATCTTCGGCCGCGAAAGAAAGAGGCTCAACGCGATGGCGGCAAGCGCCCAGATCGTCCACGTCGACGAAGAAGCTCGCAGCACGGAAAACGCGCCGGCGAGAATCAGCCCGGTAGCGATCGGCGCGAGGCCCTGCTCCGCCGTCCGATGCCAGGGATGCTGCTTGTGCCGCGTCCACGCCAGCGTCGCACCGTAGGCGAGCACCGAAGACGGCACGAACAGCGCGAGCGACGCAATCACCGCGCCGAGGAAGCCCGCCGCCTTCCAACCGATCAACGTCGTGAGCAATGCGCCCGGTCCGGGCGCCGCGCGCGAGATCGCGAACAGGTCGACGAATTCGGCCTGCGTCACCCAACCGTGGATCGCCACCGTCTGCTGGTTGATATCGGCGACGATACTTTGCCCGCCGCCCAACGAGAGAAGCGACAACGGCGCGAATACCGCGATCAGTTGCAGATAGATGTTATCGCGCACCTTGGCCGCTCCTCCATGCAACATACAGTCCGGCGGCCCCCGCCACGATAGCGACCGGCACGAGCGGCCAGCGCAGCACGCCGACCGCAACGAAAACCGCGACGATCATCACCAGCGGCCAGCGTTGTACCGCGAGCAGCGAGCGCGCGGTACGAAAGCCCACCGATGCGGTCATGCCGATCGCCGCCGCGGCGACACCTTCGAGAAACTCATGCAGCCACGCGAGTTGCGCGAACTGATGAAACACGGTGGCGAGCAGAACGATCACCACCATGGGCGGCACGAGCAAGGCCGACACGGCCACTGTGCTGCCGATCGCGCCTTTCATGCGGTAGCCGACATAGATCGACAGATTGATCACGTTCGAGCCTGGCAGGATCTGGCCGAGCGTCAGCGCGCCGAGGAATTCATCTTCTTCCAGCCATCCTCGTTGCGTGACCACCTCGCGGTAAATCCATGCGGACAGTCCGCCGCCGAAACTCGTCAGTCCGACCCGCGCGAACAGCAGAAGAATCTCCAGCAACGACACGTCGCTCGACTTGCGCTCGGATAGTGATTGCATGCGGGCTTTCCTTCTGCTGGTCATATCGCGGCGCAGGCAGCGACGGCTGCATGCATAAGTAAAACCCGGAAAAACGTGGGGTGGAACTCAATGCCGCTCGTTCGCCAGCCGATGCGCGGCTGCGACCTGCTCTTCTACTTCCCGCACGAGCTTCGAAGACTTTCTCCGACGGCTCCAGATCGAAGCCCCCACACTAATGGCAGCACAGCCGAGCAGACTTGCGGCAATCGGACTGCGAAGAAACACGCTCGGATCGCCATTCGAAATGGTCAACGCCTGACGGAACGACTGCTCGAGTGTATGGCCGAGAATCAGCCCGAACAGCAGCGGCGCCTTGGGAATATCGAACTTGCGAAACGCGTAACCGACAATGCCGAAGAACAGCGCAAGGAAAAGATCGAACACGTCGTTACTGAACGAATACACCCCTGCCGACGCAATCACCAGGATCAAACAGAGCAGCACGCCGGACGGCACGTACAGAATGCGCGACAGAATGCCCACGAGCGGCAGATTGAGCAGCAACAGCATGATGTTGCCGACGTACATGCTCGCGATGAGCCCCCACACGAGATCCGGTTGCGTGTGAAACAGCATGGGGCCCGGCTGCATGCCGTACATGATGAACGCGCCCATGATCACCGCCGTCGCCCCGGAACCCGGCACGCCGAGCGCCAGCAGATGCACGAACGCGCCGCACGTGTCCGCGTTGGTCGCCGCTTCCGGCGCCGCGACACCTTCAATGGCGCCGTGGCCAAACTCTTCCGGATGCTTCGAGATTTTCTTTTCCAGCACGTACGAGAGCATGGCCGCGAGCGTGCCGCCTAGGCCCGGCGCCGCGCCGCAGAGAAAGCCGACTGCCGAGCCGCGGAAGATCGCGGGCCGCGCGCGCCGCCACTCCGCGCGAGTGAACCACAGCTTGCCTTCGACACGCACCGTATGCAGCGTGCCGCCCAACGTGCCTTCGACCATCCGGCTGACTTCGGCAATCGCGAAAAGACCCACCACGACCACCAGAAAATTCACGCGATCCTGCAATTGCGTGAGACCGAGCGTAAAACGCGGCACCCCGCTTTGCAGGTCGATGCCCACGGTCGCGAGACCGAGTCCCATGAACACTGCCATCATGCCCTTGCCCAGCGAGTCGCCGGTGAGCGCACCGACCGTCGACAACGCAAAGCAGATCAGCGCGAAGTATTCAGTGGGTCCGAAATGCAGCGCGACGGCAGCGAGCGGCGCCGCCACGAACGCGAGCGCGGTCACACCCATCATGCCGGCCATGAACGAGCTGACGGCGGCAATCGCCAGCGTCGCGGCCGCTCTGCCTTTCCTCGCCAGTGGATAGCCGTCGAGCACCGTCATCACCGCTGCGGCGTCGCCCGGCGTATTGAGCAGGATCGCCGTGACCGCGCCGCCGTACATGCAGCCGTAGTAAATGCCGGTGAGCATCATGAGCGCGGAAATGGGATCCATGCCGAAGGTCACCGGAATCAGCAACGCAATCCCCGCCGACGGGCCGATGCCCGGCAAATGGCTGATCATCGTGCCGATGAAAACGCCGAAAAGCGTATACATGAGATGCATCGGCGTCGCGGCAACCGCGAGTCCGTGCAGAATGCCATGCAGACTGTCCATGATGCGAACGCCTCAGAATGGGAGAAGGCCGGTCGGCACCGGAACGCCGAGAAGCTGGGAAAACAGCAGATCGAAAACCACTGTCACGCCGAGCGCGATGGCGAGATTGGTTTTGTGGCGCTGGCGATTGAAATAGCTGAGCAAGCCAAACAGAAAGACCGAGGTCGAGAGTACATACCCGGCAGGCTCGAAACACAGGTAATAGATGGCGGTCCAGACAACCATGCTGATCAGAATGAACGGACGTTGCTTCGGCTCCGGCACGGCATGTTCCGCGTGGCCATGCTCCGCATCGGCCACTGTTGGTGCGGGAACCGGTTCGGCCGCTTGCGCATGCGCCTTGCCGCGCCCTTCGAGTAGAAGGACGAGCGCCGAGGCGATCAATCCCACGCCGACGAGAGCCGGAAACGCTTTAGGCCCGAGCGGATCGCTCAGCCGGACTTCCGGCAAACGCATGTCCATGTACAGGTACACGGCGGCGAGCGCCATCACGCAGAATGCGAGCCATACGTCGCTTCTGATGCTTTTCATGTCTCCTCCAGAGTTCGACTCCGTTGGTGGTCGCCAAACGCAGCGACCACCGACGGTTCGCACAGTCCGCGCGGACTCGCGTAGTCGTGCTCGTTGATCCGCGTGCGCGCCATGCCGCGCATGCCGCGCGCGCCGCTTGCGCCGGGTTGCCCCCGTGCGCCACTACTGTCAGCAACGACAGCGCCGCATCACTTCTCGTTGTAGCGGCCCGGCTTCACCACTTCGGCGATCGTGCCGTCCGGTGCGCGAAACTTGAGTGCGCCCTCGCCCTTTGCCGAGAGAATCTCGCCGCCGTACTGCTTGATCTTCTCGGCAGCGGCTTCCTGGTCGTCGACCGTGACGCCCCAGTGGTGCAGACGCGGACCGGCGCCCGCGATCTGCGCTTCGTGCGAGTCTTCGCTGTCGTACTTCATCAGCGTAAAGTCGATGTGACCATCGGTCATGTGACGCGAAATGTGTTCGCGGTTGCGCCCGGTCTTCACTTCCTTGAAGCCGAACACTTCGGTATAGAAACGCGTGGCCTGCTCGAGGTCGTCGACCTTGACTGCGAGGTGAACGATGCGTGACATATGGATCTCCATGTCGATAGGTACTGCGGGTTAAAAGAAAAATTCGCTACTTCGCGATACCAAGCTCGCCAAGCAGAGGGGTCAGGCGATTGCGCTCGCCCTGAAGGAAAGCACGCGTCTGAGTGCTGTTCTTGTAGTCGGCGGTCCACAGATTGCGCTTCACGGCTGCAGCCCATTCCGGTGACGCAGTGGCCTTTTGCAATACGTTGTCCCACCATGCTATTTCGGCAGGCGTCATGTTCTTCGGACCGACCAGCACGCGCCAGGTCGTGAAGTCCACATTGATGCCCTGCTCTTTCCACGTCGGCACGTTCGCCAGTTCGCTGCCTTGACGCGTGCCGCCGGGAATCGCGATCATGCGCACGCTGCCCGACTTGCTCGGTCCGAGCACCACGCCGGCGGGCGTCGCAGCCGCGGTCACGTGGCCGCCCATCAGCGCCGTCAATGCTTCACCGCCTGAATCGAAGAACACGACTTTGATCTTCTTCGGATCCTGGCCGGCGCCCTTCATGACCAGCGCCGCGGCATCGTGACTCTGGCCGCCGGGCGAACTCGACACGCCCAGCGTCACGCTGGTCGGGTCTTTCTTGAGCATCTGCACGAGATCGTTGCCCGATTTGATCGGCGAATTGCCCGGCACCGAGAACACGACCTGTTCGGTGACGAATACGGCAAGCGGCGTCACGTCGTCGATGCCTACCGTGGAAAGGCCCGTGATCCGGTTGGTGATCAGCGGCAGCGCCTGAACCGTGACGAAATGGCCGTCGGCTTCGTGTGAATTGATGTACGCGATACTGACGGTGCCGCCACCGCCCGGACGGTTGATGACCGTTACCGGTTTGGTCGAGAGCTTCTCCTGCTGAATCACGCTCTGCAGCGTGCGCGCGACCAGGTCGAGTCCTCCACCCGGCGCGCTCGGCACCACGATCTCGACCGGCCGTCGAGGCTGCCATGCGTCCGCGGCATTCGCGAGCGTCGCGCACGCTGCAAGCAACGCAACACAGATGCCACGCGCGACACTCGATGTCTCAAGCCTCCTCCTCATCACTTCGTCTCCTGTTTATGGTGCTCTATGACGGTTTAAAAATTGAATGCGTCGAAGGTGCTGGCGGCGAAGAGTCTCTCCATCGGCACCTCGTCCTGGATCAGGCCGTCGCTTTTCGCATAGCGCTGCAACGTGTCGAGGTCGGTACGGTTCTCTTTCAGACCGTAGCGCCAGTAGTCATCGCCCATCAGTGATTTGACGCACTCGTATTCGGATGTGATCCACGGATGCATTACGCGCAGCGTGTCGGTGATCGCGAGTTCGCCGAGCGCGATATCGCGCGACTTCCTGAACGCGGCAAACACATTGACCGGCAACCACGGATGCTGTTCGACGAGCGAGCCGCGAATGCCGACCATGTGCATGGGCGGGAACAGCCGTGTTTTGCGGAACCACGCTTCCTCGTTTTCGCGGAAAGCGGGAAAAAGGCGCTGCACGTGTTCATTGCGGCCGAAGCACGATGGTGGTTTCGGCGCGATCAGCGCGTCGATCTCGCCTTTGTCGAGCAGGCGCGCGAGTGTCTGGTCCGAGGCGATCGGTTCCACCTGGATAGCGGACGGCAGGTTGTACGGCACCCGCGCCTCGCGGCCAGCCTGCTCGAGGCCGCCGATCACCCACTTCACGTCGCGGCTGCTCACACCGTATTCATCGGCGAGCATGCCGCGCACCCAGATGCCCGCCGTCTGCTGAAAGTCGGGCACGCCGATGCGGCGGCCCTTTAGCGCTTGCGGAGAATCAATGCCGCGATCGGTACGGATATAGATCGCCGAATGGCGGAACGACCGTGACAGAAACACCGGCATGCCGATGTAACTGGTTTGCCCACGAGCGGTGGTCAAAAGATGCGTGCCCAGCGACAGTTCCGAGATATCGAATTCGCCGTGGCGGAACGCACGTTGAAAGAGTTCTTCGGCAGGCCCATTCACGAAGTTGACCTTGCATCCGTCGATCGCGACCTTTCCGTCGATCAGCGCACGTGTGCGGTCGGTAATCTGACAAGCCAGCGATAGTTCAAGCATAGAAGTAAAGCGCCGTAGGCTGGTATAGAAACTGGGGAAGAGTGCTCAAAAATAAATCTGAAATACGCTTACGTCTTTCGTAGTGCAAACTAATACTGCTGCGCCCGACTCGACGTTGGGTGCCCATCAATCCGCGCTCGTTAAACGCGGAGGTGCTTCGGTTTTTCTGGTAACCGGCCTGGTCAGGCGATCTGATCCGTGGCCGGCGGCGCTGCAGCTTCCTCGCCGGATTTCACCATGCCGTCCAACGCGACAAGCATGCGCTCCTTGCCCTTCGACACGTGACTGAAACTCATCTCGTAGCTCAGGCTCGCGTTGCGCGATTTGAGCGCATTGACGATTTCGCGGTGCTCTTCATTCGACTGAAGCAGCGCGCCGCGCTGAACCATTCCATGCACCCGGAACAGATGAAATTCCTTGACGAAGCCGCGATAGAGCTTGATCAATCGCGAGTTCCCCGTTGATCGCACGATGTAGTCGTGGAACTCGAGGTTCAACGGATCGAATCGCGAAAAATCGCCTTTCTGCGCGGCTTCCTGCATCTCGTCGACATACGCGTCGAGCTGGGTTGCCATGTCGTCCGTCAAGAGCGGCGCGAGCAACGACGCCGACAATGCCGTGAGGCCTGCGCGCAGATCGTAGACTTCGATTGCATCGTCTCGCGTGACGCGCTGAATGAATACGCCGCGCTGCGGGATCAGATACACGAGGCCCAGTTCAGCCAGCGCGCGACATGCCTCACGCACAGGCCCGCGGCTCACCGAAAGCTTGTCCGCGACGGCCTTCTCATTGAGCCGCTGTCCCGGCTTCAACTCGCCGCTCAGAATCATTCGCTCGATCTCGTGCTGCACGACACCGGTCAGCGTATGCGCCCGGAAATCAGCTAGAGAGACGGTAGGGGAGATGTGATCAGTGTCCATGAAAACGAGTCTAGGTGGCGCCCTGAAAAATGTCAACACTTTACTTTTCACGATCTCATCCTTGCGGAACGCCCGTGCGGCGGGCCTGACGCGCCTGCCATCTCACTGACATTTTCACGTCAGACCAACCTGAAACCCGCCGACGTGCTTCTGCCCTCCCCCTCAAAACCGATGCCGCATCCCGATCCGGAAAGCCAACTGGTTTTGCGCGTCGCTGCCCGAGTTGCCGAAGTAACTCGTCGTTTTGCCGATCATCGCCTGAACCGGCACGCCGTCATTCGTTCCGGACGCTTTCTGGTAAATCGCCAGCGCATAAACGCTGGTGCGCTTGCTCAGCGAATACTCGACACTGCTGTTGATCTGGTTCCACGTGCCCGTGGCGGATCCTCGAACCTGCGTGCGCGTGTAGCCCAGCGCGGCCACCAGCGGCGCATTGACCTGATACACCACGCCGCCTTCGTAGATGTTGAGCGTCGCGGCGCTGTGGTCCAGGTTCTCGAGCCGCGTGTTGGTCCATAGCGCGTAACCGAGCACCGAGCCGAACTGATATTTGGCGCCGATGCCGAGGGTTCGCAGATCACGCTCGCCGAGCGGGTCCAGATTGGCGAGCGTCAGCTTGAGCGGCGGCACTTCCTGCAATGGATACGTGATGTCGGTATAGGCAAAGGCCATGCTGAACGGCCCGTTGCGATAGTCGACGCCGAAGCTGTACGTCCGCGACGAACCGCCGTTGCCGTTGTCGCCGTTCGAACCGCCGAACTCGCCCGCCGCATTGGAAAAACCGTACATCGCGCCGACTTTGAAGCCGTACAACCGCACGCTGTCGAACTTCACCGAATTGTTGATCCGCACCGACGTCAGCAGATCGAGCGTGTCGATGTGATATTCATAAGCATCGCCGGCCGTCAGGCCGCCGGTCGAATACCGGTTCAGATAGTCGTGCGAGAACGGATACTGGCGCCCCATCGTGAATGCGCCCACGCCGCTTTTGGATATACCGACGAAAGCCTGCCGGCCGAACAGCGCGCCGCCCTGGCTGAGCGTACCGTCGCCCAGACCGAAACCATTTTCCAATGTGAACACGGCCTTGTAACCGCCGCCCAGGTCTTCGGCACCCTTCAAACCCCAGCGGTTGCCACCGTTGATGCCGTCGTCGAACTTGACGAGACTGGAGCTGCCGCCGGACGCGTTCTCCGCATGATTGACGTAGCTGATGCCGGCGTCGATCAATCCATAAAGAGTCACGCTGCTCTGCGCGTGGGCCGCGCCAGCCAACCCTCCTATTGCTACGGCACACATCAGCTTCTGAGCCTTGTGGGTGTTCACTTAAGTCTCCTAATTTTTATATCAGATTGAAAGGAATTCCTCGCTTCGGGTTTCGGCCTCAACCGGCGCCCTCGAACTTCCACCTTCAACTGCCTTACAGCCGAATTCCGCACTTGCCTGCTCCGGCGACGCAACCTGCCGTGAGAGCCGGTTCCGCTGGTGCGTCACAACTTGAAACGGAGTGTCGAAGGTTTTATGATAAATGTCAACATTTTACACGCCTATGGTTTTCCTGACGCACAGCATCGATATGGCTTACTGCGGAATAGATTTCGGCACCTCAAATTCAGCCGTGGCGGTCCCTGACGGCCACCGCATCGCACTCGCATCCGTCGAAAAAGGCGCGACCACCCTGCCGACGGCCATCTTCTTCAACCATGACGAACGGGTTCACGTATTCGGACGCGCCGCGCTGGCGGCCTACGTCGACGGTTTCGACGGCCGCCTGATGCGCGCCATCAAAAGCATTCTCGGGACGGGCATTGCGGAATCCAGCACGGCCTTGGGCGATGGATCGGCAATCCCGTATCTCGACGTGATCGCGATGTTCATCGGCCATCTGAAGGGCTGCGCGCAAACGCTGCTCGGCGCGCCAATCGATCAGGCCGTGCTCGGGCGCCCGGTGTTCTTCGTCGACGACGACCCCGCTGCCGATGCCCGCGCGCAACGGCAGCTCGAAGCGGCCGCCCGCTCGGTGGGTTTTCGCGACGTCGAGTTCCAGTACGAGCCGCTTGCCGCCGCCTTCGACTACGAATCGCGGCTCGGAGAAGAAAAAATCGTGCTGGTCGCCGATATCGGCGGAGGCACCTCGGATTTCTCAATGGTGCGGGTGGGTCCGCAGCGAATGTCGAGGGTGGATCGCAAGGAAGATGTGCTCGCGCATCACGGCGTGCATGTCGCCGGAACGGACGTGGATCGGCGGGTCGAATTGGCGGCCATTCTGCGAGAGGCCGGGTATCGCAGTCTGGACACCGAAGGACGCGAAATACCGAATCGCGCCTACTTCGATCTGGAGACCTGGCATCTATCAACTCGCTCTACACGCCTAAACGAGAAACCGAGCTTCGGCTCATGCGCCATCTGTATCGAAACCCGGTTCATCATGACCGGCTGATGCGGGTGGTGGACCGGCGGCTCGGCCATGCGCTCGCCGCGAGTGCGGAACGGGCAAAGATTGCGATTGCGGCCGGGGGCGACACGCTCATCGAGATCGACCCGATCGAGCCGGACCTGAGCGTCGCTTTCGATGAACAGCAACTCGTCGAAGCCATGCGCGAAGAAAGAACGCGGATCGTTCACGCCGCGCGGGAAACTGCGCGGCTGGCCGGCATCGCTGCGGGCAAAGTCGACGCCGTGTATTTCACCGGCGGTTCGACGGGGCTCGCGTCGTTGACGCGCGCGATTGCGGGTGCGTTTGTTTGCGCAAGCCGAACTCGTGTTCGGCGACCCGCTAGCGAGCGTGGCTACCGGCCTCGGCATCCACGCAAAACGGGTGTTCGGTTAGCTGGAGATTCGTGACGGCGGTGTTACCCCGCGGTGCCCGCTCCAATCAATTCCCGATGCAACGCCATGAATTCGTGGGCGAGCTTGTGACGCGGATCGAAGTGAATCATCGGCTTCGCGTACTGATGCGACTCGCGAATCTTCACGGACGTCGACAAACGCGACTCCAGCACAGGCAAGCCCTCGCTGATCAGTTCCTCGACCAGTTGAAGCGGCAGACTCGCGCGCGGTTGAAACTGGTTGATCACGATTCCCTCGACTTCGAGCCCGGCGTTGTGATCCTGCTGAATCTCCTTGACGTTGTCGAGCAGCGTGTACAAGGCGCGGCGGGAAAAGTCGTCACAGTCGAACGGAATCAGGCAGCGTTCGACCGCGATCAGCGCGGAACGCGTGTAGAAATTCAACGCCGGCGGAGTGTCGATGTAGATCGCGTCGTACTCATCCAGTTCGTTCAACGCGTCACGCAGCTTGTAGATCTTGTAGCGCGATTCGAGCTTGCCGTGCAGCGTGTCGAGATCCGGATGGGAGGGCATCACGTCGAGGTTCTCGAACGGCGTGGGGTGAATGAAGGTCGAGACCGGCGTCGGCCTGAAACTGAAACTCAAGGCCGTTTCGAAGAAGTCCGCGACGTTGGGCTTGAGATCGCTGGCCTGCTTGCCAAGAAGATACTGGCTGGAGTTACCTTGCGGGTCGAGATCGATGACCAGCGTACGCAGGTTCTCGCTGGCGTTGATGGCCGCCAGGTTGCATACGATGGTCGATTTGCCCACACCGCCCTTCTGGTTGAATATGACACGCCGCATGGACCTCTGCCCCTTATTTGAAGAACGCACCAAAGGCACAGCTTACCCTGGCAAAATGACAGCGCGAGGTGCGGCCTTATGAATAGTTCTCGAAGCCCTTCACCTGCGTCCAATCGGGCCATGCCGGGGCGATACGTTCTGGGTCATGGCGATAGTCCGGAATTGAGTTGATGCGCATCGGGGTTAGCGCGCTTGTCGACTGACCGGCTTCTCGCCGAGCGGCCGCAGCCTCGACAGGTACGCATCCACCAGCGCGATGAGTTCCCGTCGCAAGACGGGCGACGCAAGCTGCCCCTGCCGTGCCGCTTCGTGGACGGCGCCAGCAAGGGCGCCTGCGAGCACTCGCGCACCCACGCAGCCGCGTTCGGCAACGCCGCGAACGTTGGCCCTGAACAGCGTTTCGTACGCCTTTGTGCATTCCACATCGAAGCGATCGTGAGCGCTACGCGAATCCTCGCCGCGCGGGCTCTCTTCCAGCAGCACGCGGTGTGCCGCCGGATGCCGGCTGTGTACCGCGATCATCCCGTCGACGAGCACCGTGATGCGTTTCACGCGCGGGGTTTCGAGGTTCGCCGCGGCATGCAGCACTGCGAGCACATCGTCGAAGTGCCGGCGACGCACGGCTTCGATCAGCGCCAGCTTGTTCGGGAAGTACTGATACAGCGATCCGATGCTCGCGCCCGCCGCTTCCGCTACGCCGTTAGTGGTAAGCCCTTCCCAGCCGCGCTCGCCGAGAATGTGAGCCGCCGCGTCGAGAATGGCGTCGATGGTGGCCCGCGAACGCGCTTGCTGCGGCGCTTTGCGCATCGCGCCGCGTGGCGCGGCAATGCGAGTAGCCAAGTGTGACTCCTGAATGGGAATATGAGCAATATGCTCGCATTCCCGGCGCGGGTCCAGAGGTTCGCCGGGCACGCGGATCTTCTGGAGAAAAAACGATGGCCGTGATCGGACATGGCGAGTTTTATCGCCAGCGGGCTAGCCGTCTTTCAGCGCGATCAGATCGTCACTGAAAGGCGCCGCCATATCATCCAATGCAACGCGCCCTGCCCGCTCACGCATGCGCGCCCGCGATGCCGACGTAGTTTTCCGCCATCACTGTGGCCGCCGCGCGCGAGGTCGTCACGTATTCGAGTTCGGCCACCTGAAGCTGCTGCTCGAAAGGCGACGCGCCCTCGATACGGTGCATCATGCTGGTCATCCAGTACGAGAAATGCTCGGCGCGCCAGATGCGTTTGAGTGCGGTCGTGCTGTAACTGTCGAGCAGATCCGTGCGATTCTCGACGTAGAACGCGTTCAGCGCCTCGGTCAACACACGCACGTCGGCCACCGCCAGATTCATGCCCTTCGCGCCGGTGGGTGGCACGATATGCGCCGCATCGCCCGCGAGAAACAGCCGGCCATGTTGCATCGTGTTCGACACGAAACTGCGCATGCCGACAATGTTCTTCTGAAAGATCTTGCCGTCGACGATTGTCTGGCCGTCGTGAGAATCGACTCGTGCATGCAGTTCCGCCCAGATGCGGTCGTCGGACCAGTTCTCGACGGAGTCCTTCGGATCGCACTGGAAGTACATGCGCTGCACATTCGGCGAGCGCGTGCTGATCAACGCGAAGCCGCGCTCATGACGCGCGTAGATCAATTCATCCGATGACGGCGGCCCTTCGCACAGGATACCGAACCAACCGAACGGGTACACGCGCTCAAAGTCCTTGCGCAATGCCTGCGGAATCGATGCGCGCGACACGCCTTGCGAACCATCGCAGCCGATCACGAAGTCGCATTGCAATTCGTACGCTTCGCCCTCGTGGCGATAGCGGATCGACGGCGTGTCGGCATCGATGCCGTGAATCGACGTCTCCGAGACGCCGAAGCGCAGCTTGCCGTCATCGGCCACGCGTGCCGCGACGAGATCCTTGATGACTTCGTGCTGCGCGTAAACCGTGATCGAATGCCCCGTGAGTCCGGTCAGGTCGATGCGGTGCCGCTTGCCTTCGAAAGCCAGTTCGAAGCCGTGATGCAGTGCGCCTTCTGCTTTCATCCGGGCGCCGACGCCGGCTTCGGTCAACAGGTCCATCGTGCCTTGTTCAAGCACGCCGGCGCGAATGGTGGATTCGATCTGATCGCGACTGCGCGACTCGAGCACGACGGAGTCGATACCGCGCAGGTGAAGAAGATGGGAAAGAAGCAGGCCCGCAGGCCCGGCACCGATGATGCCAACTTGGGTGCGCATGAGTTGTCTCCTGAATGCGGCGTTAGATTTGCACTCAGTTTGACGATCACGCACTGTATCGCGCAACGCGATATGGTGGATAGGCTGTATCCAGTTTTGAGATAGCAACCTGCTCAGGCACATGCAGCCGATAGGCGAAATCGAGCCCAAACGCCGTCCAGACGCGGCTTGTGGCCCATTCACCCGACGCCTCATCCTTCGCACAGCGTTGCGCTAGCTCAAGGTAAACCCCGAGCCGCTCTAGGACGCGAGAAACAGCCGATACACCGGGTTCTGCGTCTCTTCCCAGTTCGGATAACCGAGCGTGGCGAGAAACTTGTTGAACGCTTCATTCTCGCTGTCCGGCACCTGGATGCCGACCAGAATCGAACTGTAGTCCGCGCCCTGGTTGCGATAGTGGAACAGGCTGATGTTCCAGTTCGGCGCCATCGACGAAAGGAATTTCATCAGCGCGCCCGGGCGCTCGGGAAACTCGAAGCGGAACAGACGTTCGTCGTGTGCCAACGGCGAGCGCCCGCCGACCATGTAGCGGATGTGCTGCTTGGAGAGTTCGTCGAACGTCAGGTCGACTGTGGCGAAGCCGTGCGCTTCAAACGCGCCCGCGATCTGCGCCGACTCGCTGCGATTTCTGATCTGCACGCCCACGAAGATATGGGCGGAGTTCGCATCCGCAATGCGGTAGTTGAATTCAGTGACGCTGCGCGTGCCGACCAGTTCGCAAAAACGGCGGAAACTACCACGCTCCTCGGGAATCGTCACGGCGAACACCGCTTCGCGCGCTTCACCGACTTCGGCGCGCTCGGCCACGAAGCGCATGCGGTCGAAGTTCATGTTCGCGCCCGACGTAATCGCAATCAGCGTCTGGTTCTCGATGCCTTCGCGTTCCGCATACTGTTTCGCGCCAGCCACCGCGAGCGAGCCGGCGGGTTCCAGCACGCTGCGGGTGTCCTGGAAGACATCCTTGATCGCGGCGCATAGCGCATCGGTGTTCACGAGCAGCACGTCGTCGAGATATTCGCTGCATAGACGGAAGGTTTCTTCACCGACGAGTTTCACCGCCGTGCCGTCCGAGAACAGACCCACTTCGTTCAACGTGACGCGCTCACCGGCTTTGAGCGACGCCGCCATCGCGCAAGAATCGTCGGTCTGCACGCCGATCACCTTGATCTCCGGGCGCACCGATTTCACGTACGCGGCGACGCCCGCCGCCAGTCCTCCGCCACCGATCGGCACGAAGATCGCGTGAATCGGGCCCTGATGCTGGCTGAGAATTTCCATCGCGACGGTGCCCTGACCGGCGATCACGTACGGATCGTCGAACGGATGTACGAAGGTCAGACCGCGCTCTTCCTGCAGTTTCACTGCGTGTCCGTAGGCGTCGCTATACGATTCGCCGAACTGCACGACTTCGACAGTGGGACCGCCGTGCGCGCGCACCGCATCGACCTTGACCTGCGGAGTCGTCACCGGCACCACGATGATCGCCTTCACGCCCATGCGCGCCGCCGACAGCGCCACGCCCTGCGCATGATTGCCCGCCGACGCTGTAATCACCCCACGCTCCAGCGCCTCGGCCGGAATATGCGCCATCTTGTTGTACGCGCCGCGCACCTTGAACGAGAACACCGGCTGGTTGTCCTCGCGCTTCAGATAAACCGGATTGCGCAGACGTGCCGATAGATTCGGCGCGCGTTCGAGTTCGGTCTCGCGGGCCACGTCGTAGACGCGCGCGGTCAGGGTTTTTTTCAGGTAGTCGTGACGAAGCGCGACGCTATCGGCGGCTTCAGCGGCCTGTTTGAGTTGGTGTAACGACAAGGCAAGCTCCTGTGCGGCAAGGATGAATCAGCAGAGAGTTCACCAGGAGGCAGGCTGCAAGCGGATATAAAAAAACCCGCCTCGTGGGGCGGGTTATGTGTCACTGCTATCAGACGCGCGCTAACCCACCATTCGATGAATGATGCTAATAATCAGCGCAATACGGATGTCGAGGCAGTTCATGTGATCGATCTTCGTTGACTTGGGGCGCTTTGTCAATCCCTGTCGATTGCCATGCGCGCCGCGGCGTGCTCTTTGCGTGGCGGCGAAATGCGCTCGACGACGCGCAAACCACGATCCGGCACGGCGGGCGAACGCCGCGTATTCAACACACGCTCACGCAGAAACTGGTCGAGCTTGCCGACCCGTCTCACGTCGATGTTCTTCAACTTGCCTAAGCGATTACCACGGGATCCGAAATAAATGTCCAGCGCGTCCGATCCTTCGTCGAGTGAAACATGCATCAGCGTAGTTGGACTCTCTTGCGCTCCACGTCGTGCATGAGTATCAATGCACGCCGCTTTGCTTCCTGAAAGCGTTGAGAATGCGCTTTTCGAGCGAATTGTAATCACCACCGAAGTGGTGATCGCCCGAGGTGCGAATCACCTCGACGCCGGTTTTGGTCAGCGCCGGACACAAGGTGTCCTTCTCGTTCTCGCCGTAAAAGCACTGCACGATCGCCGGCGGCACGCGCGTCAATTCCGGCTGGACCTTCAACGCCTTGTCGCTTGCCGGCATGCCGAGCCAGCCGCCCACGCGAATCTGAAAATCCGCATCCGGCGCGAAGCCGAGCAACGCGATCAGCGACACCTTCGCGCGCAGCGTTTCCGGCAGACGGTTATAGGCGAACGGCATCACGTCCGCGCCGAACGAATAACCGACCAGCGCGATATGCTGCGCGTTCCAGCGCGTGCCGTAGGTTTGCATCACGCGCGCGAGGTCGCGGCTCGTTTGCGCGGGCGGCTTTTCGCTCCAGAAATAGCGCAAGCTGTCCCAGCCGATCACGGAGACGCCGTCTTTCTGCAGCGCCTGGGCGATCGTCTTGTCGAGATCGCGCCAACCGCCGTCGCCGGAAATCACGATCGCCATGAGGCCGTTCGGATGCGCGGCCGGCAATTCGATGAGCGGCAGATCGGAGACGTCGTCGTCGCTCGTCGACACCGCCTGCAAATGCGGCGTGACCAACGCGACGAGGCGGGTGCGATCGGCGTTACCCGTGGCCGCCTTTTCGACGAAGCCCGGCACCTTGTCGCGGATAATCGTCGGGTCCGGCGGGCAAGGCTGAAAGCGCGGATCGAGCGTGTGGTCGGCGCCCACCGAGACCGCGCCGGCAATCGTATTGGACGGCGCCTGCTCGAGCACGTGCACGGCGAGCGTCGCGCCTTGGCCCGTACCCGCGACGATCGGCGCGAAATAATGACTCGATTGCGATTGACGTTCGAGTTGATGGCTCAACGCCTCCGCATCGCCCACCAGTTGATGGCAGGCTTCCTTCTTCGCACTTAGATTAGCAGCGTAGCGCGCGGTGTCCACGCCGACGGTCAACGCGCCGGCCTTGGCGAGCGCGTCGGCGCTCTGCTGATCCGCCGCGCTCCAGCCACTCGCTTGCGAGTACAGCACCACGAAGCCGCGCAACGGGCCGGTCGGCTGCGTCACCGTGACGTCGCCATAACGGCCACCGGACACGGTAGTGGTCGCGGCGTGCGCGAGCGCGCCGCCGGTCACGAGGCTCGCCGCCACGGCGAGCTTGAACAACGAATGCAATGTCATGAACGCCGGCCTCCTGCCAGCAATGACAGGTCCGCAAGCGTGAAGAACACGCCCACCGAACCCGACGCCGCGAGATAGCGCGGCTCCCAATGCGGCTGGAACTTGCTCTTGAAAGCACGCAGTCCGCGGAAGTTATAGAAACGGCCGCCGAAGCGCCACACGATGCCGGCGAACCGGTGCCAGCGCGAAGCGAGCGGCGTGGGCTGCATGCCGGAGAGCGGTGCGATGCCGAGGCTGAGCGAGCGGAAACCCGCCTGCTTCAGATGCAGCGCCAGTTGCGTGAACAGATATTCCATTGCATACGGCGACGCGCTTTCCACATGACGCATCACGCCGACCGTCGCCTCGGTGTTCATGTCGGTCGTCATGAAGGTGACGAACGCAGCCGGTTCACCGTTCTGGCGTACCAGCATCACCGATTGCGCGGCGAGGTACTCGTCCGTGAAGGCGGCCACCGAGAAGCTCTTTTCGCGCGCGTCGCGGCTGTCGAGCCAGCCGTCTGAAATCTCGCGCAGCGTTGCGAGCGACGCGGGCACGTTCGCCTGATCGATCACTTCGACGGTAAAGCCATCACGCTCGCCGCGCTTGAGCGCATAGCGAAGATGCGCGCGATGCGAGCCCTTCAGGTCGAAATCGTCGAGTACGACATGCGCTTCCTCGCCGAGCTTCATCAGCGTGAGGCCGGCGTCGAGATAAAGCGGCAACGCGTTGGCGCGCACCTGATAGAACGCCGCGCGCCCGCCGTGCGTATGCGCGAGCGCGACGAACTTGCTGATCAGACCGGCCCACTCTTCGCGCGGACCCACCGGATCGTGCAAAGCGGCCCACGTGCGGCCATATTTCGCGTACATCAGGAAAGCCTTGCGCGACTCGGAGAACAGAAAGCTCTTGTCGCCCATCAGCGCGAGACCGGCGTCGCTGCGTTCCTGTGCTCGCACGATGCGCGCCGCGTCGTGCAGATCTTCCGGCGCCGGTTTGACGAAGCGTCCCGGCGCGGGACGCAGCAACTGCCAGAACGAGAACGTCGCAGCGAACAGGCTCGCGGCGAGCGTCGCGCGCAACGCACGCGGCGCGCGTTCGTCGAAGGCGAATTGCCACCACAGGTCGCGCGTGTATGGCACGTCGCGGAAAGCAAACAGCATGACCCACGTGGCGAGCATCAGCACCATCGCAACCGACACCAGCCAGCCGGCCGTAAAGCGCTCCGCGAACAGCGACGAATGACGGTTGAAACGCTGACGCGTGGACAGCAGCAACACGACCAGCATGCCGAGCACCCCGGCTTCCACGAACGCCAGACCTTTGGTCAGCGACAACGCGAGACTCAGCACCGCCAGCAGAAGCGTCATCCACCACGCGGCGTCCAGCCGCCGCAGCAAACCACGGGCAACGAACAGCAGCGCCACGCCGAGCACGCTGCAGAGCATCTGCGAACTTTCGAGCACCCACAGCGGCAGCACATCGCGCAGCATGTGAATGCGTTGCCAGAACGCGGGCGTCGCGCTGGAAATCACCAGCATGCCGCCGACCACGAACGTGACGAGACTCAGGAACAGCGGCGCGAGCTTCGACGCCGCAGCGGCGTGCTGCAGCGGCAAACGGCTTTTTAGCGCGCGGCCTTCGAAGCCGGCGAGCAGTGCGGCCGAGACGATCAACGGGACACCAAAGTAAATCGCGCGATACGCGAGCAAGGCGGCAACCATCTGATGCGTTTGCACGCTGCCGTTCAGCGTGAAGACCATCGCCGCTTCGAACACGCCGACGCCGCCGGGCGTGTGGCCGATCATGCCGAGCAGCATGGCCGCGGCGTAGACCGTGATGAAGGTCACGAAGCTCACGTCCGCATGCGGCAGCAATGCCCACAACGCGAGGCCGGCGGCCACCACGTCGAGCACCGCGAGCGCCACTTGCGCGAGCAGGTCGCGGCGCGCGGGAATATCGAACGACAGCCACTTCCAGCGCGTGCGCACCGGGCGCGTTTCGCTGCGGCAGGCGGCGGCCGCCAATCCGAGTACGACGAGCAGCGCCATGCCAATCCAACGCAGCGTGACGGGTTCGAGATGCAGCATCGGCGCGAGCGTGCCAGCTACGCCGACCATGCCGAGCGCCGTCATCAACACCAGTGCGAGCGCGAGCGACACGCTCGTGAACACCGTCATGCGGCCGATCTGCGCGGGCGTGATGCTCGCGACACCGTAGACGCGCGCACGCACGGCCCCGCCAGTGAGCGCGCCGAAGCCGGTGGCATTGCCGAGTGCCGAGCCGGCGGTCGCACCGATCCACAGCGCCACACGCGGCACGACCGCGCCCAGATAGCGCAAACCGACTGCATCGCGGCCGACCAGCGCCACATAGCTGAGCGCGGTGGCGCCGAGCGCGGCGGTCCACTCACCGGCCGTCAGCTGACGCAATTGACGCATCACCGAGCGATAGTCGACTGCTTGCGAGAGGTGTTGCAAAACGACCAGCAGCAGCGCGCCAATCACGAGCGCGAGCACAGGCGAGAGAAATCCCCTGCTGCCGAGCGTTTTCGATGCACGGTCGAACATCGCGCCCAGCCGGTCGAATTTATAGTTATATCGATGGAACATGGTCAATGCAGGGCCTTGCGTGGAGCTGTCGCGACGGATTGTCCTTCGCGGCGTCGCCGGTTATTGGCGATTACAAATGGATAACGGCACAGGGGTAAAAAGGTTGACAGCGTCAGCCGTATCGAGGGGTTTAACCTGGCCCGCCCATTGAATTTGAATGCACTGCGCGACTTGGCGCAGCCATCCGCGTGCATAAAACGGTCGATATTGCCGATTGGGCCGCGATGAGGCGCGCCGGCTTGTCGACAGGGGGCTGAAGTTTAAACGCTATTTGCGCGCGGCGAATGAAGATTCGACGTGGCGTCGATTGCGCGCGGCATGGCCTATCGCTCGAAGCGTTGAAACGCGGCATCAAGATTTTCTCTTCGCGTGCCGTAATCGAGAGCAATAGCTCAGTGAAACGCGGCGCACTTGCCGGGTGAAATCAGGTACTCGAAGGAGAATGAAGATGGCGGAACAGGATTGGATGATGGCGGGCGTGTATCTGGTCGGGTTGGTGTCGATGGCGCTGTTGATGAGCGCACTGGCCACGCGAGCGACCATGGAGCGCAAGGCCGTAGTGAGGGTGTCGAGCCGCGCCCGCGACTAAACCGAGCCGTAAAGTACGGGCGGTTGCCGTACGAGGTCGGAAACACGAGCGGCGTCACGAATGACGCTCACACGGTGCGAACTGCACGCGTGCCGCCGCTGCAAAGAAGCTTGAATGATGAAACCAGATCGCACAGCGTTCGCTGCACGTGCCAGCGGGCCGCGGTGATATCGCGGCCTGGCGGGCATGAATGACGCAAAAACGACGCTAAACCGTGGCGCCGTGCGCATGACAGACGCGGCGCATGTCTGCGCCCTGCTGTATCGGTCTGCGCGTGTGGCGCGCGGCTTTTGTCTTACTCCGGACGGCGATGCGCTTCCGCGATCACAGCGCAGTTTTGCAGGTGCAGATTCAGTGCATGCAATGCCAAGGCGCGCAGCTTGCCAAGGAAGGTGTTGTTGGCGGCGACGGTAGCGCGGACAGCGGAAGCGTTGGAAGCGGTGTTCATGGCGGAACTCCTATATAGGGTTTATACCTAGGCAATAACCCGATTATAGCCATCTCCTGCCGCACTGCAACAAATATCAGTAAAACCGCAGCCTGTTGCGCGACGGTCACAACCACAGCGACACGATCTTAAAAAGGGTGGCATCGACGGGTGCGCTGTTAACAATCCGCACCGTACAGGTGCAATAATGGCCCCTTTGCCCGCGGCCGTTCGCCGCAGCCCGCCGTCATGACCGCCGTCCAGAAAGCTCTGATTGCGCCCCTTATCGTCGCGTGCGCGATGTTCATGGAAAGCGTCGATGCGAACGTGATCGTCACCGCGCTACCGGCCATGGCGCGCGACTTCGGGCGCGATCCGGTCACGCTGAAAATCGCGGTAACAAGCTATGTGCTGGGCCTGGGCGTCTTCATTCCCGTGTGCGGATGGCTCGCCGACCGGTTCGGCGCGCGCACGATCTTCCGCACGGCGATCGGCATCTTCGTGACGGGCTCGCTGCTGTGCGCCGCGTCGAATTCTCTGGCCACCTTCACCCTTGCGCGCTTCGTGCAGGGCGTGGGCGGCGCGATGATGGTGCCGGTCGGGCGGATCATCATCTTCCGCGTGGTGCACAAGTCCGACTTCATCCGCGCGATGAACTATCTGAGCGTCCCGGCCATGCTCGGCCCCGCCGCGGGACCGCTGCTCGGCGGCTTCATCACCACCTATCTGCACTGGCGCCTGATTTTCTTCATCAACGTGCCGATCGGCATTCTCGGCATCTATCTAACCAACAAGCACATCGCCAATACGCGCGAACCGGACCCCGGCCCGCTCGACTGGATCGGCTTTTTTCTGTCGGCGGCGGGTGCGGTGTTGCTTCTGCTCGGGTTGTCGCTGGTCGGCGGCGAACTGATTTCGAATCGCGACGCGTTCGGCATGTGCGCGTGCGGCGCGGTTCTGCTCGCGGCCTATGTCGCCTACGCGCAGCGCGTCCCGCTACCGCTGCTCGACCTGCGCTTTTTCAAGGTGCCGACGTTCCAGGCGAGCGTGCTCGGCGGTTCGTTGTTTCGGATCGGCCTCGGCGCATTGCCGTTCCTCTTGCCGCTGATGCTGCAGGAAGGCCACGGCATGAGCGCATTCGAATCCGGCCTGATCACGTGCGCGTCCGCGTTCGGCGGCATGTTCATGCGCACGGTCGCCTCGAGCGTGCTGCACCGCTTCGGCTTCCGTTCGGTGCTGGTAGTCAACGCCGCGTTGTCGGGGCTCTCGATCGCGGCCTGCGGACTATTTTTCCCCGGCACGCCGACCTGGATCATCTGGGTGGTCGTGTTGCTCGGCGGCTTCTTCCCCGCGCTGCAGTTCACCAGTCTGAACTCGCTCACCTACGCGGAAATCGCCACTCGCGACGTGGGCCGCGCCACGAGTCTCGGCAGCGTCGTGCAGCAGATGTCGCTCGGCCTCGGCGTGACGATCGGCGGTATCGTGCTGCAGATCTCGCGCGTGCTGCATGGGCATCCGGGCATCACATGGTCGGATTTCTGGCCGGCGTTTCTGGTGGTCGGCCTGTGCTCGTTCGCGTCGATTCCGGTCACGCTGCGCATGCCTCACCGCGCGGGTGAGGAAATCTCGCGCGGCGGCCGGGGCTGAGCGGTCGCCTCAAGCCTTCTTGCGGATCACGCTCACTTCGCCGTTGCGTTCGAGAATTGCCGCGGCCACGTCGTCCATCGAACGTGAGCCGGTTTTCTGCCGCACGCTTTCGTGCACGTCGGTTCGGGTGATGAGCGCCGCATCCAACTCGCGCGTATTGAACGCGCCGTTGCTGAACACCTCGCGTTCGACGCCCCCCACCAGCCGCTCCAGCCCGGGCGAGCGCATGCACGCCCACGCCAGCAGCCGATGACACGCAACGATCATGAACGACGCGACCACGGTGGCGATAAACGGCGACGCGCCGGCAATGGCCCGGCTCAACGTCGCGCCGAGCAGTATCACCACCACCGAATCGAACGGCGAGCGTTGTCCGAACGAGCGCCGGCCTGAGATCCGGATCAGCACCAGCGCGATCAGAAATACGACGATCGCGCGCATGGCCATCTGCAGCGGATCGAGCGTTCTGCCTTGGCCGAATAGCAGCAAGATCGCGTCCATCATGTCGCCCTCCTTTGACAGCGACAGCCGGCGTGCCCCCTTACCCGGCGGCCGCCCACGCCGCCAGCGTATCGCCGAAGCCGCCGCGAGCGCGAGCCGCTGCGCGCGCGCTCGTAATCACGCGCGGCGCCGCGCTCCACGCAATGCGCGCGCCGATCGCGATCAACCGGTCGACCAGCGCGACATCCTCGCTGCACTTGAGCGGTGGAAAGCCGCCCGCGCGCCGGTAGGCGTCGGCCGACACGCCGAGGTTCGCACCGTGAATGTGACGATGACCGTCGGCATCCACGTAAGTCTTGCGGAAGTATTCGCGCACGCTGTGCGGGTGCGCGGTCCAGTCGTCGACGGCAATCGAGCCGCACACCGCGTCCGCACCCAGTGAAAGCTGCGCGACCAGCCAGCCTGACGAGACGCGGCTGTCGGCGTCGGTGAACGCGAGCCAGCGGGCGCCGTCCGCCAGCAGGAAGTCCGCACCGGTCGCGCGCGCAATGCCGACATTGCGCGCTTTCAGCGCCAGCGTCTCGACGCCGTAGGCACGCGCGATCGCGCCGGTGAAATCGTCGCAAGCGTCGAGCACGACCACGATGCGCACTGTTTCGCCCGCCAGGTCCTCATGGCGGGAGGCAGCGATCAAGGCCGCGAGGCAAGGCGCCAGCAACGCCTCTTCGTTATGCGCCGGAACGATCACGCCGATCATAGGAGCCCCTCGCGCTGCGCGACCGACCGTGCGTCGCGCGACCAGACGTCGATCAGCAGATCGGCTTCATCATGATGCGCGAGACGCGCGAGGCCGCAGCGCGTATCGAACAGCGCATGCGCGGCATCGGCGGATTCGAGCGCTTCGGCGAAGGGACGGCGCCAATGACATGCGAGCAGCGTGCCGTCTGTAGTGAGCGAGGCGGCGATTCGTGAAGCCAGTGTTTCGAGTTCCGCCGAATCGAGGTAATACGCGAATTCGCTGATCACGATCAGATCGAACGGTCCGGCTTCCGTTGGCCATTCGCGCGGCACCGTGCGCTGTTCGACGCGGACGTGCGCTGCGCCCGCGACCCGCTCGCGCGCAAGCTGCACCGCGCGTTCGTGCAGATCTGCGGCAAGCAGCGTATCGCAGCGCTTCGCCAACTCGACGGTCAGTTCGCCGTTCGCGCAGCCGGGCTCGAACGCGTTTCGGTAACGCGGACGCGGCAGCAACGCGAGCGTGAGCGAGCGCTTGCGGCTCTCGTACCAGCCTTCGCGCAACTTCCACGGATCGTCGCTCTGTTGATAGAGTTCATCGAAGTATGTGACCGGAGAGCTCATGTCAGCGGCCCTCCGTGCATGGCGTCAAAGCGTCCACGGGGCACCTCCGGCATCGTGATCGTCACGACCGTCGCCCTGACCCGCCGCCGCAACCAGTTCACCGAGCGCGGCCAGATCGCGCTCCGCGTGGCTCTGCCGCAGGAACACCGGCAGATCCGCCAGCGCACGCGCGAAGCGCGCGTTGCGGCACAACGGGCCGGCACCGAGGGTACGCGTCGCGTGATTCATCACGGCGGTCGCGGCGTCTTCGACCACGAGGCGCGCGCGCATCGTCTCGCGTTGCGAGTCAGTCGACGGATTGGCGTCGATGCGCGCGGCGGTCTCGCGCAATACCGCGGCCGCCGCGGCCAATGCCACCTCGACCGCGCCGAGATGGGCAAGCCGATGTGGATCCGCGCGCTGCGTGGACGCGTCGCGCAGCATCCGGCCGATCTGCGCGGCGGCCCCATACCAGCACGCGGCGATACCGGCGCCGCCGTGCCAGAAGCCTGGACGCCGCACATAGGAATGCGCGCCGCCCACCAGCGTCGCCGAAGCCTGGTCGAAGGTCACGTCAGCGCTTGCCGTGGCCTGCATGCCGACCGCTTGCCACTTCGACGTGTCGATCGAGATGGATGGCTGATCCATCGCGACAGCCGCCAGCACCGGTTCATCGTCCAGCCACGCGGTAACCAGCGCATGCGTGACGACACCGGCGCCCGAGCACCATGCTTTTGTGCCTACAAGATGAAGGGCCCTGCCATCGCTTCGGATTCCTACTTTGGTCGCTTGCACACGCGCATCGGGTGGCTCGGCGGCCCAGACACCCCAGCGGCTTCCCGCACGCGGCGCGGGCCCTTGCAATTCGGCGAGGATCGCAAGTGCATCCGTGTGGCCTTCGAACAACTTGACGAGTCCGAGATCGCACGCGGCGACTGCTGCGAGGGCGCGCCAGCGCGCGAGCGTCTCGCCGTGACCCGGCAAGGGCACAAAAGGCGCGCGGTCATACCCGTGTTCGGCCAGCGCGCGCAACACATCGCCGAGCGCGGCGGGGTCATTGGGATCGAAGCGCGTGTCACGCAGAAAATTTTCAAGCGACCCGGCAGGTTGCGCACCCTTCCGAGCCCTGCTCGCCGCTGTATGGGAATCGCGAGACGCGGTCATGCCGGAACTTTGCGGCGGCCGCGCGTTGACGCCGGCCGCACGATCACGCGTATCGAGCATCGTGCCTCCCTGAAGCTGTTCGATCGAGTGCCGGCGGACTCTCAAGGGCCGCCGCGCACAAAAGACGCTCAGCAAGCGGCGTGCCGCAGGCGCTGAAATGCCTGGACACGTGACACCTTTCTTCGGGAATCAGGAATGCTGATGCAAGCCAGCCATCACACCGCTCTCGTATGAAGGAAGCGCGCGTTGCTCCAACGGCTAGCCGGGGTCGCGCCCGCTGCGCCGCGCTTCCACCTCGGCCAGCAAGGCATCGAACAGCTCGAGTTCCACCGGCTTCACGAGATGCGCATGAAACCCGGCGTCACGGGTGCGCTCGCGATCGCTCGAGTGGCCGAAGCCGGTCATGGCGGCGTACAGGGTGTGGGCGAGTTCGGGCATCGCGCGCAGCGCCGCGATGGTCGCGTAGCCGTCCATCTTCGGCATGGCAAGGTCGATCACAGCGAGGTGGGGCGCAAAGCGCGGCGCGACCTGGACCGCCTGCTCGCCCTCGTAGGCGATGCGCACCTCGTGGCCTTTGAGTTCGAGTAGCATCGCCAGACTGTCGGCCGAATCGCAATTGTCATCGACCAGCAGAATGCGCAGTGGCGCGACTTGGGTGTTCGCCGCGTTCGCCTCATCGCCCGTCGCTTCGGACGGCGCGGCGGCCAGCGGCAGACTCAGCGTAAAGGTACTGCCGCAACCCACCCCTTCGCTGCTCGCGATAATGCTGCCGCCGTGCATCTCGACGAGCGACTTGCACAGCGTGAGGCCGATGCCGAGACCGCCCTCGCCGGCATTCTGCCCTTCCTTCTCCTGAGCGAACAGCTCGAAGATCTTGTCGAGCGAGCGCACAGGAATGCCGCAACCGGCATCGCGCACTTCGAGCACGGCCATGTGGTAATCGATACGCGCCACGACGTCGATGGTGCTGCTCACCGGCGAGAACTTTGCCGCGTTGTGCAAGAGGTTTTGCAACACCTGCACGAGACGCGTCATGTCGCCGCGCACGATCACCGGCTCGTCCGGCATATGCTGCACGACCCGCTGCTCGTGCGCATCGGTGAACGGCCGGGCTGCCTCGATCGCGCGCGCCATCACCTCGGCCAGATCCACACGGCCGAGGCGCAACTCGACCTTGTTCGACATGATCCGGCCGACGTCGAGCAGATCGTCGACCAACCGCGTGAGGTGCGTGACCTGGCGATCGATCAGGTCGCGCGAACGCGCCAGCGTGGGACTGACACCGGTTTCGAGTTGCATCACGCCAATCGCATTGCGGACCGGCGCGAGCGGATTGCGCAATTCATGAGCGAGGGTCGCGAGAAACTGCCGCATGCGTTCGCCGGAACGCTCCAGTTCCTCGCGCTGACGCCGCTCGGTCAGATCGCGCGTAACCTTGGCGAAGCCGCGCAGCCGGTTCGACTCGTCATGCATCGCGGTGATCACGACGTTGGCCCAGAAGGTCGTGCCGTCCTTGCGCACGCGCCAGCCTTCGTCCTCGACGTGTCCGATCTGCCGGGCGATTGCCAGTTCGCGCGCGGGCTTGCCTGCCGCCGCTTCCTCAGGCGCGTAGAAAACCGAGAAATGCTGGCCGACGATTTCCTCGCGCGAATAGCCTTTGATGCGCGCAGCGCCGGCATTCCAGCTCACCACGTGGCCTTGCGGATCGAGCATGAAGATCGCATAGTCCTTGACGCAGTCGACCAGCAAGCGGAACCGCTCCTCGCTTTGCCGCAGCGCTTCCAGATACTCGCGTTGCGCGGTCAGATCGCGCGTGATCTTGGCGAAGCCGGTGAGAATGCCCGCGTCGTTGCGGATCGACGTAATCACGACGTTCGACCAGAAGGTCGTGCCGTCCTTGCGGACCCGCCAGCCTTCGTCCTCGAAGCGGCCGGTCAGCGACGCCTGTTGCAGTTCGTAGGCGGGCCAGCCGCGCGCCACCGCTTCATCGGGATAGAAACACGAAAAGTGCCGGCCGATGATCTCGTCCGTGTAGCCCGTCAGCTTCTGTGCCCCGGCATTCCAGCTAACGATCCGCCCGGTCGCGTCGAGCAGGAAGATCGCATAGTCTTCGATCGCCTGCACCAGCGTCCAGTAGTCGACGTCGGCAATCGCACTCGGGCGGGCCGCGGTCGGGGCCTTGGCAGGCTTGCCGTTTTCGCCGGCAGAGGGGACATCAAGCTGTTTCATGGTGGTCCGGAATAAAGGCTACGTCCAAAAGCATACACCGCCAGTCACCGTCCGCTTCGCTTATGGTTTTACCTGAGGCCCACGCGAAAAGTCCGGCGCCGTCTTCCGCGCCGACAAAAGCGCGAGGGCAATCGCCGGGCCCCGCAATTGCTACTCGCTGATCGCACACTCATCAGAAACCAGGAGCCGCAATTGAAACAAGCATTCACCACCCTCGCTCTCGCCGCAGCGCTGGCACTCACCCACAGTGCCGCGCAGGCCGAAGGCTGTACGAAAGGCGCGGTCGTGGGCGGCGTCGCCGGCCACGTCGCGGGCGGCCACGGCGTAGCGGGCGCGGCCGCCGGCTGCGCGGTCGGCCATCACGAGGCCAAGAAGAAGGACAAGGAAGCTAGCGCGGCCGCGGCCGCGAGTCAACCCGCCGGGAAATAAGCGGCATGTAGAAAAGAGCCGGTAGCGACCTGTGAATCACTACCGGCTCAATCAATCAGGAACTCGCTATCTCCGCACCACAGTCACCCGGCAGCGCTGACCTTTTCCGCCAGCTTCGCGTCGTAACTGGAGTGTACGTGCACGCGCTTTTTGTCCGGATAGGCATACGAATATGCACGGCGCAGCGCCAGCGAGGCCTCATGAAAACCCGACAGAATCAGCTTCTGCTTGTTCGGATAGTTGGCGATGTCGCCAACCGCGAAGATGCCGGGCCGCGAGCTCTCGTAGTTCGACGTATCGACATCGACGCGCCCGCCATGAATCGACAATCCCCATTGCGCGATCGGCCCGAGGTCGGCAACGAGTCCGTACAGCGCGACGAGATGCTCGGCCGCGAGTTGTGTCTCGCCCTCGATATGCCGCAACGTGATCGACTTCAATGCATCGCCTTCGACATTGAGCCCCGCAATCGCGCCGACGATAAAGTCCATCTCGCCCGCTTCGACCGCGCGCCGCATCAACTCGACACTCGAATCGGCCGCGCTGAAACCACTGCGCCGATGCACCAGCGTCACCCGGCGCGCGACCTTGCGCAGCGCCAGTGCCCAGTCGAGTGCGGAATCGCCGCCGCCCGCCACGACCACGGTCTTGTCGGCGAAGTCGGCAAGACGCTGCACGCTGTAGTGCACATGGCGCGACTCTAGCGGCACGGCCTCGGCTAGCGCCAGCTTTTGCGGCACGAACGCGCCGTTGCCGGCGGCCAGCAGGATCGCCGCGACATCGAACACGAGGCCGCGATCGGTACGTACGGTCCAGCGCCCGTCGCCGCCCTGCTCGACCGACTCGACCCGTTGTTCGAGATGAATGGACGGATCGAACGGCTTGCATTGGGCCAGCAGGCGCTCCACCAGTTCACGCGCGGTGCACGACGGAATGGCGGGAATATCGTAGATCGGCTTGTCCGGATAGAGCTCGATGCATTGGCCGCCGACCTTGTCGAGCCCGTCGACGATCTGGCAGGACAGGCCGATCACGCCCGCCTCGAAAGCGGCGAAAAGCCCCACGGGGCCGGCGCCGACGATCAGGACGTCGGTGCGGATGGGCGGCGGTTGTTGGTCTGTGGCGGAAGTCATGCGCGATCTCTTCGGATGGGTGGATGGAGGGATAACCCACCATACCGAATCGCCCGATGCGCGGCAACGATGCCATTACCATCGGTAAGGACGCTCGGCGGGCCGCATGCGTTCGCCGTTACCGAGTCGAAGTGGTTACCTGAAAATAGCCAAAATCGGTCATTTTCCAAAGCCAGTCATGCGTCTAATCTTCACTCATCGCATCACGGAATGCGTTCAGCCCAACTCAGGAGTGAATCATGCAACAACGTCTCGACTTCTACAAAGCCAACCCTGCCGCGATCAAGGCCATGATCGGCGTTGAAGAACGCATCGGCAAATCGGCCCTCGAAAAATCGCTGACCGAACTGGTTCGTCTGCGCGCCTCGCAGATCAACGGCTGCGCGTACTGCGTCGACATGCACACCACCGACGCGCGCAAGGGTGGCGAAACCGACCGCCGTCTGGCGACCGTCGTGGTCTGGCGCGAAACGCCGTTCTTCACGGACCGCGAACGCGCGGCGCTCGAATGGACCGAAGCGCTGACGCTGGTGTCGCAAGACCATGTGCCCGACGCCGTCTGGGAAGCGGTGCGCCCGCACTTCGGCGATGAGGAACTGGTCGATCTGACGCTGCTGATCTCCGCGATCAATGCATGGAACCGCTTCGCGATTTCGTTCCGCAAGCTGCCTGCCTGAGTGTCACGCGCTCGAAGGCGGTTCAGTTCACTTTAGAAAACCGCCTCGCGCTGCGCCGCATCGCTCGCGACTTTGAAGGCCGCGGTCAAGTCACTCAATTGCCGCGCCTGATCCGCGAGCGAGTTCGCGGTCGCCGCGCTTTCCTCGACCAGCGCCGCATTGTGTTGCGTGACCTCGTCCATCTGCGTGACGGCGAGGCTCACCTGTTTGATGCCCTCGCTCTGCTCTTTCGACGCCGCCGCGATCTCGCCCACGATACGCGCCACGCGCCCGATCGCGGCTTCGATTTCCTGCATCGTATCGCCCGCTTCGTTGACGAGCCCCGCGCCGCTCTCGACGCGCGAGGTCGACTCCGCGATCAGCGCGCCGATCTCCTTCGCGGCCGCCGCCGAACGCTGCGCGAGACTGCGCACCTCGCCCGCCACCACCGCGAAACCGCGCCCTTCTTCACCGGCGCGCGCCGCTTCGACGGCCGCGTTCAGCGCGAGGATATTGGTCTGAAACGCAATGCCTTCGATTGCGGTAATGATGCCGGTCATTTTCGACGAACCCGCGTAAATCACGCGCATCGTCTCGACCATGCTGCCGACCGACGTGCGCCCGCGCGCGGCCATCTCCGAGGCACGCAACGCCAGTGCGCTCGCGTGATGCGCGTTCTCCGCGTTCAACTGCACGGTCGACGTGAGCTGCTCCATTGCCGCCGCGGTTTCTTCGAGCGATGCCGCCTGTTCCTCGGTGCGTTGCGACAGATCGAGATTGCCGGCGGCGATCTGCTGCGTCGACGACGCGATCGAATGCGAACCGGCCCGCACGGTGGTGACGGTGGCGCCGAGTTTGTCCTGCATCGAGGCGACGCCGCGCAAGAGCGTCGCCATTTCGTCGTTCGAACGAATCGGCACGTGGGTCGTCAATTCGCCGGCGGCGATCGCGTCGAATTGGCGCAGCGCGTCGTTCAGCGGCGCCATGATCGCGCGGCGCAACGTGCGCCAACTGATGAACGCGACCGTCAGCCCCAGCAGAATGCTGCCGATGCACGCGTATAGCAGCGTATGAAAAAGTGTGGCCGAGCGCTCGCTCGCGTCGCTCGCCTGCTGGTTCAGATAGTCCTCCAGCGCGCCCTGACTCGTGTTCATGGCCGTGTACAGACCGATCAGACGGTTCGCACGGCTTTCGTCCATCCAGCTCGCGTCGCCCGTGCGGATCGCCTCGATCAGTTTGTCGATGGCGTCGCGGCGCACGGCGGTGCGCTTCGTGTCGAGGTCGTCGGTGAGGTGCTGCAGTTCGGGCGTCTTCGGCAGATCGCGAAAGCTGTTCCACCACTTGTCCGAATCGCCGAGCAGCATGCGCGCACGCTCGAGTTGCGCATTCAGTTGCGGCGAGTGCGGATTGCTTATCGCCCAATCGAGTCCGAAGCGCGCCCGCGACATGGCCGTGCCCGATTTGCCGAGCGCGACGACCGAGGCGAAATGGATCGTGTAGGCGTCGCGCTGCGCCTCGTTGCTTTCGTTCATGCCGAGAATACCGAGCACGCCGGTGGCGATCAGCAGCACGCCGAGAAACGCGATGGTGATCGCGATCCGTAGATTGATGGTGAGGTTCTTGGTCATCGTAGTTTTTATCGCTCTGGCTGGTTTGGCGCTCTGGCTTATGACGTGCGGCCCTGCGCACGTGAACGATTAAACGTTCCTTATATGGAACAATGAACCGTATATGGAAAGTATAGCGATTCACTCCTTGGCGAAAGAATAAAATTTGGCGGGCGCGGTAAACGCGCAACAGGCCGGGGCGCGCCTGTTCCGCCAATGGGCGGCGGCGCCCGGCTTGAATAGATTCGATTGACGAACTGCCAAACAACGACACGTCGCAGTGGATTATTCTGGGATCCTATCTACATGGCACACATCGGATGGATCCTCTATGCCGATGCGCAAGCCGTCGTAGTCAAGTCAACTCGTGGCGCAGATCCCGGCGCCGCACGCCCTGGCCACTATTCCCCGATCCACGACCCGCGCAGATCGCTGTCGTGCAGCAATTGCAGCAGCGTGCCCGCCGGCCGGCTAAGCCGCTTCGCCGCCAGCGCAATGAATTCCACCGACGGCAGCACCGGCAGACTCGCCATGTTCAGCGGCGCCGCAAGGCCACGCGCCGCCAGATACTGCGGACGAACCGTAATGCCGAGCCCGCCGCGCGCGGCCGCGATGCAACCGGCGTGGCTGCTGCTCGTGCATACCAACTGCCAGCTGAACCCCGCCTCGGCGAGCGCGTCGAGCACGACGGCCCGCGTCACGCTCGGCTCGGCGACCAGAATCAGCGGCAACGGCTGGCTCAGATCGACCAGCGTGCCGGCACGCGCCAGCCACTCCAGCCGTCCGGTGAAAAGCGGCACGCCGCGCCGGTCGCCAAGCCGCCGCTTGCCGACCAGCAGATCGATCGCGCCGGCGTCGAGCAACTCATACAGCTTGCCGGTCATGCCGATGGTGATTTCGAGCTCGACATCCGGATGCGCGTCGCGAAACGCCGCCAGCACGGTGGGTAATGGGCCGAGCGCGACATCGTCCGAGGAACCGAGCCGCACGCGGCCTTTCAGACGCGGCGCGCGAAACTGCGATTCGGCCCGCGCGAGCGCCTGCAAAATCACGCTGGCGTGCGCGAGCATGGCTTCGCCGTCCGGCGTCATGGCAAGTGAATGGGTGTCGCGCACGAAGAGGCGCCGGCCCACGCTCTCCTCGAGCCGACGGATGTGTTCGCTGACGCTCGATTGCGTCAGGTCGAGCCGCCGCCCCGCCTCGGTGAAGCTGTGGCAGGCCGCGACGGTCGAAAAAGTCTTGAGCCAGATGGGATTGAGCATGGGGCATTGTCGCGCTGCTTATCGGCAAAGTCGATAACAGTCAGCGTCCCTAGTGGGGTTCCCGATTGACGAGGATGTCAATATGATGACGGAATCGCCCCCACTGAATGCTTAGAGCCGGGACGGCCGCCCGCCAGTGCCGCCACTCCGCCGCTCCGTTAAAGATGACCAAGGATTCTTCCCAGACCGCTCTGCTCTGGATCGTCGCCGCCGGCTTTTTCATGCAGTCGCTCGACACGACGATCGTCAACACCGCGCTACCTTCGATTGCGAACAGCCTGCACGTCGCGCCGCTCGCCATGCAGCCGATCGTGGTCGCCTACACGCTGACCATGGCGATGCTCACGCCCGCCTCCGGCTGGCTCGCCGACCGATTCGGCACGCGGCGCGTCTACTTCGCCGCCATTCTCGTGTTCGTGCTCGGCTCGATCTGCTGCGCGAGCGCCCATACGCTCGGCCAACTGGTGATGGCGCGCGTGCTGCAAGGCGTGGGTGGCTCGATGCTGCTGCCGATCGGGCGGCTCGCCGTCCTGCGTAGCGTTACGGGCGACCAGTATGTCGCGGCGCTCGCGTTCATTTCGGTTGCCGGACAGTTGGGGCCGATCGCCGGGCCGACGCTTGGCGGCTGGTTCGTTCAGGCGATCACGTGGCACTGGATTTTCCTGATCAACGTGCCGATCGGCGCCGTGGGACTGTACGCGGTGCAGCGCTTCTTGCCATCGCATGGCGAAGCAAAGGCGCCGCCGTTCGACTTCGTCGGCTGCGGGCTGCTCTCGCTGTGCATGATCGCCTTCTCCCTCGCCGTCGACGCGCCGGTGCCCACGCATCGGGCGGCATGGTCAGTGGCGCTGTTCGCGCTCGCCGCCGTGAGCGCGCTCGCCTACATTCCGCATGCAAGACACCGCGTCAATCCGCTCTTCAAGCTGTCGCTCTTTCGCGAGCCGAATTTCAGCGTCGGCCTGATCGGCAACCTGGTGTGCCGCATCGGTTCGAGCGCCGTGCCGTTTCTCGTGCCCTTGCTGCTGCAATTGCAACTGGGCTACTCGCCGCTTCATTCGGGCCTGATGATGCTGCCCGCCGCGTTGGCCGGCACTGTCGCCAAACGCTGGATCGCGCCGCTCGTGCGCCGCTATGGCTACGACACGTTTCTGCTCGTCAACACGATCATCGTCGGTTCGTCGATCGTTGCGTTCGCACTGATTACGCGCGGCACACCGCTCGTGGTCGAGATCGCGATTCTGGCCGTGTTCGGCGCGGCCAACTCCATGCAGTTCGCGGCGATGAACAGCGTGACGCTCAAAGGCCTCTCGCATGAAGATGCCGGCAGCGGCAACAGCCTCTTTTCGATGGTGCAGATGCTTGCCATCGGGCTGGGTGTATCGATCGGCGGCGGGTTGGTGAATCTCTTCTCGGTGCAGGTGGGATCGGCCGCGCTCGGCTTTCGCCTCGCCTTCGTGTGCGTCGGCGTGATCACGCTGGTGTCGGCGTGGGTGTTTCGCCACGTCGACGAAGCGCCTGCCTCGCGCGCGGTGCACGGGCAAGCGACACAGACCGCCGGCCGCTAACCCCGGCTTTGCCTTGCTTCAGTCCGGCAAGCGAATGCCGGAAAACACCTCGCACGCTTCGATCAAACGCTCCTGAACCGCAACGTCGCGCACCGCCGGGTGCGTCTCGCACGGCTTCATGTGATAGAAGTACGCGCCGCTGACGGTGGCCGCCGGTTCGTCGCTGGCGGCAAGCCATACCTGGGTTTTCGGAGCGGCCCGCAGATCGTCCGGTGCCCCCGGACCACCCATTTTCGTCGCCACCCAGCCCGGCTCCAGCGCGTTCGATAACACCTGCGGCCAACGTCGCGCGATCGCGAACGCCAGCGACGCATCATGCAGTTTCGAGTCCGAGTACGCCGCCGTGCCCCGCCAGGGGCGCTGCTCCCAGGCCAGATCGGCGAGGCTCGCGTCACCGCTGCGATGCAGGCCCGAACTCAGATAGACGAGCCGCTTCGGCTTCTCGATCAAGGCGGTCAAAACGTACGGCGCGAGCGTATTGACCGCGAACACGTGCGGCAAGCCGTCGACCGTGGGAATTCTGCGCGGCTCCTGATAGCCGACGGCCGCGTTGTGGATCACCGCGTCGAAGCGGCCTAGCCGATTGACCTGCTCCGCGAGCGCGACCGTAGCCGCGATGCTCGACAGGTCGCCGGCCAGCGCGGCTTCCGCTTGCGGCACGGCGTGCAACGCTTCGTCGGCACGCGCGGCGCTGCGCGCATGCAGCACCACCTGATGGCCGGCATCGACGAGCAGACGCGCGGCCATCTGACCGAGACCATCCGCGGAACCGGTAATAAAAATACGCGACATGGGGCGTTCTCCGTTATTCAGTTCAAATATGCCCGATGCATGACGAGAATCGCATGTCTTGGTGCTTCGAGCGAACGTCAGCAGATTAACGTCCGCCGCGCGATTGACGCGATAGCCTGGCTGTCATTCCACTCATGACATGACATCATTCGTCCGCCTTGCCTGGCGGCGTTTTCCCGGCGTCGGCACGTGATTTCAAACAGACTTTCGCGTTAGCATGTCACGCATTAATGAATAACAAAGGACTATCACATGCCATTTGACGAGCGCGTGCTGAACGGCATGGGCGTCTTGACGGCGATTGTCGATTGCGGCAGTTTTGCGGCGGCAGGCGTTGCGCTCGACATGTCGCAATCCGGGGTGAGCCGTTCGGTCGCGCGGCTCGAAGCGCGTCTCGGCATCCGGCTCTTTGACCGCACCACGCGCTCGGTTACGCTGACCGACGAAGGCCGGCGCTTCTATGAACAGATCGTGCCGCTGCTGGGTGGACTCGAAGAAGCCGCGGCTTGCGCCGCAGAGGGCGCGAGCGCCGTACGCGGACGTTTGCGCGTGAACATGGATCCGTTCTTTTCGCGCCTCGTGCTGGGGCCGCGGCTGGGCGGCTTTATCGACAAGCATCCCGATCTGCAGCTCGAACTGATCACCCGCGACCAGATGGGCGATCTGGTCGCCGACGGTTTCGATCTAGCGATCCGTTTCGGCGATCCGCCGGTGTCCACGCTGATCGCTCGCAAGCTGCTGGACACGCGGATTCTCACCGTGGCCGCGCCGCCGTATCTGAAGAAGCATGGACACCCGGTGAATCCGGCCGAGCTCGAAAACGGCAAGCACGTCTGCATCAAATTTCGCGACCCGCTCACGGGCTACCCGTTCAGTTGGGAATTTCATCGCGGCCGCAAGAAGATGGCGATCACGCCGCACGGCCGTTTGACCGTGAACGACGTGGGCACCTTGCATAGCGTCTGTACAGCGGGCCAAGGCGTCGCGCAGATTCTCTCGCTCGGCGCCGAGTCGTTGATGGCGAGCGGAAAACTCGTCGATCTATTTCCCGATTGGGGCGACGAGGTTTATCCGCTGTATGCGCTCTATCCTTCGCGGCATCATCCGCCAGCGAAGGTGCGGGCGTTTTACGATTTCATCGTGTCGCTCACCGGCGCCGCGCAGCGCGAACCGGCGGCTTGAGTCGGCGGTCCGCGACGTCAGCGCGCCGGCGAAAGGCGCTGCGCTGCGTCAGGAAATCGTGTAACGGTTTTGCGGGCCGCCGAGGTACAGGCCGCGCGCGAGCGTGAGGATCTGCTCGCGATGCCGGTCGAACGCGGCGAGCACGGCCGGTTCGTCCGAGCCCACGCTCGGGCTCAGATTCGAAATCACCGAACGGTTGACGGTAAAAGCGATTTCGCGCGCATTGTCGTAGCCCCAAAAATTGACGCAGTGGTGAGACGCGTCGTAGCTGCGGCTGGGATTCGGGAAGTTGAGGGACATTTCGTACTCCCGGGATATAGGATTCTCCTTCCACGGTGCGCTGAATGGGGGAACGGGTCAAGGGGTTTTTGCAGGCGGGCGGAGCCGGCTCGCCGTTGTCGGGTCACGGCGTGGTTTTCGAGTCCGGATCAGTCAATGATGTGCGAGAGACCGGATCAATACGCGAATCAAGAGCCCAGGTCTGCCGCTTGCTGCAAAGCTCGTGTCATCCAACCAGGAGAGCACCATGAGCCAGACCAAAGAACCCGCCAAGGGCAAGCCGGACGACATCGAACATCCGCAACCCGCCACGCATAGCGACAACGAAAAGAGCAAGCTGCCTGAACGCGACGATGAAGGACGCGATCAGTCACCCGCGGACCGTCCGGGCAAGAAACCCGGCGAGGGCGAGCCGTCGGTCAGTTGAAATATTAGAAGCCCATCCAGGAGCGGCTTTGCTGCATTTTCGCGGCGAAGCCGCATAAATTTTTCCCTTCCAACGACTTTCATAAGCCAAACATTTCTTCCTAATTTTTACCGATTATTTTTTCTGCATGATGGACTATTTTTCTGCTTGCAGCGACGTGTGCGCCAAGCGGACCAGCTGCCGCCCCTCAACAGATAACAAAGGCGACGCTCATGTCCATCTCCTCGACTCTCACCCACCGTCCCAGGGTCTCCATCTGTCTGCCGACCTGCGATCGTCCCGATCTGATCGCAACGTGCATCGATTCGTGCCTCGCGCAGAGCTACGACGACCTGGAGATCGTGATCGGCGACGACTCGAAGGACGCGCGCACCGAGCAGTTGATCGCGGCGCGTTACGCGCGGGAGCCACGCGTGCGCTATGCGAAGAATCAGCCGCCGCTCGGCCAGGCGCGCAATGTCGCGAGCCTGTTCCAACGCGCGAGCGGCGACAAGATCCTGCTGATCCACGACGACGACCTGCTCACTACGGACGGCGTCGAAAAGCTCGTGTCGCTATGGACGCATCACCCGCAACTCGATGCGGCATTCGGCGACCAGTACGAAGCCGATCACGGCGGCGCCATCGACTTCGAGGCGAGCGCGAACCTGAACGCCGCGTTTCGGCGTACGAAAGATGCCGAAGGCCTGCAGTCTCTGCCGGGCAGAACCGGCCTGATTCAGATGTTTCCGAACAACGGCTGGATGGCCAACGCCGCGCTCGTGAAACGGATCGGCTACAAGGAAGAATACGGCGTGTGCTGCGACTTCGTGTTCGGCACCGAACTTTGTCTCGCCGCGCGCGAGGTGTTCTATCTGCACGACTATGTCTCGGTGTATCGAAAGACGGCCAGCTCGATCTCGCATAGCACGCGCGGCACGGCGGTCGCGGCAACGGTCAGCGCGTATGCGTTCGTCAAGGCGTTGAGGCTGCCGGCGCAGCTCGAGCCGTCGCGCACGCTGGCGTTGCGCCGTCTCGCGCCGATCGTGGTGTCGGTTCATGCGAAGAATCGTCAGGCGCTCACCGGCTTCAAGGTCGCCCTCGCCCATCTGTACGCGTACAACTATGGCCTGAGGGCGCGCCTTTACTACCATCTTCTGTTGCTTGCGCGTGGTGCATTGAGCGCGCGTCAGCAGCCCGTCGCGGCGGCGGTTGCAGCGGTAGCGGCCGCGCCTGTCGTTGCCGCGGATCCGGCCGCCGTGGTGAAGGAGCTCGTCTCGGAACTGGTAAGCGATCATTCGGAACAAGTCTGACGTGGCAACGCCGGCGCTGAACGCCGGCAAGCCTTCGCGCAATAAGCGTGTTTTCTGCTATGCATCCTCTGCTAAGCAAACGCGGATTTGTTGCTTGGTCCGGCGCGGTGCGCTGATTACGATAAGGACGCCCCTTCACCAGCCCTGAGGTGATCCACCATGTCCGACAGTGCCTGTTTCAAGCCGCGTGTGATCGAACCGGTCGTCGTCAACCAGCCTGAAGGATTGGGCCTCGCGGTGGAGTTGTGGCTCGCGCAACCCGTCGATGGAATCGCGGGGCGAGCGCTGCAGATTCATTTACGCAGCGACGCGAAAATGGCGCAAGCCGAGACGCTGCGTGATCTGCTGCACGCATTGGGCACGGAGATCGTCGTGGCGTGAGCATGCGCCCTGCCCTCGCTGCACAGTGGGTTCGCATCGCCGGGGCCCATAAAAAAAGGCGGCCGGGATTGCCCCGGACCGCCGTTTTCAAGCAGCGCTGAAGTGCGCTTCTCGACGAGCCTCAAGACTCAAGGCTCGAGACGCAAATACCCTTCTTTCGACGGATCGCGCATCCGCAGCGCCACGAGGCCGGCAACCGCGCACAGCGCGGTGACGTACCAGTAGAACATCGACTCGTTGCCGACCGACTTCAGCCACAGCGCCACATACTCGGCCGAGCCGCCGAAGATCGCATTCGCCACCGCGTACGAGAGCCCCACGCCGAGCGCGCGCACTTCAGGCGGGAACATTTCCGCCTTGATCAGACCACTGATCGACGTGTAGAAACTGACGATCGCAAGCGCCACCACCACCAGACCGAAGGCCGCATACGGGCTCGTCACGTCCTTCAGCGCGTGCAGGAGCGGCACGGTGCCGATGGTCGCGAAGAAGCCGAAGAACAGCATGGAACGACGGCGGCCGATGCGGTCCGACAACGCGCCGAACGCCGGCTGTATCACCATGTAGACGAACAGCGCGGCGGTCATCACGTTGCTGGCCGTCTTCGCATGCATGCCGGCCGTGTTGACCAGGTACTTCTGCATGTAGGTGGTGAACGTGTAGAAAATCAGCGAGCCGCCGGCCGTGAAACCGAGCACCGTCATGAACGCGCCTTTGTGCAGCCACAGACCGCGCAGCGTGCCGGCCTCCTTGCGTTGACGCGTTTCGGCGGTAGTGGTTTCGTCGAGCGATTTACGCAGATACAGCGCGACCAATGCCGCGACCGCACCGATGGCGAACGGCACGCGCCAGCCCCATGCCTTCAGCTCTTCGGTGGAAAGCGTTTGTTGCAGCACCACCAGCACCAGCAACGCGCACAACTGGCCGCCGATCAGCGTGACGTACTGGAACGACGCGAAGAAACCGCGCCGGCCCTTGAGCGCGACCTCACTCATATAAGTCGCGCTGGTGCCGTACTCGCCGCCCACCGACAAGCCCTGGAACAACCGCGCGACCAGCAGCAGCGCCGGCGCCAGCGCGCCGATCTGTGCGTACGTGGGCAGCAAGGCGATCACGAGGGAACCGCCGCACATCATGAACACCGACACCATCATGGCCGTGCGGCGGCCGTGCTTGTCGGCGAGGCGGCCGAAGAACCAGCCGCCGATCGGGCGCATCAGGAAGCCGGCGGCGAACACGCCCGCCGTATTGAGCAGCTGCGTGGTGGTATTGCCGCTGGGGAAGAACGCCGGCGCGAAGTACAGCGCGCAGAACGAATACACGTAAAAGTCGAACCACTCGACGAGATTGCCCGATGAAGCGCCAACGATCGCGAAGATGCGGCGCCGTGTGTCGTGAGCCGAGGCCACAGTTTGGTCGGTTAGGTCGGTCATGCTGTTCTCTTTCCTTGTCTTTGAACGGAGGTAGCGGTCGTGGCGCCGCCTTCATCACCCGCGAACCGACATGCCGCAGAGGCAGTCGGCGCGTGCGTGCGCGAATTTTACAGAATCGCAAGGAGAAGATGGGGGTTTGTTAGGGGGCGCCAGACGGGGGGCATGTCGATGTTGCGGCGCGGCAGCGCTGATGTCTTGTCCTGATTGCGACTGCGCGGCCAAGAAAAAAGCCAGCTCGAAAGCTGGCTTTTTTGTCATTGTATCGATCGCGTTGCGTCGCAACCCGCCGATCACACTCTCACCGCGGGCGGTACATAGCGGCACTCATAACGCTTGCGGACCGTGCCATTCTCATCGACGCTTTCCAGATACACGTCGAACTGCCATAGCCGCGCCATGTGCTTGAGCACTTCTTCGCTATCGCCCGACAGATGCCGGTTGTCGCTCATGAAGTGCCGCAGCGTCAAACTCCGGTCGCCGCGCGTGTTCACCGCCCACACCTGAATATTCGGCTCGCGGTGATGCATGTCGTACTGGCGCGACAACGCCTGACGCACGTACTGATAGCCGCTGTCGTCATGAATCGCCGAGACTTCGAGCGCGTCGCGCATGTCGTCGTCGAGCACGGAGAAGAGGCGCATCTCACGGATCAGATGCGGCGACAGATACTGCGCGACGAAACTCTCGTCCTTGAAGTTACGCATCGCGTAGTGCATGGCCGGCAGCCACGGACTGCCCGCCAGCTCCGGGAACCACTTGCGGTCCTCGTCCGTTGGCGCCTCGCAGATGCGGCGAATGTCGCTCATCATCGAAAAACCGAGCGCGTACGGATTGATGCCGCTGTAGTACGGTTTCGTGACCGGCGGCTGGTAGACCACATTGCTGTGCGAATGGAGAAACTCCATCATGAAGCCGTCTTCCAGCTTGCCCTGGTTGTACATGGTGTTGAGCAAGGTGTAATGCCAGAACGTCGCCCAGCCCTCGTTCATCACCTGGGTCTGCCGTTGCGGATAAAAATACTGGCCGACCTTGCGCACGATGCGGATCACTTCCCGCTCCCACGGCTCCAGCAGCGGCGCGTTCTTCTCCGCGAAATACAGCAGGTTTTCCTGCGGCTCCGGTGGATAGCGCTCCTCGATTTCCTCCGGCAACGGCGTATGCCGGGTCGGCAAGGTGCGCCACAGTTCATTGACCTGCGACTGCAGATACGCTTCGCGTTCGCGGCGCGCCGCAAACTCCTTTTCCAGCGACAACTTCTGCGGACGCTTGTAACGGTCCACGCCGTAGTTCATCAACGCGTGGCACGAATCGAGCAATTCCTCGACCCGGTCGAGCCCGAAACGCTCCTCGCACTCCGCGATGTAATTCTTCGCGTAGACCAGATAGTCGATGATCGCGTGCGCATCCGTCCACAGCCGGAACAGATAGTTGCCCTTGAAGAACGAGTTGTGTCCATAGGCCGCGTGGGCGATGACGAGCGCCTGCATCGTCATCGTGTTCTCTTCCATCAGATACGCGATGCAGGGATTCGAATTGATGACGATCTCGTACGCCAGCCCCATCTGCCCGCGACGGTAGCTTTTTTCGGTGGAGAGAAAGTGTTTGCCGAACGACCAATGACGGTAGTTCACCGGCATGCCGACGGACGCGTACGCATCCATCATCTGTTCGGCGCTGATGAGTTCGAGCTGGATCGGATACACGTCGAGTTCATATTGCTCTGCAACACGGGCAATATGCGAGTCATACTCTTCGATCAATTCGAAGGTCCAGTCGGACGGGCACGGCAGAGGCCGTCTATCGGCTACGTTCATACGGACTTCCCTTTGCCCCTCAGTGGGCGTTCCGGTGTGTCCCCGTGCTGCAGCGGTGTCGACTGCTCCGGCTGCGGCGGCTCCCGTATCGTCCGCCTTCGCCTCGGCATGCCCCGACTGTTGCTGCTGCGGCACGCCTTTCCCGCGCTCCGGCTGGTAGCCTCGCGCTTCGTTGTGCAGGTGTTTTGTCATGAAGACGCCACCTGCTTCTCAAACAGCTCGCGAAATACCGGATAGATGTCGGCCGCGGTTTCGACCTTCTTCATCGCCATGTGCGGCTGGCTCAAGGCCAACTGCGCATATTCGAGCCACAGATTCTGCTCTTCCGGCGTCACCTGAATATACGCAAAATAGCGCACCTTCTCCAGAATGTCATCCGAGAGTATCTTGCGGCACTTCGGCGAGTCGTCGGTCCAGTTGTCGCCGTCCGACGCCTGAGCGCCGTAAATATTCCATTCAGTTGGCGAATAGCGCTCGTCCATTACCTTCTGCATCAGCTCCAGCGCGCTCGACACCACCGTGCCGCCGCTTTCGGTCGAGTGGAAGAACGTGTCTTCGTCGACCTCTTCAGCACGCGTATGGTGGCGGATGAACACCACTTCGATCTTCTCGTAGTTACGCTTGAGGAACAGATACAGCAGGATGAAGAAGCGCTTGGCGAGGTCCTTGCGCTGCTCGTCCATGGAGCCGGACACATCCATCAGACAGAACATGACCGCCTGGCTGGAAGGCGTGGGCTGCTTCACGCGATTCACGTAGCGCAGATCGAACGGATCGATGAACGGAATCCGCCAGATGCGCCCGCGCAAATGGTGAATCTCTTCTTCGAGCACTTTGATCTCTTCGCGACGATCGTCGGGATCGGCTTTCATCGTTTCCAGTTGCCGTTCCATCTCGTGCAACTGGTTGACGAGCGGCGCACCGAGCGCGATGCGGCGGCCGAGCGCGCTGCGCAACGAACGGACCACGTCGATGTTGTTCGGCGTGCCTTCCGCAGCCCAGCCCGCGCGGATGCTTTTCCACGTGGGCACGGCCATCAGATGGGTTTTGACGAGACGCGGCAGCTCGAGATCGTCGAAGAAATACTGCATGAATTCTTCGCGGCTCAGCTCGAACACGAAGTCGTCCTGGCCCTCGCCTTCGTTGCTGGCCTGGTTGCCCCCGCCTCCACCACCGCCGCCTTGCGGGCGCTGGATCTTGTCGCCACGGATGTAGTCGGAATTGCCCGGATGCACCATTTCCCGCTTGCCGCCGGGTCCATGCCGGAACGACGGTTCCGCAATGTCCTTGCGCGGGATGGTGATGCTCTGGGTGTTCTGAATGTCCTTGATGCTGCGATCGCGCACGGCTTCCGAAACGGCGCGACGAATATAGTTCTTAACGCGACGCAAAAAACGTTCGCGATTCGCAATGCTTTTGTTCTTGCCTGCTAACCTGCGGTCGATGATTTGATGAAGCACGCCCGGTCTCCCGTATCGATGGGCGTTCGCGCTTTAGCGCTTACGCCCATCCCATGCACCGCATGTCGATCAGAGTTGGCGCTTTAGCACTTACCCAGACCCCATGCAGCGGCACTAATTTCCGGTGCGCGAGACGCTTGCTGCTTAAGCCCACGCTATGTCCATGCAGCTTGCGCCTCGCAGGGTGCCCGCGCGGTCGGACCGCGCGGGCGGCACGCAATGCGCATCATGACGACTTGCGCACGCGCAGATACCAGTCACACAGCAAGCGCACCTGCTTCGGCGTATAGCCCTTCGTCACCATGCGATTGACGAAGTCTTCGTGCTTGCGTTGTTCCTCCGCCGAGCCCTTGGCGTTGAACGAGATCACCGGCAACAGCTCTTCCGTGTTCGAGAACATCTTCTTTTCGATCACGACGCGCAGCTTCTCGTAGCTGACCCAGGCGGGGTTCTTTCCGCCGTTGGCAGCACGCGCACGCAGCACGAAGTTCACGATCTCGTTGCGGAAGTCCTTCGGGTTGCTGATGCCCGCGGGTTTCTCGATCTTCTCCAGTTCGGCGTTCAGCGCCGCGCGATCGAAACTCTCGCCGGTGTCGTGATCGCGGAACTCCTGATCCTGAATCCAGAAGTCCGCGTACGTCACATAGCGATCGAAGATGTTCTGACCGTACTCGGAATACGACTCCAGATACGCGGTCTGAATTTCCTTGCCGATGAACTCCGCATAGCGCGAGGCGAGCACGTCCTTGATGAACGACAGATACTTCTGCTCGGTTTCTGGTGGGAACTGCTCGCGTTCGATCTGCTGTTCGAGCACGTACATCAGGTGCACCGGATTGGCCGCGACCTCGGTCGAGTCGAAGTTGAATACGCGCGACATGATCTTGAACGCGAAGCGGGTCGACACGCCGGTCATCCCTTCATCCACGCCCGCGAAATCGCGGTACTCCTGATACGACTTGGCCTTCGGATCGGTGTCCTTGAGATTTTCGCCGTCGTACACCTGCATCTTCGAGAACAGGCTCGAATTCTCCGGCTCCTGCAAACGCGTGAGCACCGACATCTGCGCCATCATCTTCAGCGTGCCCGGCGCGCACACCGCATTCGCCAGCGACGAATTACGCAGCAGCTTCTCGTAGATCTTGACCTCTTCACCGTAGCGCAGGCAGTACGGCACCTTCACCACGAAGATCCGGTCGAGCAGTGCTTCGTTGTTGCGGTTGTTGCGGAACGCCTTCCATTCGGACTCGTTCGAGTGAGCCAGAATCACGCCGTCGAAAGGGATCGCACCGAAGCCTTCCGTGCCCTTGAAGTTGCCTTCCTGGGTCGCAGTCAGGAGCGGGTGCAGGACCTTGATCGGCGCCTTGAACATTTCGACGAACTCGAGCAGGCCCTGATTCGCGAGACACAAGCCACCGGAGTAGCTGTATGCGTCCGCGTCGTCCTGTGCGTACTGTTCGAGTTTGCGGATGTCGACCTTACCGACCAGCGACGAAATGTCCTGATTGTTTTCGTCGCCCGGCTCGGTTTTGGCTATACCGATCTGGCGAAGGATCGACGGATAGCGGCGCACCACGCGGAACTTGCGGATGTCACCGTTGAATTCGTGCAGGCGCTTGACCGCCCACGGGCTTAGAATGCTTTTCAGGTAGCGGCGTGGAATGCCGTATTGTTCTTCGAGAATCGGGCCGTCTTCCTCGTAATCAAACAGACCGAGGGGCGACTCGTTCACGGGCGAGCCCTTGATCGAGTAGAACGGCACGCGTTCCATAAGCTGCTTCAGACGTTCCGCAATCGACGATTTACCGCCGCCGACCGGGCCCAACAGATACAGAATCTGCTTCTTTTCTTCGAGCCCCTGGGCCGAGTGCCGGAAGTAGGCGACCACCTGCTCGATCACCTCCTCCATTCCGTAGAACTCACGGAATGCGGGGTATACCTTGATGACCTTGTTCGCGAAGATGCGCGACATGCGCGGATCGTTACGAGTGTCGATCTGTTCCGGCTCCCCGATCGCCGTCAACATGCGTTCGCCAGCCGTGGCGTACGCGGCGGGATTGTCTTTGCAGAGCGCGAGATACTCCTCGAGCGAGAGCTCATCTTCTCGCGTTTTCTCGAAGCGGGTCGCGAAACTGCTGTAGATATCCATGCTACCTCCTCGCCGAAGTCTAGACCGATGTCGTGCGCGGCGCGCTATTCGGAAACGACATCGCTCGAATTCATCCTAAACCCTTTTAAATTTTTTTTCACGAACTACGTTGCGAAAATCGCGCCGCATTCGCCTCCCGACATTCCTCACTTGGAAACAAAGTTTCGACCACCTACAATCTTGCACTCATATCGCAGCGATTGCAGTCATACGTCCCTGCCTTTTGCACTGCTGCCCTGACGCCTCATCAGCACTCTACTGCAGTGCTGCTCAGTGTTCCTCTCTTCCTGTCCTGCAATACTCTCTTGCGTAAAGCCGTTACGTTCATCGAACGATCCCACTGCTGTACCGGACGGCATGTCTGCACACGCACACTTTGTTGCTGAAAAGCGCTGACGTCTGCCTGCTTTCTGTGTCCGTCACCTTTTTCCTCAACGCGCGACCCAAGCGTTCGGTCTACAGCGACACATGCCTGTTACATGTTCGTGCGCGATGCACGCGCGGTTTCACACATAAGCAAAGTCCGTGCAGCTTCATGCGGTTCGTCAAGCCACGAACGTTTTTGTTCCGTCATTAGCAAGCGTGTCATGCATCGTCGTGAGCGACACGCAGGCATTAACCGCGTCGTGAGCATGGTTAGCCGCATGTATAACTGAATGACGACAACGCCATGCATCGCTCAATAGGTGTATACGGCAAAGCCGCCGGTACAGATGCGAGCAATGTAAAACGGCCACCCGCAGGCAGCCGTTTGAATGAAGCTTCGTAATACGCTGTTACAAGCGCGCGGCCTCTCAGGTCAGTTCAATCTCCACTTCCCCAAGGCCGTCGATGTGTCCGCGCACGATGCCCGCTTTATCCAGCCTGTGTGCGCCGACGTACGAACCGGTGGTGATAGTCCACTCGGGTTCGATGGTGATACCCATGGCGGCGCAATGGTTGACGAACCAGACCAGCAGTTCGCGCGGGTCGCCGGCCGGATTGCCGGTGGCTTCCGGCAGCAGCGAGGCGCCGTCGAAGCTCAGTTCCAGTTCGGGTGAAACGAAATCGAAGCCGCGCGCGAGACCCGCATAAGCGACCGGATGGCCCGTGATCAACGCGCCGTTGTTCTGCGCATCGGCCAGTTGCGCGAGCGGCGCGACATTCGGCCACTCGGCGAAGCGGCTATCGACGATCTCGATGGCCGGCAATACGACGCCGACCTTCGAGAGCACTTCGTCGCGCGCATAGGCCCGGCCGCGCGGTTCGATCGCCTCGGCGAAGCGAAAGGCGATTTCCAGCTCGACCAGCACGCGGAAGAAACCGTCATGCGCGACGCGCGCCGGCGAGCGCAGCACCAGCGAGGCCGGGATCGGCGCGCCCGCGGCGGCGCCGCCGGGCGCTTTGGCACCGATCTTCCAGGCGCCCGTCGAGTCGCCGAGACCTGCGATGACCGCCTGCTGGATCGCATACGCGGTCGCCGCATCGGGCGGCAGGCTGTCGGGTGCGGGCGCATCGATCGGGCGATGCTGCCGGCGTGCTTCGACGAGGCGGTTCGCGAGGTCGTATGGCGTCATGTCGGTCCTTTGTGGCTGGCGCATTGAGCGGTTGGTTGTGGCGTGCTGGTGGGTGGTGGCCGTGCTTTGGGGCATGCGTTGCTGCGATCGAAGGCGGCGGAACCACGCTCGTGGGCTAACGGGCCGCGTCGGCGATTGCCGCACCATGGCGGATAGCGTCCCCCAAGGGGAGTTGCTTCGGCGCGTCCGTCAATGTACCGGATCACGACGCTTGCCAGGGGACCGACTGCGGTCGCAAACGTTACTTAATGCGCACACCATAAAAAAAGACCGCGAATGCGTGCGCAATCGAGGTCTTTTTGAAGCGAGGCCGTCATCTTCTCGCGGCGCCTACCCATCTAATGGGATTGGCTGCGGCGCCGGGAATGAATGTTGCAACTGACTTCCGCTCAGAACGTTTCCCAATCCTGATCGCTGCCGGCGCTAGCGGTCGCTATCGCTTTAGCAGGCGCGCGTGCCGCTGCGGCAACGGGCTGTGCCGTCGCGGCCGGCGCCTTCGTCGCGGCTGCGGCTTGCGCGGCGGGTTGCGCAGCACGAGCGTGCGCGACCTTGCGTGCGACCACCGTACGCGGCGGCGTAGCCGCGCGCTTCGGCGGCGCGCTCACGGGCGCCTTGTAACCGCCTTCTTCGAGTTGGAACACGGCTACCGCGGTACGCAGTTTGCCGGCCTGGTCTTCGAGCGACGACGCTGCCGCCGCCGCTTCTTCGACCAGTGCGGCGTTTTGCTGCGTGACTTCGTCCATCTGCGTAACAGCGCGCGCAACCTGATCGATACCGCTGCTCTGCTCTTCCGACGCCGCGGCGATTTCGCCCATGATGTCGGTCACGCGCTGCACCGCGCCGATGATCTCGGTCATGGTGCGGCCGGCTTCGTCGACCAGCGCCGAGCCCGACTGCACGCGCTCCACCGAGGTGTCGATCAGTTCCTTGATTTCCTTCGCCGCCGCCGACGAGCGCTGCGCGAGGCTGCGCACTTCACCGGCCACGACCGCGAAACCGCGTCCTTCTTCGCCGGCTCGCGCCGCTTCCACGGCCGCATTCAAGGCGAGGATGTTGGTCTGGAACGCAATCCCTTCGATGATCGAAATAATGTCGGCGATCCTGGCCGAGCTTTGATTGATGTCGCCCATCGTGCCGACCACCTGGCCGACCACCGCGCTGCCCTTATTGGCGATCTCCGACGCATTGGCCGCCAGCGAGCTCGCCTGGCGGGCATTGTCGGCGTTCTGCTTGACCGTGCCGGTCAGCTCTTCCATGCTCGACGCGGTTTCCTGCAGCGCGGAAGCCTGCTCTTCGGTACGCGAGGACAGGTCGATATTGCCGGCCGCGATCTGGCGCGTAGCCGTCGCAATCGATTCGCTGCCGCTGCGCACGGTACGCACCGTTTCGGTGAGACTGTGCTGCATTTTGGCGATGCCTTCGAGCAACTGCCCCATTTCGTCGCGCGATGTCACGACGACCGGGCGGCGTAAATCGCCGGCCGAGATCGCGTCGAAATGTTCGAGGGCGGCATCGAGCGGCCGGGCGATGGCGCGGCTAAGCGTCAGGTACGAAATCGCCGCAGCCAGCACGCCGATCAGCAAGGCGCCCACGCTGACCATGCGGAACACATCGAAGCTGCCTTGCGCGGCGTCGTAGCCCTCTTTCGCCGAGGTGAACTGGTATTTGCGCAGCGCGTCGTCGGCATTGGCGAGGTCGTTGTAGGCCACTTGCAGACGCTTGGCGCCCTCGACCAGCTTGGGCGGTTCGTTCGCGACGACGATCGCCGCAAAGGTGTCCATCTGCTGATGCAGCGCGTCGCGTTTGGCGACGACGTCCTGCGCGAGGCGGTCTTCATCCGGGTCGCGCGGCAGGTCCATGTACTGTTTCCACCACGTGTCGGAGGTGGCGCGCATGCCGCGCGCGCGCTCGAGCGTCGGTGTCGCTTCCGGCGTGCCGATCATGAACGCCGCACGGTCGAGCGCCAGCCGCTCACGCGCCGCGAACAGCTCGGCGTTGCCGATATTGACCGCGCTCGGCATGGCGTTGGTGAAGGTGTCCTTATAGGCGTCGTTCGAACGGCCCATGCCGAACAAACCGAAGACGCCGATGGCGACGAGCAGCGCGGCGAGAAAAGCCATCGTGAGGCCTATCCGCGCCTTGATCGTAATGCCTTTGTTCAACATGCTTGTTCCTGTGCTTTACAAAATGAGAGGCTGCGTACGCAGCGCGGTTTGGCGTGTGGCGTCTGCGTAATGGCGCTTTTTCGATACGTCGCTCTAATAGTCCTGTTTACGGCCTGCTGACCGCGTACTTGAAGGATTTATATGGTATGAGGAAAGGCGCTGTAAGCAACCGGAATAAATTACAAGATGCTGACAGGCGGCGGATTTGCGGGCCGGTGATGCGGAACGGGCGTGCCGGTGCCTGGAGATGGAAGTGAGAGACCGCACGACATTGCGACCGCTGGGAATGTGCTGACGGCGTCGCGCCACAGGTGTTGGATACCCGACGACAGCGAGCGCGCCGCACGGCTGAATTTGATCGTCTGCGTTCTTGCTGCGACGAGAGCAAGCGTTGCACCACAACGCTATTGAGCGTTAGGACATGCGCGCGATTTCAGCGCCCCGCTCGACAACGCCTGCCAGATCTGAAGAAATGTTCAACGCCGCTGCGGGCGAGAATCGAAGGCTACGTGTTACGCCAAGCAAATCGCCCAATGACGCGCGCGGCCGCGCCGCTAGCCACAAATGCGCGTATGTATCAGCGCATCGAATCCAATCACGCCGCCAGATCGCGCTTGGCCGCGCCGGCCCATGTCGCGGTGGACTCGCGCACGATCAGCCGCGGCGACACCACGCGCCGGCGCCCCGGCGCGCGCGGCGTGCCCGACGACGTGCCGGCAATCCGTTCGATCAGCGTCTGCGCAGCCATATCGCCGAGCGCGCGCACTGATTGCCCGACGGTCGAGAGGGCCGGATAGGTGAAACGCCCCAGCTCGATATCGTCGAAACCGATGATCGAGCAGTCGCGCGGCACGCTGATATTGCGTTCCGCGGCGGCGCGCAATGCGCCGATGCCCATCATGTCGTTGCCGGCAAAAATCGCCGACGGTTTGACCGTGTCGAACAGTTGCGCGGCCGCACGGTGGCCGCCGGTGCCCGAAAAATCGCTTTCCACGATCGCATCGGGCGGAATCTCGATGCCGCGCTCCGTCATCGCGCGGATAAAGCCGTGCACGCGCATCGCGCTGACCGCCGTCTGAACCGGCCCGGTGATGCAGCCGATCCGCACGTGCCCCAGTTCGAGCAGATGCCGGGTCGCGAGATATGCGCCCTTCTCGTGATCGATCTGCACCAGATCCGCGTTCAGCCCTTCGATATTGCGATCCAGAATGACCAGCGGCTCGTGCGAGTCAGCGAGCGTTTGCGCGAGCACGGCGTCGTCGCCAGCGGAAGCGACGATCAGGCCGTCGATCCGCTTTTCCTGCAGCACGCGCAGATAGTTACGCTGCTTGGCCGGATCGTCGTCGGAATTGCAGAAAAACACGCAGTAGCCGTTACGCGAGCAACCGTCCTCGATGCCGCGCGCCAGTTCCGCGAAATACGGGTTCGTGGTGTTGGGCACGACCAGCCCGATCGTCGCGGTCGCCCGTGCCTTCAGTGAGCGGGCCACCGCCGACGGAACATAGTGGAGCTGACGGATCGCGTGTTCGACCTTCGCGCGCACGTCCGCCGACACCGGCCGCGAGTTGTTCACCACGTGCGATACCGTCGTGAACGACACGCCTGCCACAGCCGCTACATCCTTGATCGTCGCCATAACCTGTTGCTCTCCCGCCAGTTTTACCCGCCGGCCGCGCCATCTGGCGACCCACCGGACGTCTTCATCGAAGACAGACCAAACCCATGAATTCTTACGCTTTACCGCTCATGACGCCGCAACCGCCCTGGTTGCGTTACTCTGCCGGCTTGCGGTGCCGGCCACCGCTCAGGCGCGCTTGCGGCGGCTGCGATACGTATCCAGCACCACCGCCACCACGATCACCGCGCCGGTGATCATGCGCTTGGTCGGCTCGTTCGCGCCAATCTGCGCGAGGCCGGCCGCCAGCACTGAAATGATCAATACGCCGAAAAAGGTACTGATCACCGAGCCGCGCCCGCCCATCAGGCTGGTGCCGCCTATCACCACGGCCGCGATCACCTGCAGTTCCAGGCCGACACCCGCGTTCGGATCGGCCGCTTCCAGACGCGATATCTGGAACAGCGCGGCCAGCCCCGAGAGCGCGCCCATCAGCGCGAACACGATGACCTTGTACGGACGCGGATTGACGCCCGCGAGCCGCACCGCTTCCTCGTTGGTGCCAATGCCGACCAGATAGCGGCCGAACACCGTGCGCGTGAGCACCAGCTGCGCGATCACCATCACCGCCACCGCGATCAGGAACGCCGGCGAGATGCCGACCGCGATCGGGTTCGACAGGAAGTCGAACGCGTCGCCGATATAGGCGGTGCGCGAATTCGTCATCTGATACGCCATGCCGCGCGCCGCTTCGAGCACGCCGAGCGAGACGATGAACGACGGAATCCGCCAGCCCACCGTCACCGCGCCGGTGATGGTGCCGGTCAGCGCCGCCGCGGCGACGCCGAGCAGCGCCGACGGCAACGGCCCCCAGCCCCACTTCAGTGCGGCCACGCTCACCACCGACGCGCCCAGCGCCAGCACCGATCCCACCGACAGATCGATCCCGGCGATGATCAGCACGAAGGTCATCCCGACCGACATCACCACCAGATCGGGAATCTGATTGGCGATCGTGCTGAACGTGTCGTACGTCAAAAAGTGCGAACTCAGCAGCGAGAACAGCACGATCATCGCCAGCAACGCGCCGGCGAGCCCGAGATAATTCGAAAAGCCCAGCCGCGTGCCGGCCGGTTTGCCGCTCGCGAGCGGCGCCGACGGATCGGCCGGCGGCGCGACTGTGCCGGTGCCGCTGCCCGTTCCCGGCTTGTCGCCCGATGCTTCCCGCAACGGTTGATCGTTCATGACAGACTCCCTGCTTCGCTGGTGTCGGGGGCGGCGTGCAGCAACGCTTCGCGGCTGCGGTAACCGGCGAAAGCCGCGGCCAGCAACGCATCCTGCGACCAGTTATCGCGCTCGAACACACCCGTCATGCTGCCCGCTGACATCACGCCGATCCGGTCGCAGATCAGCATGAGCTCACGCAGGTCGCTCGACACCACGACGAGCGCGCGCCCTTCACGGGCCAGAGCACCCATCAGGCCATAAATGTCGAACTTCGCGCCGACGTCGATGCCGCGCGTAGGTTCGTCGAATAACAGTACGCGGCAGTCGCGCGCCAGCCAGCGGCCGATCACGACCTTCTGCTGGTTACCGCCCGACAGCTCGCCGACAATCTGCCCCGGCCCGGACGTGCGAATCCGCATCGCTGCGATCTGCGTCTGCGCGAGCGCATTCTCCCGCTTCCCATCGACGATGCCGTGCCGCGCCACGCTGCCGATATTGCCAAGCGACACATTGGCCGCGATCGGCTGCGGCAGCAGAAGCCCTTCGCCTTTACGGTCCTCGGTGATCAGCGCGATGCCCGCGCGCACCGCGTCCGAGGGCGACGCGATCTGCACCGGCGTGGGCGGCGCGCCCGGCGTTTGCGCCAGCAAGACGGCGCCGCCGTCCTTCGGATCGGCGCCGTAAATCAGCCGCATCAGCTCCGTACGGCCCGCGCCGATCAGGCCGCTGATGCCGAAAATCTCGCCCGCGCGCACTTCGAACGACACCTCGCGCACCACCTTGCCGCGCGTGAGCCGGTCCACCTTCAACAGCGGCGCGCCGATGTTGCGCACGCCCAGATCGATCCGCTCGCCGAGTTCACGGCCGACCATCCATGTGACGATTTCGTCGCTGGTCAGGTTGGCCATCGCGTCGACATGCACTAGCCGCCCGTCGCGCAGGACCGCGATCTGCTCGGCCACCCGCGCGAGTTCCTCGAGCCGGTGCGAGATGTAGACGAGCGCCACGCCGCGCGCCTTCAGCCGGTCGATCTGTTCGAACAGCAGATCGACTTCGCGCGCGGTCAGCATCGCGGTCGGCTCGTCGAGGATCAGCACGCGGCAGTCGTCGATCAGATTGCGGGCGATTTCCACCATCTGCTGATGGCCGATGCCGAGCTCGCCGACCAGCGTGTCCGGATCGATCGCGTCGAGGCCAACCTGCGCCATGGCGTGACGCGCATCCTCGCGCAGCTTGCGCCGGTCGATCCAGCCAAAGCTGAACGCGCCCATCCGCGGCAAGCGGTTCAGGAACAGATTTTCGGCCACCGACAAGGTCGGCAGCAGATTCAGCTCCTGCATCACCATGCGCACGCCGAGCGCCTCGGCTTCGGTGCGGCTCGCCGGCGCATAAGGCGCGCCGCCGAGCTGCATCGTGCCGGTGGTCGGGTCGACCAGCCCGCCGATGATTTTGGACAGCGTACTCTTGCCTGCGCCATTCTCGCCCGTCAGCGCCAATACCTCGCCGGCGCGCAGCGACAGCGAAATGTCGGCGAGCACCGGTTCGGCGTAGGTCTTGCCGATGCCGCTGACAGACAGGACGGCAGGCACGGCGTCGTGATCGGTTGAGTCCATCGCAATCCTGGTTCCGTGGCGCCGGGCCGTGGCCTCATGCGATTCGCTCGCTTGAAGTTGCGGCCCGTGCGCCCCGTGTCATGCCGGCCCAATGCGCGGAATGCGCAGGCGCTAAAAGCCACGCACCCTCCCGTCGCGCGGCACCGTCATGACGCTTACCTCTGGAATTAACGGCGGCGCGGCAGGTTTCTTGAGCGTTTATTGAATACACGCGGGTTTGCGAGCGTATGTCATGCATTGAGCACGAAACGACGCCGGCGCAAACCCGCGTACCCGACTTACCCCGGGCTGACCGGGCGATGCTTACTTCGTGACCAGATCGCACGGCGTTTCCACCACGCCGGACAGATCCGCCTGCTTCTTGTGTTCGCTGAGCGCCTTCAGCGCGGTGTCGATGCCGAACACGGCCTGCTTGGCGGCGTACTGATCCGCCGTGGCGAGCACGCGGCCGTCCTTGAGCATCGGCTTGATCGCGTTGATGTTGTCGTAGCCGACCACCAACACCTTGCCCTGCTTGCCTGCCGCGCGCACGGCGGAGACCGCGCCGATCGCCATGTTGTCGTTGCCGGCGAGGAGCGCCTTCAGATTCGGGTATTCGTTGAGCATGGCCGACGCCACCGCGTTGCCCTTGTCGATCTCCCATTCACCCGATTGCACCGAGACGACCTTGGCGCCCACCTTCTGCATCGCGTCCTTGAAGCCGGCGGTGCGCTGCTGCGCGTTGGTGGTGGTCGACACGCCTTCGATGATGCCGACCTCGTCGCCCGCCTTGAGCTTCTTCGCCAGGTAGTCGCCGACCTTCTGCGCGCCCTTGCGGTTATCCGGTCCGACGAACGGCACATTCAGGTCCTTCGACTTGAGCACGTCCGGGTCGAGCCGGTTGTCGATGTTCACGACGATGATGCCCGCGTCCACCGCCTTCTTGACGACCGGCACCAGCGCTTTCGAATCGGCCGGCGCGAGCACGATCGCGTCGACCTTGGAGACGATCATCTGTTCGACGATGCGGATCTGGTTCGCGGTATCAGTCTCGTCCTTGATGCCGTTGGTGATCAGGTCGAACTGCGACGGGTTGTGCTTCTGATAGTCCTTCGCGCCGGTCTCCATGGTCAGGAAAAACTCGTTGGCGAGCGACTTCATCACCAGCGCGACCTTCGGCTTATGAGCGGGCGCGCTCTGCGCGTACGCGGACGAAAACGGCAAGGCGGCGGTAGCGGTGGCGAGGACGGCGGCCACCAGGATGCGGCGACGAATGCGTTGGCTCATGCATATCTCCAGGGTCTGTCAGGCTCGCAACGGAGCCTTATTTTTAATTAGTGCGCAAACGTTTGCGAGGCCCATTCTCAGCGCAGTCCATTCCGATTGTCAACGATGCGCGGTGTTGCAGTGCATCGGCGCGCGGCGATGCGCTGGCGTGCTGTGCGCCCGGTCGAATCGGAGCGGCGCGCTGTTGTAGCGGGCCGGCAGGCGGCGTATGGCAAAGGGTTCCTCGCTTGGTCCGTGCGTAGCAGATTTGCCGCCGGCTGCAAGATCAACGGCCGGCGGGCCGCCTATGCTGGACTTTTATTGCGCGCGGTGCAAGCGTGGAGAACGCCGGACGGTCAGCGGGTGGGTTTGCTGCGGGCGCGCTGTTGCTCAGTCCGGACAGTTTGAGCGGATGGATGGCGGCGCCGACGGACGCCGCCCTGCCCGCTCATCAAAGCCAGCCGACCTTGCGGAAGCGCCAGTACAGCACCAGGTCGACGGTCAGCATGACCGCGAGACAGATCGGATAGCCGTACTTGTAGTGCAGCTCCGGGATGGTCTGGAAGTTCATCCCGTAGATGCCGGCGATCATGGTCGGCACCGCGAACAGCGCCGCGAACGAGCCGAGCCGTTTGGTCACCTCGCTCTCGGCCAGCGAAATCATGCCGAGGTTGACCTGCACGGCGGTGACGACCATTTCGCGCCGCCCGTCGATGATCCTGACGATCCGCTCGAGGTGGTCGTAGACATCGCGGAAGTACGCCTGCATGCCCCCGCAGACGCTCGGAATCCGGCCGCCCGTCAGTTTGCTGATTGCTTCCTGCAATGGCGCGATATGGTGCTGCAGAATCACGAGGCGCCGTTTCAACGAATACAGATCCTGGATGATCGCGCGCGACGCCGCCGAATTGTTGCGGTCGAAAATGCGGTCTTCGAGCGCTTCGATCTCGGTGTTCAACGCCTCGATGATCGGGAAGTAACGATCGACGATATCGTCGGCGAGCGCATACAGCACGAACGCCGCGCCTTCCTTGAGCAGTTGCGGCTCGCGCTCGCAGCGGGCGCGCACGTTCTGAAAGCCGATGCGCGTGCCGCGCCGCACCGACAGCACATAGTTGCTTCCCACGAACACGTCGACTTCGCCGATCAGCAGTTCGCCCTCTTCGTCCATTTCCACCGTGTGCATCACGGCGAACAGCGACTCGCCGTACTCCTCGATCTTGGGACGCTGATGGCCGTTCTGCGCATCTTCGATCGCGAGTTCATGCAGGCCGAACTCGTGTTTCATCACGGCCAGCTCGCCCGGGCCCGGGTCCTTTAGCGCCACCCAGACAAAACACTCGGGCCGCGCCACGTAGTCGCTGATGCTATCGATGTCGATGTCTGCCAGCTTCCGGCCGTCCTGATAGGCGGCGCAATTGATCAGCATGTTTGGATTACCTTGAAAACGGAACAGAGCGGCCCGACGCTTACGAAACGTAAGCCTGGCGGCGCATCTGCAGGAACGGATTGGCGTTAGCCGCCATGTTAAGGGCTATGCGCGCCGCTCATGTATCGAATTGTTAAGCCGCGCGGACGCCGTGCGCAACGCCCGCGAGACAGAGCACGCTATTGCGCGACCCGCCGCAGCGCGATACGGTGATCGTCGCCGAACGTGACCGAGGCGCGGTTCGTGTAGCGCGTATCGGCCGTCACCGTGAAGCGCATTTCGACGACCGGATCGAACTGCGTCGACACGGCGATGCGATGCACGCCCGGACTCAGATAGAAGACCACGTGCTCGCCGTTCATCAGGTCGGTGACCCGTTCGCCGTCGATATACACCAAGGCATCGCGAAAGCGGACGATCACGTCGCGCGAACGCTCACGGCGGACATCCACGGCGACGAGCCCCGTCCCCGCCTCTGTGTAGCCTGGCTGGACGATGCGCGCGGCCGGCACCGGCTTGAATGGAACCGGCTCGGCGGGTGTCGAGGCGCAGCCGGCGAGCACGCCGAGGCTCGGCGCGGCACGCGCGCCCAGCTTCGCCAATACGACCCACGTGGCTTGACGGTGACGGTCCGGACGCGTCGGCATGCTGGGTCTCCCGTGTTGTTGGTTGTGGTCTTGCTCGTGTGCTTCTTCTTGCTGATCGGTATGCGGGACGATGCCTGGCCGTCCTGATCGCTGCCGTTCATTGCACCCGCTCAACCTTTGCCATGCATGATAGCAATGCGCGGTCGTTCTGCCAGCCTGGCCGATCGGACGACCCCGCGGCCTCTTGCATGGCGCCGCGTTCTTCTTCATGATCGCTGCAAAGGGCCGTTCCGTGGGCTGCTGCGCGTTGTGTTCCCGTTGCGGATTTACCCTCGGTTCCAGCGCATGCCACTTTGCCTGCGGACATGCCGGCTTCACTGTACGAGCTATGCGCCACGCTTCGGGGCCGGCCTTGCTGGACATACGACCAAGGAGTCTGCAATGTGGTATTTCACCTGGATTCTCGGCATCGGCGTAGCGTTGGGCTTCGGCATCATCAACGTGATGTGGCTGGAAGCCGGCGGCAAGTTCGCGCGTGACCCGGAGCGCGCCGGCGCCGCACCCGCCACGCCCGAGGACACGCCTTCGTGACCCATCTGGTTTTCTTCTGCGGCCACGCGGGCACGGGTAAGACCACGCTCGCGAGAAAGCTGCTCGGCCCGTTGATGAAAGCGAGCGCCACGCCCTTCTGCCTGCTCGATAAAGACACGCTCTACGGCGGCTACAGCGCGGCCGCGATGGCCATGCTGACCGGCGACCCGAACGACCGCGACAGCCCGCTGTTTCTGCAGCATCTGCGCGATCCCGAGTATCGCGGCCTGCTCGATACCGCCCGCGACAATCTCGAACTCGGCGTCAGCGCGATGGTGGTCGGGCCGCTCTCGCGCGAAGTGCGCGAGCGGCGTTTGTTCGATCGCGCGTGGCTGGGGGTCGCTGCGGACGTGGTACTACGGGTCGTGTGGGTCTATACGTCGGAAGAGACGGCGCGGCAGCGGATCCTCGCGCGCGCCAATCCGAACGACGCATACAAACTCGCGCACTGGGACGAGTATCGGCAGCGCCGTTTCGTGCCCAGTGGCGATATCTGCGGCGATCTGCTGATGTTCGACAATACCGCGCCTACTTCGGCGGATCATGAAACCCTGCTCGCGCGCATCGTGGGCGAGCCGCAGGCGGCGACGATCATGCCGCCGGTACCTGTGTAGCAGCGGCGTCAATAAAAAACGCCCCGAATGTCGGGGCGTTTCCTCGGCTCTCTGCGAAGCCGTCTTTGCTGCTCGCGGCAGACGTTTCATGCCTGCTGCCGCCTTGTCGCACGGCCCTCGATGCCGGTCCTTCAGACAGTAGCCATCGTCTCCAGCGACTGTCCTTCGTACAGCTGGCCGAAGCGGTTCGCGAGGAAGTCGCGCAGCGACACCTGCTCCTGGCGCACGAAGCCCTTCTGCGGCAGCTTCTGTTCACGGAACAGATCGAGCACCGCGCACATCGCGCCGGCCGTGGTGATCTGGATCGCGCTCATCGGCACGCCGCACACCGTCTTCGCGAAGATCTTGCGGGTGAACACTTCCTGCACCAGTTGACCGTCGCGCATGCCGCTCACCGTGATGAACACCAGCACCACGTCTTGCGCGGTGGACGGCACCGAACGGCGCATGATGTTCTTGAGCGTGTCGCGGTCGCTGGCAAGACGCAGGTCTTCGAGCAGGAACTGCATCAGGTTGCGGTGGCCCGGATAGCGCACCGACTTGTAGTCGAGCGACTCGACCCGGCCCGACAGCGTTTCGCACAGCGTGCCGAGGCCGCCGGAGGTGTTGAAGGCTTCGTATTCGGTGCCGTCGAGCGAGAAATGTTCGAGGCCTTCGAGCGGCTGCACCCACTGCGTGCGGCTGTCGCGGATCGCTTCGCACGGCTGGCAGTACTCGTTGATCAGACCGTCGACGCTCCACGTCAGGTTGTATTTCAACGCGTTGGTCGGGAATTCCGGCAGCGCGCCCACGCGCATCTTGACGTCGCGGATTTCCGTGAAGCGGTTCGCCAGTTCATGCGCGGCGATGCCGATGAAGCCCGGCGCAAGACCGCACTGCGGCATGAAGGCGTGATCGGCGTCGTCGGCGATCGCGCGGATCGCATGGGTGGCGCGCACGTCTTCCGTCAAATCGAAGTAATGCACGCCCGCGCCCTTGGCCGCCGACGCCACGTTCACCGCGAGGTAGTACGGCAGCGCATTGACCAGCGCGTCGAAACCTTGCACGGCGGCGCGCAGCGCGGCGGCATCGGCGGAATCCACACGGCGGGTCGGAATACCCTGGGCGGCAAGTTTGTCGAGCGCGTGCTGGTCGCGGTCGAACGCGACGACGTCGTAGTCGCCGGTTTCGCGCAACATGTGAGCGATGGTGTGACCGATCAAACCTGCACCAACGATGGCTATTTTCATTGCGCTTCTCCTTTATCGACCGATGTCAGCGCTTTAGCGCTTACTCCGGTCCCATTTTGTGTGCTGTCTCCAGCTTGGGAAGTGCGCTGCGCTCGTGGCGCGGCGCCCGGCGGGCTGAACCCTTGAGCAACAGTTTAGGGAGAAGCAAAAACAGTTCATACGCGCAAAATGCTGCGCTATGACCATGAACTTCGACGTTATGACGAACTTTTTAGTCGATATGTCTGAAAGTTATCAAAACGGCGTAAACGCGGAGTGGCGCTCACACCATGCCGCGATCGATCTTGCGCGCGAGGATGATCGAAGTCGTGGTCCTCTCCACGCCTTCAAGGCCGCCGATCTGGTCGAGCAGATCGTTCAGGCGATCGGGCGAATCGGCACGCAGCCACGCGACGTAATCGAACTCGCCGCTCACCGCGCACAGCAACTGCACCTCGGGCATCTTGCCGAGGCGCTTCTGCACAGCCGGCCCATGCTTCGGCGCGATGATGATGCCGACGTAAGCCACGATGCTCGAGTCGAGCACGTCCTGGCCGAGCCGCACGCTGTATCCGGCGATCACATTGCTGCGTTCGAGCCGTGCGATGCGCGCGATCACCGTGGTGCGCGCCACGCCGAGCTGACGAGCGAGATTGGCAACGCTCTCGCGAGCGTTGGTTTGCAGCAGCGCAACGAGGTTGCGGTCGAGGTCGTCGAGTTGGTCGAGGCGCGGAGGTCTCATCGAGAGAAAAGGAAGTGGCTCAGATGAGGCGGATTATCGCGCGTCTTCCGCGGCAAATGGAGAAGTCACCCAACCCAACCGCCTTGAACATCATCATGAGCGAAATGGCGGGCGTTGCGCGCGTCACGGAGCATCGCATGGGCCGCCGCTTTTATGCACCGAACCGCTCGATCACGAAATCGATGAAGCTGGTGAGCTTGGGCGTGGCGCGCCGATCGCGCGGATACAACAGATGGACCGGCGCGCCTTCGGGCAAATAATCTTCCAGTACCGACACCAACTCGCCGCTGGCAATCTCCCTGGCAAGCAGCGCCTCCGGCTGCAACACCAGCCCGAAGCCGTGCAACGCGGCCACCTTGAGCGCCTGGCCGTTGTTCGCGCGAAAGCGGCCGGCGCGCAACTGACACTCGGTCGCGCTCTCGCCACCGAGGCGCCACAAACCTTCGCGGCCCCAATGCAGAAAGCCCAGGCATTCATGCTGCACGAGATCTTCCGGCGTGCGCGGCGTACCGGCGCGCGCCAGATACGCCGGCGACGCACACGCGCGCATCCGGTACGCCTTCAACGGCCGCGCGACGAAACTCGAATCAGGCAACTGGCCGATGCGCACCGACGCGTCGAAGCCCTCTTCCACCAGGTCGATCATACGGTTCGACAGATCGAGTTCGAGCGTGATGTCGGGCCAAGCGGTGAGGAACTCGGTCATCGCCGGGGCGAAGACTTCGACGCCATAGGTGAGCGGCACCGTCACCTTGAGCACGCCGCGCGGCGCGGCGGCCATCGCCTCGGCGAGCGACTCCGCATCCTTGACGTCGGCCAGGATGCGCCGGCATTGCTCGTAATACTGCCGGCCGATCTCCGTCAGACTTTGCCGACGTGTGGTACGCGTCAACAGCCGCGTGCCGAGCCGCGTTTCGAGCGAACGGATATGCTTGCCCACCATCGCCGACGATATGTCGAAGCGCTCGGCCGCGGCCGTCAGGCTGCCCGCCTCGACCACGGCGACGAAGATCTCCATGCTGACGAATTTATCCACCCGCTATTTCCTGTTCGTTTCGGTTGTAAGCGTTTGTCGCATAAGAGCCGCATTGTAGGGATATCGTGATACTAATAGCGGCGACGGCAAAGTGGGCAGCCGGCCGCCGTGCATAATCATGACCCGCGCATGACCACTGCATGACGGGCCGCTCGCACGCGAGCCTTGTCCCAATTCGAATAGACATCAGGAGTTTCGATGAAAAAAGCACTGGTAATGCTGGCCACCGCAGTCGCCATGAGCGGCGCGTTCGCACAAACACCCGCGCCGGCGTCGGCACCGGTGAGCGCCGCTTCCGCACCCGCCGGCAAGGCCGGCCACGAGCGCAACGTCGAAGACCGCATCGCCTACCTGCATTCGCAACTGAAGATCACCTCGGCGCAGGAATCGCAGTGGAACACGTTCGCCGACGTGATGCGCAGCAACGGTCAAACGATGGGCCAGTTGTTCCAGCAACGCCGGGCCGCCACTAACGTGTCGGCGCTAGACGACATGAAGCAATACGCGACGATCGCGCAAGCGCATGCGGACGGCATGAAGAAGCTCGTCGATGCGTTCGATCCGCTGTACAACAGCTTCTCGCCGGAACAGAAGAAGCTGGCTGACGTGACGTTCCATCAGCCGGGCGGCGTGGAAGGCCACGGTCATCATGGCAAAGGCAAGGGCAAAGGCGGCAAGTCCGCGCCGGCCCCGGCAAGCGACGCCACGGTAAAGCCGTAAGCGTAAGAAACCGCCGGCGCGCAGCGCGGATTTGCCGCGCGGCGCGCCGGTTTTTTTTGCCATGGGCGGCGGCATATGGCCGCGTTCGCCGAGCGCGTCGATCGTGTCGCCGACAGACGATCCGCGCCGCCGTCCATCGCAAAAGAAGCCGGTCGCCAGATGCATCTGGCATGATGCGAGTCGTACGCGGTCCGAACACTCGAAGTCCGGCGCCGCCGTAAAACTCTCCACACCTGCCCGCTTCATGACCGAACTGAAAAATCTCGACCTGAGTCAAGACGCCAACGCCCGCCGTGTCGTCAAAGATGAAACGGTCAGCGTCGAATTCGCCGCCGCCGAAGGCGAACTGATGAGCCTCGAAGGCCCGAACCGCTATGTCCGCGGCGACGCGCTGATCACGGGCTCGACGGGCGACCGCTGGGTCGTTTCGCGCGAACGCTTCGACGCCAAATACGTTCCCGCCGACGCAGCCGTCTCGCACGGCGAAGCCGGCGCGTACCGCAACCGCCCCGCCGTCGTGCTGGCCAAACAGATGCATGAAGCGTTCACGCTCGCGCGCTCGGCAAACGGCGGCGACGTGCTGCGCGGCGCCGCCGGCGACTGGGTCATGCAATACGCGCCGGGCGACTACGGCGTGGTGCAAGCCGCCCGCTTCGCGAAGGTCTACCGGCTCGCCGATTGAGCCGTATCCGCCAGTGCATTAAGCGAACTCGTCGCCGAGATCCACGGTGACATCGCGCGGCACCGCTTCGCCGTTCGCATACTGCTCCTCGAGCGAACCGATGCTCGCTCCGACATACGCGCGCAACACCGCGAAACTGCGGCCGCGCAGCCGCGCCGGCAGCGCGCGATAACGCGCCAACGCGGTCGGCGCGATCACCACGGTCATCACGATACGGCGCGCGGTCGCGCCGAAACGCATCGCCACCCAGTGAATCGCCAGCGTTGGCGTGCCGTCTTCCGCGGCGCGCTGGATGAACTGCGTCTGCTCGGGAAACAGATCGCTGATGACGCGCGCCAGCTCCTCGAACTCGGGGTTGGCGCAGTCGTATTGATAAGCTTCTTCCATTGAAGTGTGCCGAAAGGGTGGCCTCGAAAAGAGGCCGATTGTAGAGAACGGTCGACAGTTCAAAGTGACGCGCGCATCATGCGGCGCCGTCAAGTGCGGCCGTCATGCGGGCACCGCGGGACGCCTGAACGCCCGGAACAGCAACCCCGTCACGATCACCGCTCCCACGGCATACACGGCGTCCACCGCGGCGAGCGGCACGAGTTGCGCCTGGAACAACGCGGCGGGCACATCCACCAGCGCATGCAGCGCAATCGCGAGCGGCAGGATGCCGCGCCAGCCGGCTCGCAAGCCACGCCACATCAACACCGACAAGCCGATCTGGAACACCAGCGCGGCCACGCGTTCGAGCGCGAAAATGCCGGCGGTCTGCGGCGTCATGCTGGCGAGAATCAGGTGGATGCGCATCACCGCATCGGTTGGCAGATTGCTGAGATAGCCGTCCAGTTCGCCGCGGTTTTCGAAGACCGCGAACAGGATCCATTGAATCTGCACCAGCACGCCGACGAGCCACGCTTCGGCGCCACCGTGGCCGAGGCCGTAGGTCAGCGCGGTGCCATCGTTCGTTCCCGCCGCGAGCGATGTCGAGCCCGACTTCGCCGCCGCGCGCTTGAGCAACAGCCGCATGCCGATGAACCGCCCCACTTCCTCGCAAATACCCGCGGCCAGCGCGCCGTACACCACGAAGGCGAGCGGATTCGACAGGAAGCTCGCGGTCGCTTCGTTCCGATGCAGCACGTAGTCGTTCAGCGCGCGCTCGATCACCATGGCGAACAGCGCGAATACGGCGATGCCGGTGATGGCGTCACGCGGCTTGAGCGCGAGCGGACGGCGCAGACGGCGGTAGATCAGAAAGGGTAATGCGGCGACGAGCAGCGTCGCGACGGCGAGGCTCGAGAGGGTAAGCGGTGCAACAACCATGAGTTTCCTTGCGATGTCCGGCGCGCACCCGCTGCGCGCCGCAGCCCGAATGATCGCAGATCGGCGAGAATTCAGCGCAAAGTGGAGGCGCGAACGATCAATTCGCCCGGCAAAAGGCAGTCGCGCGCGGTGGTCTGAACGCCTTCGATGCGTTCGTGCAGGAACTCGACCGCGCGGTAGCCGATCTCGTAAGTCGGCTGGCGGATCGTGGTGACGCCGGTCAATTCGGCCCATTCGGGGTCGTCGATGGAAAGCAGCGCGACGCGGGCTTGCCAGTCGGCGCCGTAGCGCGCTTTCAGATGCAAGGCGAGACACAGCGCGACGGGCGCGTTGGCCGCGAACAAGGCGACGCGCGCGGCGTTGCCCGTGGCGCCGGCGTCGCGCGTGTGGGCGGACGCGTCGATCGCGCGGTCCAGTTCGGCGAGGCTGCGCTCGACGTCGACGGCATCCGCGAGATTCAGCACTAGCGTGTGACCGCGTGCGGCGCCGTTCCCACCCTGCTCGCTCATCGCCTCACGAAAAGCCGCTTCGCGCAATTGCCGCGAGCTCACCTGCTCAAAAGGCTGAACGACGAACCAGATATCGTCGAAACCATTGTCCAGCAGATGCCGCGTACCGAGTTCGGCCGCCGCCCGGTTGTCGAGACCGACCATATCCGCGACGAGCCCATCCACCGAACGGTCCACCAGCACCGCCGGAATCCCGCCGCCGCCCACCGGTCGCAGCGTCTCCTCGCGCACGCCGAGCGCGTTGACGATCACGCCTTCCACGCGGTACGTGGTGAGCAGTTGCAGGTAGCGCCGCTCCATCTCGACTTCGTTCGCCGCATGGCAGATCAGCGGCATCAGGCCGAGCGCGTGGCATGCCGCTTCCACGCCTTGCAGCACTTCGACCGTGTAGGGATTCGTCAGGTCGGCGAGCAGCATGCCGATCAGGCGGTTGCGGCCACGCTTGAGGCCGCGCGCCATCTGGTTGGGCTGATAGTCGAGGCGCGCAATCGCGGCCTCGATACGCTCGCGCAGTTCAGGCGACAGCACGCTCATCTCGCCGTTCAGATAGCGCGAGATGCTGGTCTTGCCCGTGCCGGCTTCGCGCGCGACGTCGGTGATGGTCGCGCGGCGCGGCGTGGCCTGCGGCGTCGTGCTCATCGGCTGCTCGTGGATTGGCTCATCAATCGGCTCATCAATCGGCTCACTGAGCGCCTCACTTGGCGAGAACGTCGCGGTTGACGATATTGCTGGTCAGCGTGCCGTCGAGCGCGGCGACCAGGTTCTCCGCCGCATTGCGCGCCATCGCGTGACGGGTTTCAAGCGTCGCCGAACCGATATGCGGCAACGCGACCACATTCGCGAGTTTCAGCAGCGGCGAGTCGGCCGGCAGCGGTTCGGTCTCGAACACGTCGAGACCGGCGCCGTGGATCGTGCCGTTCCGCAGCGCTTCAATCAGCGCCTTTTCGTCGACGGTCGCGCCGCGCGAGGCGTTGATCAGGATCGCGCTCTTCTTCATCGACTTCAACTCAGCCGCGCCGATCATGTGCTTTGTCTCCGGCGTCAAAGGCACTTGCAGGCAAACGAAGTCAGACACGGCGAGCAGTTCCGCCAACTCGACGCGCCGCGCGCCATACATCTCTTCGGCCTGCGGGTTCGCGCTGCGATTGGTGTACAGCACCTTCATGTTGAAGCCGAGCGCCGCGCGCCGCGCCACCGCGCCGCCGATCCGCCCGAGCCCGACGATACCGAGCGTCTTGCCCTGCACGTCGACGCCGAACTGAGCCGGGCCGATGCTGTGCTGCCAATGCCCCGCCTTCACCCACTCGGCGAGTTCGACCACGCGCCGTGCCGACGCGAGGATCAGCGAGAACACCGTGTCCGCGGTGGACTCGGTCAACACGTCCGGCGTGTGCGCGAGCACGATGCCGCGGCGCGTGAGGTCCGCCACGTCGAACTGGTCGAAGCCAACGGAGATGGTCGAGAGCGCTTTGAGCCGCGTCGCGCCTTCGAGCATCGCCGGCGTGATTTTCACGCTTGAACCGATGCCGCCGTCCGCATCTTTCAACGCGGCCACGAACGTGTCGTGCTGCGTGGCATCGACCTGCACGACTTGCGCATGCTGTTGCAGATACGCGAGCACATCTTCGGGCAGCGACTTCCAGGCGACGATCTTCTTCATCAGCTTATTTTCCTGGCAACGGGGTGACGAGCGGCGGGCGCATTGTTCTGCGCTTGCGGCTGCGGTTTGACGATCAGCGTCAGAATTACGGCGGCGATCAGCGCCACGCTCATGAAAGCATACGACGCCGCGGGCGAACCGGTCGCACCGTTCAGATAGCCGACCACATACGAGCCGACGAACGAACCGAGCGCGCCCATGCTGTTGATCAGCGCCATCGCGCCGCCCGCGACGTTCTTCGGCAGCAGCTCCGGCACGATCGCGAAGAACGGGCCATACGGCGCGTACATCGCGGCGCCGGCGATCACCAGCAATGCGTACGAGAGCCAGAAATGCGTGGAGCCGAGCGCGTACGAAGCCGCGAACGCCACCGCGCCGACCAGCAGGAACGGCCACACGAATACTTTACGGCGATTGAGTTTATCCGATGCCCACGAAGCTGCAAGCATCGCGATGGTCGCGGCGAGGTAAGGCAGCGCCGAGAGCCAGCCGGTTTCGACCATGCCGAGCGTCGAACCGTTCTTCAGAATCGACGGCAGCCACAGCACGAAACCATACACGCCGATGCTCCAGCAGAAATACTGCGCGCACAGCTTGATCACCGCGGGCGTTTTGAACGCGTCGCTATAGTTGCGCACGGGTTTGATCGCGGCCTGCTCGGCGCGCAGCGTTTCGGCGAGGTCGTCCTTTTGCTGCTGCGTGAGCCACGACACCTGCTGCGGCTTGTCCTGCACGATGAACCACCAGCACACGGCCCAGAGAATCGCGGGCGCGCCTTCGGCGATGAACATATGCCGCCAGCCGAACGAGTGCACCAGATAGCCCGACACCACCGACATCCACAGCACCGTCACCGGATTGCCGAGAATCAGGAAGGTGTTGGCGCGCGAACGCTCGCTCTTGGTAAACCAGTTGCTGATGAAAATCAGCATGGCCGGCATCACCGCGGCTTCAACCACGCCGAGCACGAAGCGGATCACCATCAGCGACGGGATATTGCTGACCATGCCGGTGAGCGACGCGCAACCGCCCCACAGAATCAGACTCCAGAACACGAGCTTCTTGACGCTGCGGCGTTCCGCGTAGATCGCGCCGGGAATCTGGAAGAAAAAGTATCCGAGGAAGAACAGCGCGCCGATCAGCGACGACAGTCCCTTGCTGATGCCGAGGTCCTGGTTGATGCCGGCGGCCGACGCGAAACCGAAGTTCGCGCGGTCCAGATAAGCGAGGCTGTAGGTGATGAATACGATCGGCATGATCGTCCACCAACGGCGAATCGCAAGCGATGAGGTCATGGGGTGTCTCCTTGGACGGCTTCCCGAAACAATGATGAACGGTCATGGGGCGCTCTGTTCGAGCGCTCTTGCTGTTATCGAGGCAGCTTGACGGAACGCGGCCGGTTGCGGACCTCGCTCGCGGATCTTCAGGCCGCGGCCGCGATGGACGGCGCACCGGCCGCTTCCAGCGCGTCGAGTTCGGCACGGCTCGGCAGTCCTTCCGAATCGCCGATCACCTGAATCGCCAGCGCGCCGATGCGGTTGCCGCGCGCCACGGCTTGCGGCAGCGACTTGCCTTCCAGCAACGCGCTCACCACGCCGACCGCGAAACCATCGCCCGCGCCGACCGTGTCCACGACTTTCGCAACCGGCTGGCCGGCGATCACGGCGGCATCGTCAGCGGTGCGGAAGTACGCGCCCTGCGCGCCGAGCTTGATGATCACGCCGCGCGCGCCTTGATCCAGATAGAACTTCGCGATGTCCTCCGGCTGCGTGTAGCCGGTCAGAATCTCGCCTTCGCCGATGCCGGGCAGCACCCAGTCGGCCAGCGCGGCGAGCGCGTTCAGGCCTTCGACCATCGCGGCGCGCGACGGCCACAGCGTCGGACGCAGGTTCGGGTCGAAGGAAATCGTCTTACCGGCGGCACGCATTTCGCGCGCCAGATGGAACGCGAGTTCGCGCGAGGTCGCCGAAATCGCGGGCGCCACGCCGGTCAGATGCAGATGACGCGCCGGCAGCACATAGTCCGCCGAGTAGTCGGCCAGCGACAGATGGCTCGCTGCCGAACCCTTACGGAAATACTCGATCGCCGGGTCGCTGCCGTCGTCGTTCTTCGACTTCAACTGGAAGCCGGTCGGATAGCGCTCGTCGGTCGTCACGCAGCCCTGGTCGATGCCCTCGTTCGTCAACGTGTCGCGTACGTACTGGCCGAACGAATCGTTGCCGACGCGGCTCATCCAACCCACTTTGAAGCCGAGGCGCGACAGACCGATCGCCACGTTCAGATCGGCGCCGGCGACGCGCTTCGTGAACTGCCCGACCCCCGCGAGCGGGCCGGTTTCGGCGGCCACGAACATGGCCATCGCTTCGCCGTAGGTGATGACATCGAGTGCTGCGCTTGTCTTGCTCATGCTTCGCTCCTGCGTGATCTCTCTTGCTGCGTGTCTTGCGAGTTTTGCGTGGATGCTTGCCGCTTACCGTTCGCCGCGTGCTGCTTGCCGCGTGCTGTCTCCGGTGTCGCTGCCTTCTCTCAGGTCCTGCTGCCGCTCACGCGACGGCCAGCCATGCGACGTAATGCGCCGCGTCCGTGTCGACACGGCTCGTATCGAACGGAAACTCGATGCCGCGCGGCACATGACGCGGCAGCTTATCGAGCACCGCGGCGAACTGCGTATCGTCGGCGGCCGGGGCGGCGGGAAAGCGTCGTGCGCCCTCGCCCATCGTCGTCTTGCAATGGATGTATTCCACATGCGCCGCCAGCGGCGCGGCGGCCTCGAGCGGCGCTACCTCGCGCCAGGCCCAGTTGCCGATGTCGAAGGTCATGCCGAGCACGTCGGCGTGACCTTCGCGCGCCAGCGCGTCGAACAGGCCCGTGAACTGCGCGAGCGAACCGCCCTCGGCCAATTGCCCGTTTTCGACGACGAGCCGCAATTGCGCGCAGCGCATGTGATCGGCGATCACAGTGGCATTGGCGTCGGCGGCGAAACCGCCGAGCTGCAACTTGACGAAGCGCGCGCCGAGCGCAAGCGCCTCTTCGATCGAGAGGCGCAACGCGTCCGCATCGAGCTTGCCCTGCGCCGTGTACAGCGCAGCCGGCGTGGAGTAGACGGACCACAAGCCCAGTTCCGCGATCTGCTTGCCGAGCGCGCGCAGGTTGTGCGGAGCGGCGTCGGTTTCGTCGGCGAACAGTTCGCGGCGCACTTCGAAACCCGCCGCGCCGGCCTGCTTGCTCGCTCGCGCCCACTTCAGATGACCGTCCGTGCGGACCGCGTCCATCCCGAATGCGCTTGCGACGATCACCACGTCCACTGCGTCAGCCATGTCGAATTTACTCAAATCTGTTTCTTGATCAGCATTTGGAACCGGTTCCAAACACACTTCGAAAAAAAACGCCGAGGCGCTTGCGATGCCCGAATACTCGCCGAGCCCGCCGACATGCACCATAGTGGAAATCCCCAGGCGCGGTTGGCACGGCGCTCGGACCTCGAGCCTCAAGGTCCCTCGGCTAGACACAGTGCGAGAAACTGCTCCACGACCCGCGATGGCGCGCTCGCATGGGGCACCAGGATCGACAGCCGCCGCGTGAGCGGCTCCGGGCTGAGCGACAGCAGGCACAGCGCGCGGTCCTCGTGCCGCATCGACATCGCCGACACGAAGCCGATGCCCATACCCGCCCGCACCGCTTCCTTCACGCCTTCGACGCCGGCAATCTCCAGCGCCACGCGCATCGGCACACCCGCCCGCGCAAACGCCCGCTCGACGATCTGCCGCACGCCCGAGCCTGCCTCGCGCAACACCAGTGGATGCTCGCCGAAGGCCGCCAGGTCTGCGGGGCCGCCGTCGCCCAACTGCGCCAACGGATGCGAGCGCGGCATGATCGCGACGATCTCGTCTTCGCGCCACGCATGCACCGCCGTGTCTGGCGGCAGATCCACGCCGACCGGCCCCTCGATCATCGCGATGTCCACCGAATCCAGCGCACCGACGATCTCCGTGGTGTTGCCGTCAGCGGTATGCAGCGTCACGTCCGGATAGCGGCGATGGAAGTCGGCGATCAGATACGGCAGCAAATAGCTTGCGGGCGTGGTGCTCGCGCCGATCCGCAAGGTGCCCTGCTCCAGGCCGCGCAAGGCGTCGCGGTACGCATGCGCCTGCCGCCAGGTGTCGCGCAGCCGCGTGGCGTAGCTGGCGAGTTGCTCGCCGGCAGGCGTGAGGCGCACGCCACGGCCGTCGCGCTGATACAGCGGCTCGCCGAATTCGTCCTGCAACTGCCGCAACTGGCCGGACACGGCGGGCTGCGACAAATGCAGCGCCACAGCCGCCCGGCTGATATTGCGATGCTCGGCGACTGCAGCGAACGTTATAAGTTGGTCTGGGGTCATGACGGTCAAAGTATCAGCTCAGGCGATACCTTACATTCTAAATCATGATTTTTCATATCGATATATCTAATTTAGGATTAGCCCATCGAATCTTAGTCAGTCACAGAAAAGGGCTGTTCCATGTCCACCGCTCATCTCACCGCCGCCAGTACGACGCCTGCCGGGTTTTCCACCCGCGGGCAACTCAACGGCATTCTGTTCGTCGCGCTGTTTGCCGCTGCCGTCACGCGCATCGCCGCGATTCCCGCCATTGCCGGACTGGGCTTGAGCCCGCTGATCGTCGGCATCGTGGCCGGCGCCATTTATGGCAACGCGCTGCGCGACGGCATGCCCGCCAGTTGGGCTGCCGGCGTCAATTTTTCGGCGCGCAAGCTGTTGCGCATCGCCGTGGCCTTTTTCGGGCTGCGCGTGAGCCTGCAGGAAATCGCTCAGGTCGGCGTGCCCGGCCTCGCGGAATCCGTCCTGATCGTGGTCAGCACCCTCGTGATCGGTACGTGGGCCGGCATGAAAATCATGAAGCTCGACCGCGACACCGCCTTGCTAACCGCCGCGGGCAGCGCGATCTGCGGTGCCGCCGCCGTGCTCGCCTTCGAGTCGACGCTGCAATCGAAGCCGCACAAAAGCGCGATGGCCGTGGGCAGCGTGGTGCTGTTCGGCACGCTCTCGATGTTCCTTTACCCGGTTCTGTTCAAGGCAGGCTGGCTGCATCTGGACACGGTCGGCGCGGGCCTCTTTTTCGGCGGCACGATCCATGAAGTGGCGCAGGTGGTCGGTGCGGCCAGCAACGTGAGCCCGGAAGCGACGCATATCGCCACCATCGTCAAGATGACCCGCGTGATGTTGCTGGTGCCGGTGCTGCTGGTGGTCGGCATGTGGGTGAACCGCTCGGCGCGCCGCGATTCGGCTGCGGGCGGCATGGACGGCGCCCACGGCAACGCGCCGCGCAAGCTGGCGATTCCCTGGTTCGCGCTCAGCTTCCTCGCCTTCGTCGTGATCAACTCGCTGCATGTGCTGCCGGAAAGCGCGACCAGCACGCTCAACATGCTGGACACCTTCGCGCTGACCATGGCCATGACCGCGCTCGGCATCGAAACACGCATTTCGCAAATCCGTCAGGCCGGCCCTCGCGCACTGACCACGGGCTTCATCCTGTATGTGTGGCTGATTGCCGGCGGACTGGGTATTACATGGACCGTCCAGCACCTGTTCGGCTAAGCCGCCCTCGCCTTCACACCCACCCCGCCGCGTGCGGGGTTTTGCGCATTCTGGAGACCCATCCGTCGCGCTCGCGCGGCATACTGGTTGCTGGCGTCGTCAGCTCATGCAGCATGCTTGCGCGGCCCGCTTCTGCGCGCCGTCTTTGCGTCTGTGTCAATGCAACCGGAATGAGGATCGGTCGATGAGCCTGGAACTTTACTATTGGGATGGCCTGCAAGGCCGCGGCGAATTCGTGCGGCTCGCCCTGGAGGAAGCGGGCGCCGACTACGTGGAAGTGGCGCGCGGCGAACGGTCGGAGGGTCTCGGCACGAACGCGATGATGTCGGTGATGAAGAGCAAGGACGAGCCGTATCCGCCGTTCGCGCCGCCGTTTCTGAAGGACGGCGACCTGGTGATCGCGCAGACCGCCAACATCCTGTTCTACCTCGGCCCGCGGCTGAACCTTGCGCCCACGGTGGAGAGCCTGCGCTATGTAGCCAACGGCCTGCAGCTGACCATCGCCGACATGGTCACCGAAGCCCACGACACGCACCATCCGCTCGCCAGCGCGCTTTACTACGAAGACCAGAAAGACGCCGCCAAAGTGCGCGCGCACGACTTCATCGACAACCGTATTCCGAAATTCATGTCGTACTTCGAGCGCGTGCTCAAACAGAATCCCGCCGGCGATCAGTTCATGGTGGGCGACGCGCTCACTTACGTCGACCTGTCGATGTTCCAGCTGATCGACGGCTTGCTGTACGCGTTTCCGCGCGCGCTCAAGCGTTTCGGCGAACATTACCCGCGGCTCGCCGCCTTGCACGACGCGGTGATCGAGCGGCCCAACATCGCCGCGTACCTGCAGTCCGAGCGGCGCATCGAACACAACGAGGCCTGCATCTTCCGGCACTACCCTGAACTCGACAAGGCGGCGACTTGAGCCACGCCTTCTTCCCTCGCTCACTCACCGTCTCGCGCCCCCCCGCCAAAGCGGGCGCGATGCTGTTGCCGTGCGC
>NZ_JARESO010000035.1:0-81650 GCF_046030175.1 Paraburkholderia sp. RL17-373-BIF-A
GGTGTTGATCTGGTCAGACATGGCTAATTCTCCTTATGTACGACAGCGCTGAGTTGAACGGTGCGCCCGCAGGACACACCGTATGCAGAGTCAAAACATCGCGAGGCGTGGCTGGCAAGAACCCGCGTCATCGAAGCTGACCTTCCGTTATGGCTTGGCGTAGATCGCGCCGAGACCGATCACGTCAGTGTCCGACGCACGCGAGCCCGATGCCGAGCTGCCAGCCGTCGCCGGGCCGTATGACGATGCCGACAGGCCATTTTGTGCGCTCACGCGAGCTTCGGCAGCCTGGATATTCCTGGGATACTGCGTTTCATCGCTCGCGGGGTTATAACCGGCCTTCTCCAACTGAGCGAGTTCCGCGCGGACCTCGGCCCGCGTAAGCGGCTGATTCGATTGCGCGAACGACAGGGCCGGCAGAGCGACAGCAGCAGCGACGATAAGCGATTGAATGACTTTCATGACTTTCACCTCGAGAAAATGTCTTCCACGCAAACGCCCGTTTGCGTTTTCGGTTAGCAAGGCCAGTTCGGCTGGCTTGGAACCATTAGACTCCGTGGACGTATCTGGCTTATGTCGGCAATGCCCGTTGGTGAAACGTTATGTACCCTGCCACGGCGCAGATACATTGCGATACAAAGAAGCAGGGCGACGCAAAGTCGCTCGCCTTCTTGAGATTGCCGAGCCGAATCGGGCCGGTTCAACTTGCCTCTCACTCTTCGCCCATGATGAGCAGAAAGAGTGTTGCCGGGGAGGAAATAGTCAGTTTCCAGTAGAGATTGCGCCGGTGAACCTTGGCAGTGGCGGGTGACACATCCAGTTGCCTGGCCATGTTGCGCCGCTCACTGCCTATCGACACCGACAGCGTCGGCGCGGCGATCACCAATCAGGTTTGTTGTTACCCGAACGCTAATGCCGCCGCGCGTGCTTATATGAAGCCGGCCATCCTCGACGATGAAGCGGTCTATCCTCGCGGTGAGAAGATGCAATCGCTCACTCCGTCATTGCCTTTGCCGACCGAAATCCTTCGCCTGCAAAACAGGGTGTGGACACAGCTCAAAGCGGGACGGTAACTTACAATGCTGCAGATGAGCCCTCATCCACAGCATCGATGCGAGACGTACTGACTTCCTATTTCTGGAGTGGCGACGCCATTCGCAGTCGAAACGTGAGTGACATCGTGCTGTCAGGCACGCTCGATGTGCCTGCGCCCCCGGCTCGAGTGCTCGCGGATTGGGACAGGGAGACGTCGTCGCGCATGGTCCTCGAACCCGGTGACGTCGAGGTCATGCCGTTGGCGCGAACGCAGGTGCGCTGGCCGGACTACCCACGCTGCGTGCGGGCAATATCCGAGTGGACGAGCGCGATCGGCCTGCCCGCAGTGCTTGCGGCCAGTGACATAGCCCTCATGGCCTGCCGCGGCGCAAGGTATCACCATGACGGCGCGCAATACGGCGGTGCGGCTTTTTGCAATCTGTTCCTCAGCGAGGACAAGGGGCTGGATGTGCATTTCCCCGGTACAGGTCATCGCATTCCTCTGACTCGCGGAACGGCGTTGATATTCGACACCGGCCAGCCGCATGGTGTGATCCGGCGCGGCAGCAGCGGCTTTAATGCGGCCGACTTCGCGCCGGATCAGGATTGCACGCAAATATTCCTGACGTGGGAGCTTCCGATCGAAGATGTTCACGTTGCGCGCGCGCTTAACGTTGTCTTCGACATCGCCCCTTCGACCCTGTTGCAAGCGGACGAAGAGCAGGTCTGCGTGAATGGTGAACCGGCCATCGTGTGCCCGGAGTCCGGTCGTTGGCGTCGGGTTGAATGATCGTCGGCGTTTGCGGCGGGTTGGTGTAACTGAGCCTTGCCTCCCACAGGCAACGGCCTCAAGATTGGCCTCCAGGCGGCCGTTAACATAGCGGTAGTTCGATATGCTGCCCGCGGTTGACGGTCCGCGACAGTCGTTGCACAACGAGAATGGTTATGACACGCCCGCGAACCGGGACACGGACGCCCGACATTGCCGTAACCGATGGGTCCGAAGCGCGGACATCACTGCCTCAAGCGCTCATCGTCGAACCGTTGTCCTCGCCGACGTATTGGCAAAAGGGCATGGCCTTGCTCGCCGCGCTGGTGGTGACCGCACTGGCGTTCCTTGCAAGCCGCGGCCTGCGGGCCATGACCGGGCAGGTTGCGCCGATGTGGCTGAGCAACGCCGTGCTGCTCGCTCAGATGATCGTCACCCGGCGGGAACAGCGGCGCTGGGTCTTGTGCGGCGGCACGCTAGGCGACTTCACCGCCAATCTGCTGATAGGACGCAGCCTGCACACGTCGGTCTCGTTCACGTCGGCAGATATGCTTCAGGTCGTGATCGCATTTGCGTTTGCTCCACGCGTGACGACGGTGGCCGAGTTTATCCGGCCCAAAGCGCTCCTCAAATTTCTCTTCGGCGGCGTGCTGCTTGCGTCGGTCGCGTCAGGTATGTGGGCCACGCTTTTGCTCGAGGGCAGAATCGGCCATTTACTTTTGCCCACGCTGGCGCCCTGGTTCATCTCGGATGGTTTGAGCCTCATCATCATCACGCCGGTCGCGATGGTGTTCTGGAGCGGCGAGCTTGCCCGGGTTCTACGTAGCGGCAATCGCTTCAAGACCTGCGCACTGGTGGCGTTGGTGGGCGTCGTGACGAGTTGCATATTCGGTTTGCAGATCAGCGCACCATTGTTGTACTGGGTACTTCCGCCCATTGTGCTGCTCGCGTTTCAGGCCGAAATTGCGGGCGTTCTACTTGGCTTACTCCTGTGTCTCGCGATCGCGCTCTGGTTCACGGCGCACGGTTCGGGGCCGCTCTGGGCTTATCCGTTCGAGAGCATGCAGCATCGCGTTTTCGCTTTGCAGCTGTTTTTCGTCGCCGCCCTCGGCGTGGCGCTGCCGATCAGCGCGATCCAGATGCAGCGCAATCGCATGATCGGGCTCCTGCGTGACGGCGAAAAACGCTTCCGCACGCTGGCGGAAAACGCCACGGATGTCGTGATGAGCATGCAACTCGACGGCAAGCTGACCTACGTGTCACCGCGTGCGTTCGAGGCGTGGGGTCGCGCGCCTGAACAGCTGATCGGCGTGCATTACGCGGATCTGGTCGATGCCGCCGACCGCAATACCTTGGTGGCGATGATCGAGCAGGTCGCGACCGGCCGAGGCGAAGCCTCGCAGATCAGCCGTTTCCCGCGCGACGGCGGCTTGCGCTGGATAGAAACTCATGTGCGTCCGGTGATCGATCCGTTGTCCGGCACATTGAACGGCCTCACCGCGATGGCGCGCGACGTAACGGAACAAAAAGCCATCGAACAGCGCCACGCCGATGAGCGCCGCGAACTGGAAGGCCTCGCGTTCCGCGACAGTCTCACGGGACTATTCAATCGCCGCTACTTCGATCGCGAACTCAAGCAACGCTGCCAGCAGGGTTCGCATACGGAGACTTATCTGGCTGTCGTGATGATCGACGTCGACAACTACAAGAGCTACAACGATCACTTCGGTCATCAGACAGGCGATGAATGCTTGCGCACCATCGCCCGCTCGATAGCGGCATCTTCAGCAAAGTACACCGACCTGGTCGCGCGCTATGGCGGCGAGGAATTCGCCTTGATTCTGGCGCACGCCGAACCGGATCGGGCACTCGCCGTGGCGGAGCAAATTCGCGAGGACGTGGAAAAGCTACGGCTTCCCCATCCGCCGAGCGTCTCGGGCGTCGTCACGATCAGCCTCGGCGTCTGCGCGCAGCGCAGTGACAAGTGTGGCGATGGCAGCACTGTGGTCGCTGCAGCGGACATGGCGCTGTATTCGGCGAAGCGGCTCGGCCGCAACCGCACGTGTGTGGCCTGACGACGCGACGCGTTCATCAATTGCGTGCGGATCAGGCAGGCGTTCGACGTTGAGATAGCGCGTGATTGCTATGCGGCAATGCCTTGCGTCACGGGTGCAACGCAAACCGCTTCGCACTCTTGTGCTTCGGGCGCGATCGTAATGACGGAGTGACCATGCTTGCCAGCGGCAAGCGCACCACGAATTCCGAGCCACGGCCGAGTCCCCCGGAAAACGCCTCGACGGTACCGCCATGGCTCGCGACGATATCGCGAACCACCGCCAACCCGAGTCCATGACCCTTGGCACCCAATGCGCAGCCCGCAAGTCCGCGCTCGTAAGGCTTGAAGATGGTCGCAAGCTCGCCCGGTGCGATGCCGATGCCTTCGTCGCTCACGCTGATATAACAGTAACGCCCGGCGCGGGACGCCGTCACCTTGATCGCATCCGCAGCCGCCGAATATTTGAGCGCATTGACCAGCAGATTGACGAACACCTGGGTCAGCTTGCCGAAGTCGCCTTGCACCCGCAACGGCGCGTCGCTCACCGTCAGTCGAATGGGCGCGTGATCCGGTGCGCCCGCTTCTGCTACCTGAACACAATGCGCGAGCAGATCACCGAGGTCGACCGGCGCGGGATGCACGACCGTTCTCTCGCGCGACGAACATGCTAAAGCGCCCGACGCCGGTTCAAGCGAACCGGCGAACTCCGCATCATCGGGCGCCATCAATTGCTGGGCCAACTGCCCAAGCAGGCTTGCTTGCCGGGAGAGCAGAAGCGCGTACCGCGTCAACTGTTCGTCATGGCCGTACTGGGCGTCCAACAGACGCGCGAGCAGGCCAAGTGGCGTGATCGCGTTGCGGATTTCGTGGCCTATCGTTGCGCCGATCGATGCTTCTTTCGTTTCATCGCTACGCTCGCCAAGGGTGACTACGTTCTCCGAACGCTGCATGGTCTGCGCACGCGAATGCCCGGAGGTCCCGACACGCGGCGGCTCGATCTTCGCATCGTGCAGGCGTTCGATTTCCCGCATCTGCGCAGTGCGAAGCTTTTGCACGCAGTACGTGCACAAACCGATGATCGGCCGCGCGGCAAGCTTCTCCTTCAGCGAGGCTTCGTAATCGAGCAGCGCGACCCAATCGGTGGTTTCGTTGCAGACGGCGTCGCCGGCCACTCGCAGTCCTTCGAAGCCTCGCCCCAGCGCGCCGTTGATCGCCTTCGACCATAAGCCCACGGTAGCGCCGCCGTTGAAGCCTGTTTTAGGCGAGGAGTAGATTTGTGTGCCGTCGAGAATCTGCAATTGGCCCGCGTCGATATAGTCAGCGAGTGCAGGCGCGGTTCGCGTGAGCATATAGCGGGCTTTGTCGGGTCCCAGCAACGCGGGCGCGACCCACACGCCCGCTTCGCGATTGGCGAGTCCGGCATGGAGGAAGTCCGCGGTGACGCTGAGCAATTCGCTCCGCGATTCGTAGAAGTGACACAGATGTGAGCCCCAAGAGAGGGCTCCAAGCGCGGGAAAACCGCTTTTGCGCGTTCCGGTGGTCATCGTTTCCCTGAAAGTGCGTGGGTCAAGAACCACAGTCGCGCTAGGTTTTAACAATGGCCCGCGCGCTCGAATATAAATGTCACGGCACCTCCCGCGTCGGTCCGGCGATCCTGAAGGACAGGAAGCGAAACTGCCGCGTTGTTGCTCGATATTTGGGATTCAGCAGGATTTAAAATTACGCGAGGGGAGATTTTGAATGAATAGATATTTTCCCTAGGCATGTTTTTTGACGCGAAAGTGCGTCTGGTCATATACGCGTCAATCTCGATTGGCATACGACTTGGGGACGTGTGGTCAGCCGCGCACTCATGTCGAGTCGCAAAATGCGAGCGCAGCTATGTGCTTGCCACAAGCAATTCCTCCGCATTGTTTGGCGGACGCAGACCGTCCGTCCTGCCCGCGAAGTAGCGCTGGGTAAGATCGGCCGCCGAAACGTGCCGTGCCTCTCTAAAGCCGGCTTCATGGGCCAGCGCCAGCATCTCCGGCGGAGTGAAGAAGCTGAGAAAAGGTGTGCCGCTTGCTCGCGCGCCCTTCTCCGCCATCTCGAGCCCGGGACGTACCTCGGGGTCCGCCAGTTCCAGCGGGAGCAGGAACGTCATGGCGAGCGTCGACCCTGAGGCGAGCGTCGCAACCTGGCGCAGCGCGGCCGCGTTCGCGTCCCTGGTCAGATACATACTGACACCCGTGGAGACCACGATTGCCGGCTTGCTTTCATCGAAGCCGGCAATCATCAACTCGTCCCGCCAGTTCCGGCCCGCCTCGAAATCGACCGGCACGAAGCGCAGCCAGTCCGGGACGCCGAAGCCGAGTTCGATCAGGCGCTGACGCTTCCACGCTTGAGGACCTGGCTGATCGATCTCGAACACCTTGAGGCGCGAGGCGATCTCCGGCCTGCGCTGTGCGAAGCTGTCGAGGCCGGCACCGAGAATGACATACTGACTCAGCCCTCTCCCGGCCTGTTCCACGACCAGGTCTTCGATGAAGCGAGCCCGTGCCACGATCGAAGCGCGAAAGGGCCGCGTGAACTGCGGGTCCATGTCGCCGCGGGCACGCCAGTCCTCATCCGGAGCCAGCAGCTCGAGGCCGATTTCGTCTTCCAGTACATGCGGCGGCGGGTCGGCCTCGACATGCAACGCACGCCACAAGGCGACGCGCGCCGCTGTGCTGTCTGGCGCCACATCTCGCATGTCGTTCATGACTTTCAATCCCGTTTGTTCGTTCTCGGCCCCGATTCGCCATCGCGCAGAAGCACCTGCCGCGCTCCTGTCGCCCACAACAGGCTATGATGGAGAAGTGGGTATGACGAGCCGATGACGAGGGACAGCGTGTCACAGACAAGCCCTGATCGCAAGACGACGTTTAGCAAACGCCTCTTATGGTTCGTTGGATTGTGGCTGCTCGGCGTCGCCGGGGCAGTGTTGCTCGCGTTGCCGTTTCGTCTTCTGATCGCCGCGGCAATGCATTATCAGCACTGAGACGCTGCCGATACACGGTGCCTGCATCAAGGTCGTTCGAGCATTTTTGGCAACTGTCCAAGCTGTCGAAACAGCGATAGCCAGTCCTCGAGGTGCCAGGTTTTCTCGATCAAGTTCCCACGCATCTGATGGAAAGAATGAATCGCGAATTTCACGTGCTTGGAACTCGCGTCAATGCCGAGCAGTTTCCCTGTTTGCGTGCCGCTGATCTCCGCGCGAACACCAATCCGGTCTCCATGCACCAGCAAGTCGAGTATTTCGACTTTCATGTCCGGAAGCGCTGTCGCAATGTCATGGAACACCTGCACCATTTGACCGGGTCCGTGAGTGGCGCCGCGGGGCTCCGGAATGTACTGCCAGTCGGGGGTGACGACCTTCGCCAACAACTCGACGCTTTTCTGCTCGAACGCTCGATAGAAACCTTCAACCGCTTCACGAGCCGCCACTTCGTCGGTACCTGAGGTCATGATCCGTTGCTCCTGAAGATGCAAGTCACCATGTTAGACCGAATCATCTCCGGCAGCTTCAGGCATTCGCGTGACAAGCAAGTATCCCGGCGCGCCCCGTTCATTATCGGCCGAGTGGTTTGCGAAAAACACTTCCGCCATAGCCGAGCACGATATTGTCGACTTCAAACGGTGACGCTTCCTGCGCCTCGAGGATGAACGCTACGCTGCCGGCGGTGAGCTTGCTCGCTATCGATGCGACCAGTTCATTATCGAGCGTCTCCTTGATCGCATGCCCAGCGAGGCCGCCGCTCGCCCCGACAGTGAAGCCCACTATCGCGCCGGCCGGTCCACCGAGCATGCCGATCAGGCCACCAGTCAGCGCGCCGATCACGGTCCCCCAAAACGGCCGCGTGTACTTGTCGAGCACGTTCAGTTGACCTATGGCGTCTTTTTGCACCAACACGCCGCTCTCGATCTTGAAACCGAGGTCTTTTTCCTCGAAGTTCCTGAAATCCCGCCCCGCTCTTTCGGCTACGTCAACGCGGTCGAAAACCGCGACGATCAACTGTTGTGCCATTTGATAGCTCCTCAGATCGCAAACGTTATCTGTCAAAGATAGCGACTTTCGAAAAGCGCGCCACTTTTTTGTTTTCGATTCCTGGCATCGATCGAAATGGGAGGGGGTTGCCGCGCGCGCTCCCCGGAGAAGTTCCGGCACGCACTTCAGCAGCAGCGCCACGATTAGCCGTACCGGCGTCGGCACCTCACGTTGTGTTTGAGTCAACAGATTCAGCTCGAAAGGCGGCACGTCAAAATCCGGCAACAGACGAACCAGCCGGCCGGCCACGCGCGCGTCGACGCACGCCGGCTCTTCCAGCACGCCAATGCCCGCACCCGCGACGATCATTTCATACATGGGCCGCCAATGACTGCTCTTCACCGCGGTATGGATCGGAGCACTCTCCACGGCACTCCCCAGCCTCCTGAGCGGCAACTGGTCCGTGCCGAACATGCCCCGGACTCGAATGAACGGATGTTTTGCCAGGTCGGACGGCTCGCTGATCGGACCATGCTGATCCACATAGCCCGGTGCGGCAACGAGAACACGCCCAACCTGCCCGAGTCGGCGGATAATGAACGCCCCTTCTCCGACTTGCCCGAGACGAAAGGAAATATCCGCGCCGTCCGCCCCAGGATCGGCGATCCTGTCGTTCAGCACGAGTTCCAGATCCAGTTGCGGATAGGTTGCACACACAAGCGCCAATGCCCTCGGCACGACCGTCTCGCCGAAGCAGTGAGGCGCCGCGATGCGAACCACGCGAGGCCGCTGGTATACGTCGGCTTTTCTCTTCGGCTTGGACTCGCTCATGCTGTCGCTCCAATCCGTAGCATGCAATCGACCCGTATCCGACGTCGCTCGGTGGCCGCTCATTGCATCTATATCTATTTGCAATGCGAACGAATTACCCCCGTCCTTTTGCCAATCCGATAGACAGGCTCGATGGATTGCCTTCCTACCGGCGGATAGTAGCGATGTGACAGTGGAATGAAAAGCCGCTCGACCCGATATGAAGTATCGAAAGGAGCAGCGGGTGCTGGCGCCGGATCAACGTAGAATTTATCGCATGCCGAAGACGGCGCGCAGTTTCCACAAAGTACCCGCTCGGTATAACATCTGTGGGCGTGATGGACGTCAACCGTGTCACGCGTGTTGCGCCCTCCTGGTGACGAGGCAAGGCGGTACGCATGCCCGAGGTGGCGCGCAACAGCTAACGCGCTTCAATCATTCAAACGAAACTCGCGCCCGCCTCCGGCATGTGAAACGCGTAGGCGGAACGACATGGGTTCTACTGCTGTCGGAACCCGTAACGGTCTCTCAACACTCAAGCCGATGCCCAACGAAATCCCGGAACCGCAAGCAATTTGTAATGACGTCTCCCGCAGCGCGATCTTCATTGTCGCGACCGTCGCGAACGACCGCGATCAGGAGGCCAAGGTGCGCGAATGGTGCGGCGACATTGCCGCCCTCGTGCGCGCGGTCGGCAAGCGGGTGCCTTCCGGCAATCTGTCGTGCGTCTGCTCCTTCGGCTCGCACGCGTGGGACAGGCTGTTCGGCGCACCCCGGCCCGCCCTGCTGCACCCGTTCCGGGACATCGGCGAAGGCGAACGGCGCGCGCTGGGAACGCCGGGCGATTTCCTGCTGCACATCCGCGCCGATCACATGGATCTCTGCTTCGAGCTCGCCACGCAGTTGCTCGGCGCACTCGGCGACGCGGTCACCGTGGTCGATGAAGTTCACGGTTTCCGCTACTTCGACATGCGCGACATGGTGGGGTTCGTCGACGGCACCGAGAACCCGGCAGGCCGCGCCGCCGACGAATACACGCTCATCACCGAGGATCCGGGATTCGAAGGCGGCAGCTATGTGCTGGTGCAGAAGTACCTGCACGACATGGACGGCTGGAACGCGCTCTCCGTCGAGACGCAGGAGCGCATCATCGGTCGCAAGAAACTGTCCGACGTCGAGCTCGACGCAGCGGTCAAACCGTCGTCGTCGCACAGCTCGCTGACCACGATCACCGAGAACGGCAAGGAAGTGAAGATCTTGCGCGACAACATGCCATTCGGCCGCCTCGGCGCGGGCGAGTTCGGCACCTACTTCATCGGCTATGCACGTTCCCCCGCGCCGATCGAGCAGATGCTGGAGAACATGTTCATCGGGCGGCCGCCGGGCAATTACGACCGGCTGCTCGACTATAGCCGCGCCGTCACGGGCGGCCTCTTCTTCGTGCCGTCGGCCACCTTGCTTGAGGAGCTCGCGGACCGCGATCCGCCGAGCGTCACGGCCGCCATCGAATCACAGCCTGAACCCTCTTCGCCCGCCGAGCCGCGCCACGACGGCTCGCTGAATATTGGCTCTCTCAAGGGAATCTCCCAACATGAATAACCTGCATCGCGAGCTTGCCCCCATCTCCAGTGCCGCCTGGTCGCAGATCGAAAACGAAGTGGCCCGCACGTTCAAACGCAGTGTTGCCGGCCGTCGCGTGGTCGACGTCAAGGGTCCCGGCGGAACCGAATTGTCAGGCGTCGGCACGGGGCATCAGATCGCGATTACCGCGCCCCAACAGGGCGTCGCGGCGAAGCTGGCGGAGGTCAAGAGTCTCGTTCAGTTCACCGTGCCGTTCGAGTTGCAGCGCGATGCGATCGACAGCGTGTTACGCGGCGCGAACGACGCCGACTGGCAGCCCGCGAAAGACGCAGCGAAAGAGCTCGCCTATGCCGAAGATCGCGCGATCTTCGACGGATATCAGGCTGCGGGGATCGGCGGGATTCGCGAAGGCTCGTCGAATCAGCCGCTCGCGCTGCCCGCCGACGTCGGCGACTATCCGGACGCGATCAGCAATGCGCTGGAAGAATTGCGGCTTGCCGGCGTGGACGGTCCGTATTCCGTGCTGCTCGGCGCCGACGCCTACACAGCGCTCAGCGAGGCGCGCGATCAGGGCTATCCGGTGATCGAGCACATCAAGCGGATCGTGAACGGCGACATCATCTGGGCACCGGCGCTGACGGGCGGCAGCGTGCTCTCCACGCGAGGCGGCGACTTCGAGTTGCACCTCGGTGAAGATCTCTCGATCGGCTATCTCAGCCATACCGACACGGTAGTGCGCCTCTATCTGCGCGAGACGCTGACGTTCCTGATGTTGACGAGCGAAGCGTCGGTGTCGTTGACGCTCGCTGAATAAGCGCGGGTCGTTGCGGGCTCAGGCTCGTAACGACTGTTTCAGCAGCGCGGAGTCGGCGTTGTCGGCCAGTACTTCAAGACCAGGGGCCAATTTTCCGCACTCGACGTGCACTCTCTCGAGGATTTCCGGCGTGCACTGTTTCAACATCGTCACAATCAGGCGTACCCGCGGCGGCACCGGACGTTGCGCCTGAATCAGCACATTGACGTCGAAAGGCAGCGCGTCGAATTGCGGCAGCAGACGAACCAGCCGTCCCTCCGCGAGCGCCTCGACGCACGCCGGCTCTTCCAGCACGCCAATGCCCGCACCGGCGACGATCATTTCATACATGGGCCGCCAATGACTGGTCTTCACCGCGGTACGGATGGGGGCACTCTCGACGACGCTCGCCTGATGTCTGAGCGGCAACTGGTCCGTGCCGAACATGCCCTGCACGCGAATGAACGGATGTTTTACTAGGTCGGAGGGCTCGGTGATCGGACCATGCTCGCTCAGATAGGCCGGCGCTGCAACGAGCACACGCCCGACCTGCCCGAGTTGGCGGGCAATGAACGCCCCTTCTCCGAGTTGTCCGAGACGAAAGGAAATATCCACGCCCTCCGTCACGAGATCGACGATCCTGTCGTTCAGCACCAGTTCCAGATCCAGTTGCGGATAGGCCGCCCGTACGAGCGTCAACGCTTCCGGCACGACCGTCTCGCCGAAGCAGTGAGGCGCCGCGATGCGAACCGTGCCTCTGAGCGCCTGCTCGTCGTTCGACACGTCCGCGACCGCCTGCTCGACGGCCCAGAGAATCCTCTTGCTACGCTCATAGAAGGTGACACCTTCGGGCGTGCAATTGAACGCACGTGCACTACGCAGCAAGAGCCGGCAGCCGAGATACGCCTCAAGCCGCTCGATGCGTTCGCTCGCGGCGGGCTGCCCGATATTCAGATCCCTGGCCGCGCCGGAAATGCTCTCGCGCTCCACCACTCTCACGTAAATGCGCATGGCTTCGAGCAGATTCATCATCCCCCGCCTCCCTTTGCGCCGGTCCTGCGTGACGCCAACGGCGAAGCGTCGGAACGCTGATGGCGTGCGTGGCGGTTTCCCTTCAGATTGACGTCTTGCATGTATTGGCTCCAGTCTTCACGCATCGACAGACCCCTGTTTCAGGGCCTCGCGAACATGCGTTCGATGGAGAACAGAGTAAAGCTGGGCGGTCGACCGCAGAGTGCACAAATCGGCCCGGCTGGCATCAGTACAGTTCTGCTAGGATTTGCGCACCGGACGGCGGCACGTCCGCGCGAGCGCGTGTCAGCCAGCGGAGTGGCCGGTGCAACTTGCCGCTGCGAAACGCCAGGGAAATCGTCCGATGAATCTCTATGAGAAGCTTGCAGACGACATCGAAAAGCTGATCCGGCAAGGCGTCTACAGCCACGGTGAACGCCTGCCGTCGGTGCGGCAGACCAGTCAGCAGCATCGGATCAGCGTAACCACGGTCATCCGCGCCTACTTATTGCTTGAAAGCCAGGGGCTGCTCACGAGCCGGCCGCAATCGGGCTATTTCGTCAATTTCCGCGGCGACGGAGGCGAGCGGAAGACACTCGAACTGCGCCCATCGAAACCGATTCCAATTTCGTCGCCGGTCGACGTCAGCCGGCTGGTGCTTTCCACGCTGCGCTCGATCGGTGTCGACGACGCGGTGCCGCTCGGCTCGCCCTACCCTGATGCGAGCCTGTTTCCCTTCGAGAAGCTCAATCGCTACGCTTACGATGCGGGGCGAGGCAAGACACGGTGGGGCGTGACCGACGCGCTGCCGCCGGGCAATGCGGCACTGGTGCGCCAGATTGCGCGTCGCTACCTCGAAAACGGTATGGCCGTCGATCCCAACGAGATCATCGTCACGGTCGGCGCAACCGAGGCGATCAATCTGTGCCTGCAGGCCGTCGCCAAGCCAGGCGATACGATCGCAGTCGAGTCACCCACGTTCTACGCGATGCTGCACGCGATCGAACGGATGGGCATGAAGGCGATCGAGGTGTCCACACATCCCGAACACGGTATCGACATCGAAGCGCTTGCGGCGATCGTGGAATCGCACACGGTCACCGCCTGCATGGTCATGCCCAATTTCCAGAACCCGCTGGAGTTTCTGATGCCCGACGAGCGCAAGCGCGAGCTCGTCGACTACTTGACGAAGCGGGACATACCGGTCATCGAGAACGGTGTCTACAACGAGTTGCACTTCGATAGCACGTATCCGAGCACGTTGAAGTCCTACGACACGAAGGGATTGGTGCTTCACTGCGCGTCATTTTCGAAGACCCTCACGGCAGCGTACCGGATTGGTTGGGCGATGCCGGGCCGCTATCGCGATCAGGTCGAGAAGCTCAAGTTTCTGAACACGTTGACCACACCGGCCATTCCGCAACTGGCGATCGCGGAATTTCTGGAGCGCGATGGTTACGAGCATCATCTGCGGCGGCTTCGGAAAATGTATGCGCAGCAGGCGAAGCTGATGAAGGCGACCGTGTCGCGTTTCTTCCCTGAAGGTACGCGCATGTCCAATCCCGCGGGCGGCTACGTGCTGTGGATCGAATTGCCGCCCAAGGTCGACGCGATGCGGCTTTATAAGCTGGCGCTCGAACAGGGCATCACGATCGGACCGGGCTATATGTTCTCGATCTCGGAGACGACCTACCGGAATTTCATCCGCCTGAATTACAGCAGCCCCTGGTCGAGCGAGATCGAACAGGCCGTGATTACCGTCGGCAAGCTTGTTGTCCTGTGCGGCCGCTAACCGCCGTGCCCGTGCAACCTTTCTACCCTCAGTGATAGCCGGCATCCCCTTCCCGCACCTTGCCGCGAAACACACGGTACTGCATGGCGTTGTAGACGAGAATGACCGGCAGCACGATCACCGTGCCGACCAGCGTAAAGAGCTGGCTCGAATGACTCGACGATGCTTCCCAGATCGTCAGCGAAGGCGGCACGATGTTCGGCCAGATACTGATGAGCAAGCCGCTATATCCGAGAAAGCACAGCCCAAGGGTGAGCAGGAACGGCAGCGCTTCATGCTGAAGGCGAAGCGACCGAAAAATACCCCACACACACGCGACAACAAGAATCGGCACCGGCATGAACCAGCCGAGATAGCCGCTCCCGAACCAGCGATGCTCGACCGCCGGCAATCCGATCACGGTCCAGAGACTCACCACGAAGATTATCCCCAGCAGCACGATCACCAGCGGCCGCATGACCTCGCGAATCTTGCGCTGCAGTTCGCCTTCCGTCTTCAGGATGAGCCAGCCGCAGCCGAGCGTCGCATACGTAAAGAGCACCCCGATTCCGCAGAACAGGCTGAACGGTGACAGCCAGTCGAACGGGTCGCCGGCGAAACGGTCATCAACGATCTTGATGCCTTGCAGCAGCGACCCCAGCACGATGCCCTGGCAGAGCCCCGCGAGCGCGGATCCGGCAATGAAGGCAAGATCCCACGCATGCTGGGTCCGCGTGGCCTTCGCGCGCAATTCGAAAGCCGCCCCGCGGAAGATCAGGCCGACGACCATCAGGATCAGCGGCAGATAGTTCGCCGGCAGCAGCGTCGAATAGACGACCGGAAACGCGCCGTATAGCCCCGCGCCGCCGAGCACGAGGAATGTCTCGTTGCCGTCCCAGACCGGCGCGATGGTATTCAGCATCACTTGCCGATCGGCTTTTTCCTCGAAGAACGGAAACAGCAGGCCGATACCGAGATCGAAGCCATCCAGCATCACATAGATGAAAACGCCGAGTCCGATGATCGCAGCCCACACAACCGGAAGATCGATTTGCATGGCGTCACTCCCCTTCCAGTGCGTCCAGCGGACGATTGCGCAACACCGGGTGCTTGACCGACTGGCGGGCGTCGACATGTTCCTCTGGTCCGCGCTTCATCATCTTGAGCATGTAGTAGACCCCCATACCGAATACCAGGAAGTACACCAGCACAAAGATCAGCAGTGAAACGCCCGCTTGCTGGGCACTGACCGGCGAGAGTGAGTCTTCAGTGCGCAGCACACCGTACACCGTCCAGGGCTGGCGGCCGACCTCCGTCGTGACCCAGCCGGCCAACAGCGCGACGATTCCCGACGGGCCCATGCACAGCACGAAAACCTGATACCACCGCGTCTCGTAGAGACGGCCTTTCAACCTGAGCAGCAACCCTAGCAACGCGGTCAACAGCATCAACATGCCGAGGCCCGCCATGATCCGGAAGGTCCAGAAGATGATTGGCGAATACGGCCGGTCTCTGGCGGGAAACTCCTTGAGCCCGCGGATTTCTCCGTCCCAGCTATGGGTCAGTATGAGGCTGCCCAAATGCGGTATTTGCACCGCGTAGCGCGTGACTTCCGCTGTCATGTCGGGCAGACCGACCAGATTGAGCGCCGTGCCGCCTTTCTCGGTTTCCCACAGGCCCTCTATGGCCGCGATCTTGGCGGGCTGATATTCGCGGGTGTTGAGGCCGTGCGCATCGCCGACGAAAATCTGGATCGGCGTCAGCAAAAGCAGAATCCACAGCGCCATCGAAAAACTGCGCTTGATGGGGCCGTCGCGCCGGCCATGCAGCAGATGCCACGCCCCGCACGCGGCGACGATGAAGCCCGCGACAATAAACGCGGCGATGGTCATATGCGCGAGCCGGTACGGGAATGATGGATTGAAAATCACCTTCATCCAGTCGACCGGCACGATCCGGCCGTTCTCCATGGCGAATCCTTGCGGCGTCTGCATGAAGCTATTCGAGGCGAGAATCCAGAACGTGGAGATCAACGTGCCGACCGCCACCATCAGCGTGGCGAAAAAGTGCGCGCGTGGACTCACCCGCTGCCAGCCGAACAGCATGACGCCGAGAAAGCCGGCTTCGAGAAAGAATGCCGTCAATACTTCATAAGTCAGGAGCGGCCCCGTGACGTTGCCGGCAATGGTGGAAAATCCGCTCCAGTTGGTGCCGAACTCGTAGGCCATCACCACGCCCGACACCACGCCCATGCCGAAGCCGACCGCGAAGATCTTCGACCAGAACAGGAACATGTCCTTGTAGACCACGTCGCCGGTCAGCAGCCAGCGCCACTCCAGCACGGCGAGGAAACTGGCCATTCCTATACTGATCGCGGGGAAAATAATGTGAAATGAAACCGTGAACGCAAACTGCAACCTGGCGAGGTGGAAGGCGTCGAAGATTTCCATGATTGATCAGCGGCTCCAGGTGATAGCGGCATTTGCTGGTCCCCCCGTGTGTCGATCGACTGGACGCGCACGCCCAGTCGATCGACCCGTCAAACTCGCCGGCATTCAGGCTTGCGCCGCGCGCGAAACATGAACAGGAACCGACTTGTACGACGGCGTGCCGCTTTCCTTGTCGATGAAGTCGAGCGGCACCAGCACGTTTGCTTCCGGATAATACGCCGCCACCGATCCTTGTGCGATGCCATAAACAATTGCCGTGATGTTCTTCAGGCAAAGCTTCCTGCCCGATGAAATAGTTTCGATATCGACCAGATCGCCATGTTCGAGTCCGCGCGCCGCGAGATCGGCTTCATTCATGAACACCACGTCGCGCCTGCCGAACACGCCCCGGTAACGATCGTCGAGGGCATAGATCGTGGTGTTGTACTGGTCGTGACTGCGGATCGTGATGAGGCGCAGCACATTTTCAGCGCCGTATACGTCGGCGTCTTCCTTCACTCCGCCGTAGACCGAGAACATCGCTTTTCCGGACGGCGTGTGCCACACGCGTTCGGTTGGAGGAAGCGGCAGACGGAATCCGCCCGGCGTTCTGATTCGCGCATTGAATGCTTCAAAACCCGGCACGGTCTGTTCGATCAGATCGCGAACCTTGTCGTAATCGGCAACCAGTTCCTGCCAGGCGACCTTGCTGTGGGGCAACGTCGCCCGCGCAATACCCGCGATGATCGCCGGCTCGGACAATAGGAATTCGGAGGCGGGCTTGAGTTTTCCGGACGAAGCATGGACCATCGACATGGAATCTTCGACCGTGATGGATTGGCGGCCGCTTGCCTGGATATCGAGTTCCGTGCGGCCCAGGCACGGCAGCACATAGCTTTCCTTCGCCACTAACAGATGCGAACGATTGAGCTTGGTCCCGAGGTGAACGCTTAGATCGAGTTTAGCCATGGCTGCAAAAGACTGCTCCGAATCGGGCAGCGCGACCGCGAAGTTTCCGCCCAGGCAAAGCAGCGCCTTGGCCGAGCCGTCGATCATCGCCTGCATCGCCTGAACGGCATCGTGTCCGTGTGCCTCGGGCGGTTTGAAACCGAGCACATCCTCGATCTGTTTCAGGAAAGTGCTGGAGGGCTTTTCGGTTATGCCTACGGTCCGGTTTCCTTGCACGTTCGAATGTCCGCGCAAAGGACAGATGCCCGCGCCGGGTTTGCCAAAGTTTCCGCGCAATAGCAACAGATCGGCGATCAGGCGGACGTTGGCCGTGCCTTTATTGTGCTGGGTCACGCCCATTCCGTAAGTGACGATGGTCGCATTCGATTTGGCGTAGGCAATCGCAACCTGTTCGAGATCGGACCGGCTCAGTCCGCTTGCCGTTTCAATATCGTCCCACGCCGTAACTTCCAGATCAGCGGCGAACGCGTCGAAATTTTCCGTGTGCGCGGCGATGAATTCATGGTCCAGAACGTTGCCTTCCTCGGCCTCCATCGCCAGCAGCGCCTTCATGATGCCCTTGAGCGCGGCGGCGTCACCGCCGGCGTCGACCTGAAAATACGTCGAGGCGATTCGGGTCGAGCCGTACGTGGCCATTTCAAGCAAGTTCTGCGGGTCCGCAAATCGTTCGAGTGCGCGCTCGCGCAGCGGATTGAAGACGATGATGGGCACATTGCGCCGCGAGGCTTCATGCAACGTGCCCATCATCCGTGGATGATTGGTGCCGGGATTGTGGCCGATCGAGATGATGAGTTCGGTCTCGTCGAAGTCTTCCAGCGACACCGTGCCTTTGCCGATCCCGATCGACTGCGGCAATCCCACGCTGGTGGGCTCGTGGCACATGTTGGAGCAATCCGGGAAATTGTTGGTCCCGTACTCTCGTGCGAACAACTGGAAAAGGTAGGCGGCCTCGTTCGACGCCCTGCCCGACGTGTAGAACTCGGCCTGATCGGGAGAGGACAGCCCTTGAAGCACTTGCCCGATACGAGCGAAGGCGTCACCCCATTCGACGGCGCGAAACTTGTCCGTGTCGCGATCGTAGACAAGCGGATGCGTGAGCCGGCCAAGATCTTCGAGTTCGAAATCGGATCGTTGCAGCAGCGACGACACCGTGTTGTTCTGGAAAAACTCCGGCCCCACGCGCTTGGTCGTGGCTTCCCATGTGACCGCTTTGGCGCCGTTCTCACAGAACTGGAAGGTGGACTTATGCTCCTTGTCCGGCCAGGCGCAGCCCGGACAATCGAAACCGTCGGGCTGATTGGTCCGCATCAGCGTAATCGGCGCTTCGATGCTCTCCATCTGTTGCCTGATGGCTTGAGCTGTCGCCCGCAGCGCGCCCCAACCTCCAGCGGGTCCGTCATACGGCCGGATTCCCGGCACTTCGCGTCGCGTGGTCATATGAGACTCCGTGAACCGTCCCGGGAGTCCGGGAACGGTCCTGTCGAGGGTTACGCCATCGTGTTGCGCTCAACCGTTCATATCCGCCAGGCCGAGCGCCGCCGCACTGCCGCCAGGAGCGCAGTGATCTTGCCTGCTCGCTCCTCACGCCATGCCGTCAGGAGCGGGCTCCTTCCGTGGACTCGGTGCTGCTGACTTCGTCGGACGATTTTTTCTTTCCGCGGCTATTGGCGCGTTTCGCCTTGGGCGGCGGCGCCTCGCTGCGAGTGAACTTCACTTCGCCGCTGTCCTTGTCGTAGCTGACCTCGACACTGTCGCCCGACTTCAGGTCGCTGTTGAGAATCTCCTTGGCAAGTCGCGTTTCCAGTTCCTGACGGATCTGGCGTTTCAACTCGCGGGCGCCGAATTCCGGCCGATAGCCGGCGTCGGCCAGGTGATCGACAATCGACTCGTCCATCTTGAGCGTGATGTCTTGCGCCGCCGCGGTGCGCGTGACCCGTTCGAGCTGGATCTGCACGATCGAGCGGATATTCTCGCGAGAGAGTCCGTCGAAAATGATCACTTCGTCGATCCGGTTGAGGAATTCCGGACGGAAGTGACCTTTCAGCACGCCCATCAATTCTTCGCGCATCGCCTTGTCGGCGAGGCGTTCTCCCTCGGGTTTCTCGAGGTTGTCCATGATGATGTGCGCACCGAGATTGCTCGTCGCGATGATGATCGTGTTGCTGAAGTCCACGACGCGGCCCTTCCCGTCGGTCAGGCGGCCATCGTCGAACACCTGGAGCAGCACGTTGCTCACGTCCGCGTGCGCCTTCTCGATCTCGTCGAGCAGAATCACGCTATACGGCCGGCGCCGGACACGCTCGGTCAACTGGCCACCCTCGTCGTATCCGACATAGCCCGGCGGCGCCCCGATCAAGCGCGCCACCGCGTGACGTTCCATATACTCGGACATGTCGATACGGATGACGGCCTGTTCATCGCCGAACACCGTTTCCGCCAGCGCTTTCGCGAGTTCGGTCTTGCCGACGCCGGTCGGTCCGAGGAACAGGAAGGTCGCGATCGGCCGGTTCGCCTGCCCGAGTCCCGCACGCGACAGGCGCACGGCATCGCTTACGGCCACCACCGCGTCGTCCTGGCCGACCACGCGTTCGCGCAGCTTGTTCTCCATGTCCAGCAGTTTCTGGCGTTCTTCCTGTGTCAGCTCCGTGACCGGAATGCCTGTCAGACGCGACACCACTTCGGCGATCGCCGCCACCGTCACTTCGAGCGTTTCCGAACCGGTCTTGCGCTGCCATGCCTCCATCTGCTCGTCGAGTTTCGTCTGCTTTTCGCCGATACGTTCCTCGAACTTCTTCGCCTCGTCATAGCGCTTGCGCGAGGACGCATAGTCCTGCTCGCGCTTGAGCTGGGCGATTTCGGCTTCCAGTTCCTGGATGTCCGCCGGACGCGAGGTCGCGCCGATGCGCACGCGCGCGGCGGCCTGGTCGATCAGGTCGATGGCCTTGTCGGGCAAAAAGCGCGACGTGATATAACGGTCCGACATTTCGGCGGCGGCGACGAACGCATCGTCCGCAAAGGTCACCTGATGATGCGCTTCGAGCTTGTCGCGCAGACCACGCAGAATGACGATGGTCTGCTCGACGGTCGGCTCGGGCACCAGCACCGGCTGAAAGCGCCGCTCGAGCGCGGCATCCTTTTCAATGTACTTCTGGTATTCGTTGAGCGTCGTCGCGCCGATCAGACTGAGTTCGCCACGGGCCAGCGCCGGCTTGAGCACATTGGCGATGTCGAGGCCGCCTTCTCCGCCGCCCTGGCCGGCGCCGACAATCATATGCAATTCGTCGATGAACAGAACCAGTTCGTCCTTCTTCGCTGTCACTTCGTCGATCAGCGTTTTTGCGCGTTCTTCGAACTCGCCGCGATACTTCGCGCCCGCCACCATCGAATTGATGTTGACCTCGACGAGCCGCTTGCCGCGCAGATTTTCGGGGACGTCGTCGTTGACGATACGCTGCGCCAGGCCTTCGACGATCGCGGTCTTGCCGACCCCGGGCTCGCCGATCAACACCGGATTGTTCTTCCTGCGCCGCGCCAGCACCTCGATCGTACTTTCGATTTCCTGCGCGCGACCCAGCACGGGGTCGAGCTTGCCCTGCCGCGCGAGGGCCGTGAGGTCGCGGCCGAACTTGTCGAGCGTGGGCGTGCCAGTCGGCGCGTCGACGCGGCCGTCCTCGGCGCCTTTGCCGACCACTTTCACCACCTTCTGCCGCAGCGCTTCCGGCGTCACGCCGTACTTCTTCAGCAAGGTGCCCGCGATACTGTCCGGCACCGCCGCAAGCCCGATGAGCAAGTGCTCCGGGCCGACATACGAATGCCCCAGATCCCGCGATGCCTGGAACGCGTTCTGGAACACTTTCTTCATGCGAGGCGAGATGGTCATCTTCTCGATCGGCGCATCGGGATTCGCGGTGCCCTTCTGGGCATGCTGATCGATATAGCCTTTGATGTCCTGCGGCGACAACTTGAGCTCCTTGAGCAGCGCCGCACACACGTCCGTGTCCGCCAGCACGTAAAGCAGGTGCTCGGTGTCGAGTTCGGTGCGTTGAAGCTCATGGGCTTTTTCCGCCGCACGCTGCAACAATTCGAGTGTCTGTTCGCTGAAGGCGTCGGTTGCGTCGACCGATTCGCGCGGCAGCTCCGCGGCGAACTCCTCGTCATCTTCCTCGCCCGCGCCGCCAAGACCCCCGAAGAAGCGGGACAGACCGCCTCCTCCGAGCAGCGAGTCGAACGGGTTCGCCATGCTCTGATGCCGCATTAATTGCCGGTAATCGTAGTCGCAGATCGATAAAGTTTTCCGCTCGCCGTTCTGCACAACGGTCACACGGGCAACAGCGGGACGGGCGTTACAGATTTCGCAAAGGGCGGGCATCGTAAATTCACCTTTATCAGTTAAGGCATCCGATGTTGTTAGAGGTTATGGGACGCGTTCATGTGAGGGGCGAATGCTCGAAACCTGTCGCCAGCCTTTCGATTTGTTGTGCGCCAGGGACCGATGCTTCGCGGGTCGATGTTCAAAATGCCGGCGTCTCTTTCGGACAGAAAGAGACGCACGAGCGGCTTCCGGCAACCGGCATGCGCTCGCGTGTTCTCGCTGCGCGCCTGATCACCACATGATTGGCATAACGAACCTAAAAACCGCCTTTGAATTCTATGAGTGGATCGTTAGTAAGGGAACATTGGTTTTTCCGATGATAGGCATCGGCCGACATGCCCGACGCTATCAGGCTGCGAGACGACGCGCTTGAACGTGCGTGAATGTCTCTACCTGCCGGTCTCTCGTCGGCTCTGCTCCGCAACGGTAAGGATAGCCTCAGGCATGACTTCGAGCCGCTCTTTGGGAATCGGCTGGCCGCTTTCATCGGAGAGACCGTAGGTGCCTTCGTCGATCTTGCGCAGCGCGCGCTGGATATCCGCAACGCGCTGGTCGTTCACGTCATGCAGCGACTGGTTGATCTCATTCTGTGCCATTCCCTGCGCTTCGTCCTCATACTCCTCGGCCTCGTCGCCATGCTCCTCCTGAGCCGTTCTCTCGTCCGCGATCGTATCTTCCTCTCCGCCCAGCAGCTCCCGACGCAGCGCCTCCAGGCGCTTCTTCTGCTGCGCGATGAACTCGTCACTCAGGTCACCCTGTTGCTCCGGCATGGTCTTCTCCCTCAGCTTGATTCGCTCTACTCGCCGTAGAGCCGGGCGTCACGCACCCAGTTCCTGAAACACGTGGCCGTTGGCCTCGAGTCCTTTCAGGAGTTCGGGTGTCAGTTCGCTTTGCCAGACATGCCCCTCGAATTGCCAGTCGCTCTTGTCGGCGAGATCGGGCAGGCCCGCGCCATTGCGCACATAAAGCCCGAGTGTCGGCTTCTTCAGGTTAATGTAGAAATCGAATTCCTGCATTTTCGCCCCCTCATGCAAGTTAAGGTCTCAATGACTAGAATCACCAGAACAGATATCCGCGGCACTCCGTTCATTCAATGAGTCTATATCCCCAGGTGCTTCGCAACCGGCCGCACATGATGATCGGTCTGCTCGCCGGTTTGAGCGCCTGTGTGCTCGCGCCAGCCTCGCTACGGATCACGGCGCGGCTGCTGCTCGGTTGGGACATCGCGATCTGGGCGTACCTCGTCATGATCTGGTTCCACATGGCCTTCGCCAGCGAGAGCGACGTGCGAACCCACGCCCGGCGCGAGGACCAGAATGCGGTCACCGTGCTGACGGTGATATGCGCGGCGACCGTTGCCAGCATTCTCGCAATCGTGCTGGAACTCGGCACCACCAAAGATCTGACCTTCGAATCGAAGGTGCTGCATTCGCTGCTGACAGGACTGACCTTGTTCGGCGCCTGGTTTCTGATCCCTACCATCTTCACGATGCACTACGCGCGGCTCTACTATGGCTCCGATCCGAATGCGCCCGCGCTCGCCTTTCCCGACAGCACGCTCGAACCGGACTACTGGGATTTTCTGTACTTCTCGTTCACGATCGCGGTTGCGTCGCAGACCGCGGACATCAGCCTGCGTGGGCGCAGCGCGCGGCGCGGCGTGCTTGCGCAATCGATCCTGTCTTTCTATTTCAACGTTGCCGTGCTGGGTTTGTGCGTGAATATCGCCGCGAGCATGCTGGGCAACTGACCCGGATCGGATCGGGCCCTCATGCGCCGCCGGTGTTCCGGAAAAGCGTCAACTATCGTCGACGTTGTCCGCGTAATGGTCGACTGCCACCTTGCATTCGTCGACCACGACCTGAAGGAAAGCGGGATCGTTTCTCTCCACCCATCGCTCCACGTGAAGGAAACGCTGCGTGCCGAGATCGGCGACGCGCTCAGCGTCCGAGGTCGTGACATCGACAGTGACGATCCCGCGGCTCCCTTGCAGTGGAGAGATCGTTGCCGAAAACAGGAATCGTCGATACGAGAATTCTTGTGCCATAACACCTCCTTACGAAAGATGAGTTGAGCCCACGATTTCTTCATACGAGTACGCGTCTTCGCGCGCGGCACGCCACACGGAATTCTAGGAGCAAGTCACGACCCGGCGCACGCGGGTGTCTCCAATGCTAACTATCGGCGAAATACGATGGGCTTGCGCCATTCAGGCGCAATTTTCTTTGTGTCGGAATGCTGAGATTACGGCATGATGACGCTGAGCAGAGGCCCGCTCGCTAAAGGAGAGAACGATGCCAGCATCCACTGTTTTTTACGGCGAGTTTGAGATGGTCGTGCGCCCCGAGACGAACAAGTTCGGCGCATGGATTGCGAGCGTGAGCCTGAAGAATAACGCGGGAAAAGTCGTCGATATCCGCCCGATGACCGTTCAACCCGAATGGCTGACCGAAGAAGAAGCGATTAGAGACGCGGTCGAATGGGGCCGCCGGTTCATCGATCGTGAGTTCGAAACGCCGCAACCGCACTCCTGGGTGAGCGCCCGGTCTCGCGCGGAGGTCTGGTTCCGTGATGCGGAAGAAAAATCGCACGGGCCGGAAATCAGCTCCTAAACGTTACAAGGCCGAGCCTGCAAAATCCTTGCGGGCTCGATGCAATTCTCCCTCAGCCGATCACTGCTTGCGCAGACGCGCCTCGATTTCCTGGGTACTGAGCGCCAGCAGATCCTCGCTGATCTGCTCGAATATCAGTCGACGCGTGACCTCGCTCAGATTCGAACGCACCATGCCGAGGAATTTCGCCTCGATGGCGAGGCGCAGCCGATTGTAGAGTTGATGGAGCCGCCCCTCTTCCAGATAGTCGGACACGCGCTTTGCAAACTTCTCCCGATCCTTTTCGGTCAAGACCGTACCGATGTATTCATCGTTGACGAGAACTTCGACCTCCTGCAAGTCGAGCGTAAGCCCAGGCATCTTGAAGACACGCGCGCGACCTCCGTCAGCCACGACAAGCCAGGTAACTTCGACCATCATGCACCTCTAGGCAGGTATTTTTCAGCACCTATGCGACGCTCGGTCGCCGACCGTGCCGGCGACACTCACTCAAGATAGCAGTTCGGACCGGATACGCCCAAGGTCAATTCATCGATTCATCGTATCGGTCTGAAGTTCACCATTCCCCCGGCTTCTGTACAACAGCTTCGAGCGCTACGAGCGCTTGCTTTTTTCCGGAGTCCTGAGCCGTTTCGCATCGGCAGCAGGCAGCATATTCGCCGCGAGGAAATCGACAAAGACCCTCAGCTTGGGCGACACGTACGGACTCGACGGCCACACCGCGCGGAACACGCCGCTGTGTTCGACATACTCATCCAGTACCGTCACGAGGCTGCCGTCGGCAAGTTGTCGGCCGATCGCAAAGTTCGGCACGCAGGTCACGCCGAGCCCTTCTTCGGCGAGCGCGATCAGCGGCTCGACCGTGCTCGCCGAAGCCGTCACGGGCAACGCCACGTCATTGCCGGAGGCGGGCGTCACCAAAGGCCAGCGCTGCAACTTGCCGCTGGTCGGATAGCGGTGATGCAGGCAGGCGTGGTTCAACAGATCCTCGGGCTTCGCAGGCGTGCCGGCGCGAGCGAAGTAAGACGGCGCGCCGACAAGTTGTAGCCGGTAAGCGCCGAGCGTACGCGCGATCAGCCGCGAGTCGCTCGCGTCGCCGGTGCGCACGACGACATCGAACCCATCGTTGACGACATCGACCAGGTGATCGCTGAAGTCCAGATCCAGTTCGATCTCGGGATAGGCGCGCATGAAACCGCTCAGGGTCGGCATCATCAGCATGCCGACCATCGGCAGGCTCACGCGAAGCCGGCCCTTGGGCGCGCCTTTGGATTGCGCGAAGCCGGATTCGATCGCGTCGATTTCGGAAAAGATGCGGCGACAGCTCTCGAGGAATTGCTGGCCTTCCTGCGTCAGCGTGATGCTGCGCGTGCTGCGGTGGAAAAGGCGCACGCCGAGCCGCTTCTCGAGCCGGGCCACCGCTTTGCCGACCGCGGACGAGGACAGGCCGAGCTGCTGGCCGGCATCCGTGAAACTGCGGAGCTCAGCTGCGCGGGAAAAGACTTTCAGTGCGTTGAGACTGTCCACGCGCGTCCCCACGATTGCGGACATTGGTGTCCGATAAGTCGGGAACTCTAGCATATTGATGGCCGCGAACGCCGCCTCCAGAATCATGCAACGTCACTTTCGCCTCGAGGCATTGCATGAAATCCGCACACGTTACTTCCGCTCTCCCCGCTCCGGTCTACTGGCTCGCGCTCGGCGCTTTCGCGATCGGCACCGAAGGCTTCATGATTTCGCCTCTCTTGCCCGGACTCGCCGCCGACCTCTCGGTGAAGATCGAAACCGCGGGCCAGCTGGTGACCGTTTTCGCTCTGGCCTACGGCCTCAGTTCGCCGGTATTGACGGCGCTAAGCGGCAGCCTGAATCGCCGCACCTTGTTGCTCGCCAGCATGATCGCCTTCGCGCTCTCCAACGTGCTCGCCATGGTCGCGCCGAACTTCTGGGCGCTGATGGGCGCGCGCGTGCTGTTGGCGCTGTCCGCCGGTCTGTATGTGCCGGGCGCGAATGCGCTGGCGAGCGTGATCGTGCCGCCCGAACGCCGTGGCCGAGCAATCGCGTTGGTGAACGGCGGCATCACGATCGCCATCGCGCTGGGCGTGCCCCTCGGCGCGGTCGTCGGCCATGCGCTCGGCTGGCGCATGACGTTTGCCGGCGTCGCCGGCCTGGCGACGCTCGCCGCGGCCGGGCTGGTCATCGGCCTGCCGCGCGACATTGGAGCGGGCATCCCGATCGCGACGCTGCGCGAGCGCATCGCGGTGGCGCGCAATCCGCTCGTGCTGGCAACGCTGCTGACCACCACGCTCTGGGCCACCGGCGCCTACACGGTCTACACGTATCTCTCGCCGTTTCTCGCCAGCGTCACCGGTTTGGCGGGTGCGCAGATCGGCATGGTGATGTTCATGTGGGGTCTCGCGGCCGCGGCCGGCGTCGTGACCGGCGGCAACGCCAGCGACCGGTTCGGGCCATTGGCCGTGATCGTGCCGACAATCGCGTTGTCGGGCCTCGCCTTCGCTACGCTGTCGATCAGCGCACGCTTGCTGCCACCCACCGCTGCACTCATACCCGTGCTCGTGGCCATCGCGTTGTGGGGCGTCGCGCACTGGGCGTTCTATCCGGCGCAGCAGGCGCGGCTCATCGACATCGCCGGCCTGAAGGTCGCGTCGATCGTGCTGTCGCTCAATGCTTCCTTCATGTACATCGGCTTCTCGATGGGCGCCGCGCTCGGCGCGCTGACCCTGGCTCACGGCGGCGTGGCCGGCCTCGGATGGGTCGCGGCGGCTTGCGAACTGGCTGCTGTGCTGCTGACGCTGGCGATCGTCGGACGGCCTGCCGTGGTGAGCGCGCCTTGCCAGGCGGAGCGCGGATAGGCTCCAATCATCGCCCGTGCCATCAGTCAGCACGCGCTGTCCGATGCGGCGGCGCATCGCACTGAACCGTAGTCGCATCCTTCTTTTCAACCGTGAGATTGACGGAGCGCGCGCCGACCGGCCGCGTTCGATGGCGCGTGCCCGCAGGCACGGTCAGTAATTGGCCGGCTTGCAGGTCAATCGACCCGTCTTCGAAGTCGATGGTAAGAACGCCTTCGACGACGAAAAATGTTTCGTCCGAATCCGGATGAAAGTGCCAGAAAAATGGCGCGTCCATCACGCTCAAATGGACGTCGTGGTCATTCACGCTCGTCAGCACCTTGTTTGAATATCCTTCAGGCGTGTCGCCGGCGACCGCGCCAATATCGATCATCTGGATCATGTCGTCTCCGTTTAACGTTGCAGGCAGGATTGAGCTGTTAGTACGCCGAGCAGGTTCAGCGTAGCCCGGTATCACGTGGTCGCTAAGGCAGAAATTTTCGTCAGTATGTGAGCGAGATTCGCCGGTGGCCGCACGCTTGCCGATGTACTTGCCCGTCAAGCAAAGACCATTCCGAAGATGACACGGTCGTCGGCATCGTCCACCGCCAAAGCTCGAAGTTCGGTACGATAAGCCCGCCTGTCGCACGAGCACATCCTGCTATGAACGAAATGACCATGGACTGGGGCGATGTCCGCGTGTTTCTCGCGATTGCCCGTTGCGGCACACTCGGCGCAGCCGCGCGCCAACTGGGACAGACCCAGCCCACTATGGGCCGCCGGTTGCGTGCGCTCGAAAACGCGGTCGGCCAGGTGCTGTTCCAGCGCACCGCCGAAGGCTTCGTACTGACCGACGAAGGCAACGCGGTGCTGAGTTTCGCGGAGCGAATGGAGGAAGAAGCGCTCGCGTTCACACGTTCGCTCGCAGGGACCACGCAGCAGTTGACGGGGTCGCTGCGCGTGTCGTCATCCGACTGGTTCGGCATTCATGTGCTGACGCCGGTGTTCGCCGGGTTTCTCTCACGGCATCCGCAACTGTCGATCGAACTGATCACCGATTCGCGACGCTACAGCCTCTCGCGCCGTGAAGCAGACCTCGTGTTTCGCATCACGCCGTTCGACGAACCCGACGTGATCCAGCGAAAGATCATGGATTTGAACTACGCGCTGTACGGACACGTCGATCTGGTTGCGCCGCAGGCCGGCGATGGCGCGGGGCAAGCGCTCATCACAATGGACAGCGCCTTCGAGGCCTTGCCCGATGTGACGTGGATCCGCCGCATGCTGCCGAATGCGCGGGTCGCTTACGCCAGCAACAATCGTGGCGTCCAGGCGCGCATGTGCGCCGAGGGCGGCGGCTTCGCGGTCCTGCCGTGCGCGCTCGGCGACAACACGCCGGGCCTGCGGCGTATCGACCTCGGCGAAACACCGCCGGGGCGCGAGGTTTGGCTCGGCTACCATCGCGACCTTCGGCGGCTTGGGCGGTTGCGGGCGCTGATCGACGTTGTCGTCGACAGACTCGCCCACGCTTGACAGGCATCCGGTCACCGCTGAATCGTTCGCGCTCGCCGACCGGCGCGGCCAGCGTCATTCGATATCGACGACGATCTTGCCGCGCGCGCTGCGATCGATGATTGCGTCGTAACCTTGCTCAGCCGAGCGCAGATCGAAGCGGCGCGGATCGAGCCGTGGCGTCAAATGACCCGCTTCTGCGAGACGGGTCGCCTCGCCAAGCATCTCGCCGTGGTGCGCCCGATTCTCGCCGGTCAGCAACGCATGCAGGGTGAAAACGCCGGAGTAGGTCGCCTCGCGAAACGACAGCGGCGCGAGTGCATGCGTACCCCAGCCGAGCGCGCTGACGACATGGCCGAAATGCTTGACCGCCGCGAACGAGGCATCGAGCGTCGCGCCGCCCACCGTGTCGGCGACCAGATCGAAACCCGCGCCGCCCGTATGCTGCGCGACGTATTGTTCGACGTTCTGCGCGGCGTAATCGATCGGGGTGGCGCCGAGGCGCGTGAGCGCGTCGTGATCGCGCGAACTCGCCGTGGCGAACACGCGCGCCCCGAGCGCTCGCGCGAGTTGCACCGACACATGACCCACGCCACCCGCACCGCCCTGCACGAGCACGGTCTGCCCAGCCTGAAGCTTCGCGCGATCCACGATCCCCATGTAGGCGGTGATGAACACCAGCGGCAGCGCGGCGGCTTCGCGCATCGACAGATTCGAGGGCTTCAGTGCGAGCAGATTCGCGTCGACGGCGGCATATTGCGCGAGCGAACCCTGGATGCCACCCACGCCGCCCGTCATGCCGTAGACCTCGTCGCCTGCTTTGAAGCGGATCACGCCCGCGCCCACCGCCTCGACCACGCCGGCCATGTCGATGCCGAGCACCAGCGGCAGCGGATGTTTTGCATGGGCCGCGCCGCCTGCCCGGATTTTCGTGTCGAGCGGATTCAGACCGGCCGCCGCGATGCGCACCAGCACCTGGCCGGGCAACGGCTCGGGGCGTGCCAAGGTGGTGAGTTCGAGCGGTCCGTTGTACTGGGAGAGAACGAGGGCTTGCATAGTCATGATGAACGCTCCTTGCAAATACCGGTAAGGGGAAAAAGCAGATGAAGCGAATGATGGTCCATGCAAATCAGTCTGAAAACTTACAAATATGCACGCGTGTCATGCATTAACGCATGACATGATTTTTCCAGGCGCGCGACCGGCCGGGCCGCGGTTGAATGGGTCACACGGCATGGCGGGCCATGCTGGTGGCGGCCGGCAACCTTCCGCGTCACTGAAACATTGAGGCATCGTCGATCAGCGCGGGCGTCACTCGGGCCTTGAGCAGATCGAGCCACGCCTTGGTTTTGGCATCGAGAAAGTGTCTGGAGGGATACAACGCGGAGACCGTGACATCAGGCGACCGCCACGACGGAAGAACGCGAACCAGGCGCCCTTCGCAAATCGAATCCTTGGCGGTGAACCACGGCAACAATGCTATGCCGCTAGCTTGCTCCGCGGTCTTCAGAAGAACGTCGGGGTTGTCCGCGATGATGGGGCCGACGGCTTGCGCCTGATAGGACCGCTTGCCCGAGATCAGTTCCCACTCCGAGGCGACGGAAGGATTGATCAGCCGAATGCAGGCATGGTTGGCCAGGTCGCGCGGATGCCGGGGCGCACCGTGCTGTTCCATGTAGGCAGGCGCCGCGCACATCACACCGAACACCGTACCCAGCGACAGCGCCACCAATCCCGAATCGGACAGCTGCCGCGACAGGTAGATGCCCACGTCGATTCCCTCCGCAAGCAGCGCCGGCGCGTACTGCGAAGTCGCGTACTCGATGCTCACTTTGGGAAACGCTGCGCAAAATTCGGCGATCAGCGGGACCACATAGTAATTCCCGAAGCTACCCATGCATTGAACCCTGAGCCGCCCCGCCGGCTCGATCGTCGCCCCTGATGCGTATGCCTCCGCCACATTCACGCGCTCGAGGATATCCCGGCACTGGACCACATACGTCTCGCCGGCGCTGGTGAGAGCAATCCGGCGGGTCGTTCTCTGCAGCAGCTTGGTGCGCAGGCGCTCCTCCAGTCCGGATACGAGCCGCGAGATTTGCGCGGTCGTGAGGTCCATCTGCTCGGCGGCGGATGTGAAGGTTCCGGCATCCACCACCCTCACAAACGCCGTCATCGCGTGAAGCAGTCCGTAATCCAGATTCTTACGCATGATGTAACTAAGTTTCCAATTGGACTCGATTGTTACTCACAGTAGGACTGTCGAGAATGATCGTCAAGCCGGCACTGCGTCCGAATCCATCAGACAGCGGCGCCCCTTTTCGACATCTTTGGAGCAACACCATGAACGGTGCAGAAAGTCTGCTGAAGTCGCTGGTTGCCAGCGACGTGGAAGTCTGTTTTGGAAACCCGGGCACATCGGAAATGCATTTCGTCGCAGCGCTCGATGCGGTGAAAGAAATGCGACCCGTGTTGGGGCTTCAGGAAAACGTCGTCACGGGCGCCGCCGACGGCTACGCACGCATGGCCGGCAAGCCGGCCGCCACGCTCCTGCATCTGGGACCGGGTCTGGCAAACGGTCTGAGCAATCTCCACAACGCGCGCCGCGCCTCCAGTCCGATCGTGAATATCGTCGGCGACCACGCGTCGTCGCACGCAAGGTACGACGCGCCGCTCGCGTCGGACATCGCCGGCTTTGCACGTCCGGTGTCGGACTGGGTGCATTCGTCCACGAGCGCCCGTTCCGTCGGCGCGGATGCGGCACGCGCCGTCCGTGCCGCGCGGGAGGCGCCGGGGAAGATCGCAACGCTGATTCTCCCGGCCGACACCGCCTGGGATCCCGCCGTTGAAGTTGCAGCTCCGCTGCCGCTTCAGCCGCGCACACACGCAGCCGGTTCGACTATCGATCGCGTAGCCAGCAAACTGCAGGCAGGGTTAAAAGCAGTGCTCCTGGTTAGAGGCGACGCGCTTCTCGGCGAAGGTCTGGTCGCAGCGGGCAAAATCGCGGCGAAGACCGGCGCGCGGCTGGTGTCCGATACGTTTGCCCCTCGTTTGGAACGCGGCGCGGGTCGCGTGCAGGTCGAGCGGCTTCCCTACTTCGGCGAGCACGCCGCCGAATTCCTGGCCGGGACAGAGCTGCTGATTCTAGTCGGCGCACGTCCACCGGTCAGTTTCTTCGCGTATCCCGACAAACCCAGCTGGTTAACGCCCGACGGTTGCGAGATCGCCGTGCTAAGCCATCCGCACGAAGACGGCGCAGCCGCACTGGCCGCGCTCATGGATGCCGTGGATGCACGAGGCGCCGAGGGCCGCGTCGCCACGCGGCAAGCGATCCCGTTGTCGCTCGACGGCGCACTCGACGCGAAAAGCATTGCGCAGATCGTGGCCATGCACCTGCCCACGAACGCGATCGTGGCCGATGAGGGCGTTTCGTCGACCCTGCCTTACTACGACCTCCTGAACAACGCAGCACCGCATGATTTTCTGAACCTGACCGGCGGTGCGATCGGCAGCATGATGCCGGTGTCGACCGGCGCGGCTATTGCGCGTCCGGACCGCAAGGTTGTGACGCTGGTCGGCGACGGCAGCGCGATGTACACCGTCCAGTCGCTCTGGACTCAGGCGCGCGAGAACCTCGACATCGTGACCGTCGTGTTTGCCAATCGCGGTTACAAGGTGCTGAACAACGAACTGGTCCGCGTGGGCGCGTCTTCGAATGGACCGAACTCGGGCGCCATGCTCGATCTGAGCACACCGACGTTGGACTGGGTTTCGATTGGGCAAGGCCTGGGGGTCGACGCCGTGCGCGCGAATTCCCGTCGGGCATTCGAGCAGGCGTTCGTCTCGGCGATAGCGCAGCGTGGCCCACGCCTGATCGAGGCGGTGCTCGAGTAAGCGCCCGCAACCCGGACCGGGGGCAGGCTCTACATGTCAATTTCGTAATGAACCGGTGGGGATCGCGTCATTTGCAAAAGCGCAATATGGCTTCCAGACGCTCAGAGAAGAAAGACCCGCGCAATACCAGTAGCGTCGAAGTAGCTGCTGCTATTCAGCGAATTTCCATCAGTCACCCATTGTATTTATTTCGGAGTCTAGATCATGAAGAAAGCTCTTGCTTGCCTCGCCCTCGCTGCCGCCGCCTTGTCCGCTCCGGTGCTCAGCTTCGCGCAATCCAACGGTCCGGTGACACGTGCCGAGGTCCGCAACGATCTCGTGCAGGTGGAACGGGCCGGCTATAACCCGGCGCGATCCGACGACGCGAACTATCCGGCCGACATCCAGGCCGCCGAAGCGAAGGTCGCAGCGCAATCCGGTGAGCAGCAGGCGACCCAGGGCTACGGCGGTGTGCCGGCGAACAGCACGTCGTCGGGTGGTCCGGCGCACACGGCGATGCAATCGACCTGTGTCGGTCCGGCCAGCTTCTGCACGCCGTACTTCGGCAAATGAATGACATGCTGTGCAGGTCCCGTGCTTGTCGCTAAAGGCACGGGACCGAACTTCATCCTGAAGGTCCCCCCAGGCAGCAGAACCAGTCTTCACCGTCGACAACGTCTGGCTGAATGAACCCCGGCTTGCCTTGAGACGCACAGAAGACGCGCGTCAACCCTTACCGAAATCCGTGTCCCACACCTGCTCGATTGCCTGTAGCGCGGTCAACACGATCGACCGGTTGAGCGCCGCCGCCAGCGTGCCGTCGCGCTCGGCATACGCCTCGCACAGCCGTTGGTGGTCGGCGCACGAGCGCTGCATCCGTCCGGGCAACGACGTGCTGAGATGCCGCAGCCGGTTGGTGCGCATCCGCATCGAATCGAGCACTTCCTTGAAGATGCCGTTGCGGCTCACCCGCAGTTCCTCATCGCGAAACGCCACATTGGCCCAGAAATAGCCGTCGACGTCGGCGCGCGCGGCCGCGTCGGCGAGGCGCGCGTGTGCGCGCCACAACGACTCGATGTCCTCGGCCGTGGCGTGCTCGACGATCGCGAGCGACACCTGCCCATATAGCAACACGCGCAGTTGATAGATCTCGCGCACTTCCGTGAGGCTCATCGACGACACGCGCGGGCGCCGCCGCGGCGACCAGTCGACCAGCCGTTCGCGGTTCAGCACGAACAGCGCTTCGCGCACCGGCGTGCGGCTGACGTTGAAGCGCTTCGCGAGATCGACGGAATTCAGGTCGTCGCCCGGTTGCAGCCGGCCTTCGATGATGCCGCGCGCCACCCAGTCGACGATCTCCCCGACCGGCGATGCGTCGCCCTGCTCCTCTTCGTCGCGTGTGTCGACAGTTTCGTCCATCCCTTTATTCCTCGATATCTCTTGGCGTGCCGCCCGGCTGCGTGGACGGATTCTAGCAAACCGACGCCCGGCCAGCCCGGTACGACACCCTGCCCGATTTCCACAAGTGTGCACAGTTTATCGAATATCTCTTGAAATTCACCCGAGATTCACCATACACTTGGCGAAAGTGTCGACACTACCAATATAGGACATCAGTCCATCAGGAGACAGACGCGATGTACATGGAAAAGGAAATCGCCGGAACGACCGGCGTCGAAGCCAGCGTTTCCGCGCGGCTCGACCGCCTGCCGCCGACGCGTTATTTCAGCGGCCTCGTCGCGCGCATCGCGATCGGCGGCTGGTTCGAGTTTTATGAAATGTTCATGGCGGCCTATATCTCACTGGGACTCATCGGCAGTGGTCTGTACCGCGCCACCACGGCGGGCCTGTTCGATGTCAACGGCTTCGCCAGCTTTCTCGGCTCGTTTTTCGCCGGGATGTTCGTCGGCACGGTGGCGCTCGGCGGCTTCACCGACCGCTTCGGACGACGCGCCGTGTTCACCTGCGCGATGCTGATCTATTCGGTCGCGACCTTCGCCGCCGCGTTCCAGCATTCGCCGGAATCCATGGATCTCTGGCGCTTCGTCGCGGGCCTCGGAATCGGCGTGCAGCTCATTACTGTCGACACTTATATTTCCGAGCTGACGCCGAATCACACGCGCGGACGCTACAGCGCGTTCAGCATCCTCGTGATCCTGACGTCCGTGCCGACCGTCGCGGTGCTGTCGTTTCTGCTCGTGCCGCACACCATTCTCGGTCTCGAAGGCTGGCGCTGGGTGATGATCATCGGCTCGGCGGGCGCCGTGCTGATCTGGTTCATGCGGCGCGGGTTGCCGGAATCGCCGCGCTGGCTCGAAAGCAAAGGCCGTGTCGACGAGGCGCGCGCCATCGTCGATGCGATCGAGGCCCGCGTGGTCGCCGAAACCGGCCGCGCGTTGCAGGCACCCGTGCAACACACGCCGGAACCGCCGGCCGGCGAGCACAGCGGTTCATGGTCGGAAATGTGGAAAGGCCGCTACTTCAGCCGCACGGTGATGCTGTCGTTCTTTAACTTCTTCCAGACCTTCGGCGTGTACGGATTCGGTGCGTGGGTGCCGGTGCTGCTCTACACGAAGGGCATCACGATCACGCATTCGCTGCTCTACACAATGGTGATCGCGTTCGCGACGCCGCTTGGCGCGCTCGGCGCGATGGCGTGCGCCGAGCGCGTCCAGCGCAAGTGGCAACTGGTCGGCTGCGCGATCGTCGTCGCGGTGGCGGGCGTGCTGTTCGGCATGGTGCGCGAACCGGTGCTGATCCTGCTGTTCGGCAGCGCCGTGACCATTGCGAACAACTGGCTGATCGGCATCTTTCACACCTATCAGGCCGAGCTGTATCCGACCCGGATTCGCGCCCGCGCCGTGGGTTTCGTTTTTAGCTGGAGCCGTCTGAGTTCGATCTTCGTCGGTTTCTGGGTGGCGGCATTGCTGAAGCATTCGGGCGTGCCCGCCGTGTTCGTGCTGATTTCGTCAGCCATGTTTGTGATCGTCGTGATGGTCGGGCTGCTAGGGCCGAAGACCAACGGCATTCGTCTGGAGGAGTTGTCTCAATGAGTTCCATCGCCGCCGCATTCGCGCACGGCCTTTTCGCACTGGCGCAGCGTCCGCTGCCGGTCCCGGTCGCAGAGGAAGCCAGGCGTTCTTTGATCAATGTGATCGGCACTTCGATCGGCGCATCGCGGCATCCTGGTGTCGACGCGATCCTCGCCGCCGCCCATGAGTTAGGCGTGGCGCAAATCGCGCCGGTGCCGGGCCGCAGCGAAAAAGTCGATCTGCATTTTTCCGCGCTCGCGACCGGCTTTGCCGGCCATCTCGACGATTTCGACGACACCCATCTCGCGACCGTCATTCACCCGGCCGCTTCGGTGCTCGCCGTGCTGACGGCGCTTGCGCCCGACACGCGGCCCACCGGCGCCGCCGCGCTGACGGCCTTCACGCTCGGCTGCGAAGCGCAGTTGCGGGTCGGCGTCTCGATCTCGCCGGAACACTACGACCGCGGCTGGCACATCACCGGCACGTGCGGCGTGATCGGCTGCGCGGTGACGGCCGCGCTGCTGCTCGGTCTCGACGAAGCCGGGTTGACGCAAGCGGTGTCGATCGCCGCCTCGATGTTCGTCGGCCAGCGCGAAGCGTTCGGCACGATGACCAAGCCCTATCACCCCGGCAAGGCGGCTGCGAACGGCATTGCGGCCGCGCGTCTCGCGCAGCACGGCCAGCGCGCCGCCGCCGATATTTTCGAAGCCGCCGGCGGCTACTCGCATTCGATGTCGACCAAGGTCGATTTCGAGCTGATGAACGGCGCGTTCGGCGAGCGCTGGGAACTGCTTTTCAACACGTACAAGCCGTACCCGTGCGGCATCGTCGCGCATCCGGCGATCGACGCGGGACTCGCGCTCGCGCCGCAAATCGACGACGTGCAGTCGATCGAATCGATCACGCTGCGCTGCCATCCGCTCGTGCCCGAACTGATGGGCAACCCGCAGCCGAAGGACGGCCTGCAGGCGCGCTTCAGCGCGATTCACGGCGTGGCGGCCGCACTGTGCGACGGTCAGGTCGGCCTCGCGCAATACGAAGACGCACGCGTGGTACAGGACGACGTGACGGCGGTGCGCGCGCTGACGAAGCTTGCGCCCGACGCCTCGGTCAATCGCGACGAAGTCTTTATCGCGGCGACGCTGAAGGACGGCACGGTCGTCGAACATCACGTCGAACACGCGCGCGGCAGCCTCGCGCGTCCGCTGACCGACGACGAGCTGATGAACAAGGTCCGTCTGCTGGTGGATCCGCTGCTCGGCGACGGCACCGCCGCGCAACTCGCTTCCGCCGTGGCGACACTCGACAGCGCCGCCAATCTCGACGCGCTCTTCGCACTGTGCGCTCCCGCCGGAGAATTGAATCATGCATAACGCCGCTCAACATTCCGTCGTGTCCGACGCGCTCGTCGGCTTCGCCATCGCCGCGCTGCCCGCTTCGGCCGACGCCGCACTCGACGCCGCGCGCGACGCTCTCACCCACGCGCGCCTGATCACCGATCCGGCGACGCGTTCCACCGAGCAGATCAGCGCCCTGCTGCAATCGCAAGGCAGCGCGGCGACCGACTCGCGCACCCGCGCATGGATTCTCGGCACGTCGCTGGCGACGCAAGCCGCCGCGTCGCCGGCGATGCCGGTGCTCGCCGCCGTGATCGTAGCCGGGGACACGCTCGGCTCATCAGAGAGCGACGCGATCGCCGCCGCCGCGATCGGTATCGAAGCCGCCGCGCGCATTCTCAGCGCGGTCGATAGCGCTGAATTCCGTGTGCGCTGGAACGTGGCGTCCTCGGTGGGCTTGCTGGGCGCGGTGCTGGCGGTCTCGCGCCTGCTGCGTCTCGACGAAGTGCATACACGTCATGCGCTCGGCGTCGCCGCAACCCAGGCCGCGGGACTCGCGCACAACGCGGACCACGCGATGGAAGCGATCGAAATCGGCAAGGCCGCAGCGGACGCGCTCGAAGCCGCGATGATCGCGAAGCATGGCTTCACGAGTGCGGCTGCGTCGATCGACGGACGGCGCGGCTTCGCTGCGCTGATGGCGTATCGCTTCGACACCGCCGCCATCACGGAAGCGCTGGGTACGCGCTGGACTTCGGTCGACTGAACGTGATGCGCTTCGCCCGATGTGTTTGACGCATCGGGCGAAGCTGTCACCGACCGCCAATGCTCGACGCCTTTTATCGGCCACACAGGGGAATCCAATATGACCAGCAAGCGAATCATCCAAGCCTCGTTGTCCGCGCTGTTCTCGCTGTGCGCGGCACTGAGCGGCACGAACGCCATCGCGCAGACGCCCGCGTCGCAACCGTCGGCCGGCGGCCTGCCGGCGCACTCGCCGTTCGATATTCCATACGGCATGCCGATCAGCCTGCAATACGCCAACCAGGCGCTCGAAGCCGCCGAAGCTGAAGCCGCGCGGCACGGCTGGCCCGAAGCCATTGCCGTGACCGATCCGAGCGGAGAACTCGTCGCATTCGCCAAGATGGACAACACGCAGAACGCGTCGCCGAAAATCGCGCTGCGCAAAGCCGCGACCGCCGCGCGCTTTCGTCGCGATACGCGCACGTTCTATAACGCCTTCGAAACCGGCCACACCTATTCCGCGACGCTCGATCCTTCGTTGGCCGCTTCTCCCGGCGGCTATCCGCTCGTGATGGGCGGCAAGATCGTCGGCGCGATCGGATGCAGCGGCGGCAGCGGCGACCAGGATGCGGATATCTGCAAGGCGGGCGCGGACGCGTTGAAGTAAAGACGGGGGGCGCCGTTTCGCGGCGCTTACGCTGGTCGACCATCTTGCTCTCAAGCCAGATCGATCAGGATGCCTCTTTAATGCACGGAGAAATTCATCATGGACGATAAACCCGCCGCCGCGTCAGCAGTGCCTCCCAAAGCATCATCGCGGCGCCGGTTCCTGATCAAAAGCGTCGCGGTGTTGCCGGTGGCGGGCGGCCTTGCTGCGTGTGATCGGCCCGGCGGCGTGACGGCATCGGCATCGGCGTCAACGTCAGCCACCGCTGGAACCGACGGTTCTAGCGCGAAACCGTACCAGCCGAAGTTCTTCAAGCCCGACGAGTGGAGCGTGCTGCAAGCCGCGATCGACCGCCTGATTCCCGCCGATGCCGAAGGTCCGGGCGCGCTCGAACTCGACGTCGCGGCGTTCATCGACCGGCAGATGGAAGGCGCGTTCGGTCATGCGGCAGCGTGGTATATGCATGGCCCGTTTCATCCCGATGCCACGCCGCTCGCCGGCTATCAAAGTCCCATGACCCCTCGCGACCTGTACCGTACCGGCATCGCGGCGCTCGACGCCTATTGCAAGGCGCACTTCGGCGGCAAGCCGTTTGTGCAATTGACGACCGTGCAACAGGACGCGTTGCTGCATGGCATGGATAGCCGCAAGGTCAAATTCGAGCAAACCTCGGCCGGTCATTTCATCGCGTTGCTGTGGCAGAACACCAAAGAAGGCTATTTCTCCGATCCGATTCATGGCGGCAACAAGCACGCCGCGAGCTGGACCATGATCGGTTTTCCCGGCGCGCGCGCCGACTATCTCGACTGGGTCGCGCAACCCGGCAAAGTGTATCCGCTCGGAACCGTGACGATCGAAGGCAAGGCATAGCCGCCACCTTCGTCCAGCAACGCGCATAGCAGCATTAGATAAAACACACGCCAGGAGGAGACACATGGCGAACATCAGTAAACCCAAAGTGGACGCGGTGGTCGTCGGCATGGGCTGGTCGGGTTCGATCATGGCGATCGAACTGGCGGACGCCGGCCTCACCGTGGTCGGCCTGGAACGCGGCGAAAACCGCGATACGTATCCCGACTTCGCGTATCCGAAGGTCGCCGACGAACTGACCTACGTGCAGCGCTTCAAGCTGATGCAAAGCCTCGCGCACGAGACCGTCACGATCCGCCGCCAGGCGCAGGAAGTCGCGTTGCCGCTGCGCCAGTACGGCGCCTTTCTGTTCGGCGACGGCGTCGGCGGCTCGGGCGTGCACTGGAACGGCTTCACCTATCGTGCAACCGATGCCGAACTGAAACTGCGCAGCCACTACGAACAGCGCTACGGCAAGAGCTTCATACCCAACGACATGACGATTCAGGACTGGCCCGTCAGCGCCGCCGAGCTCGAGCCGTTCTACGACCGCTTCGAATATGTCGCCGGCACTTCGGGCAGGGCGGGTAACGTCAACGGTCAGCCGATCAGTGGCGGCAATCCATTCGAAGCATCGCGTTCACGCGATTACGCATTGCCGCCCTTGCCCACTGCGTATCCGTCGATGCTGTTCGAGCAGGCCGCGCGCGAAGTGGGCTTCCACCCGTATCCGACGCCTGCGTCGATTGCTTCCAAGGCGTACACGAACCCGTATGGCATGCAGCTAGGCCCGTGCAACTTCTGCGGCTATTGCGAACTGTTCGGCTGCTACATGTTTTCCAAAGCATCGCCGCAGACCTGCATTCTCCCGGCGCTTGCGAGAAAGCCTAACTTCGAATTGCGCGACCGCTCGGCGGTCGTCAAGGTCAATCTCGATGCGACCGGCAAGCGCGCGACGGGCGTCACCTATATCGACGCTCAAGGCCGTACCGTCGAGCAGCCCGCGGATATCGTCGCGCTGTGCGCGTACCAGATGCACAACGTGCGTCTGCTGTTGCTGTCGGGGATCGGCAAGCCATACGATCCCGCCACCGGCGAAGGCACTGTCGGCAAGAACTACGCGTATCAGAAGAACAGCAAGATTCAGGTCTTCTTCGACAAGGACGTGGCGATCAATCCGTTCATCGGTTCGGGAGCGGGCGGCGTCGTCTACGACGATTTCAATGCCGACAACTTCGATCACGGTCCGCTGAACTTCGTCGGTGGCGCGATTACCTTTGCGACCGTGACGGGCGGCCGCCCGATCGCGCAGGCACTAGTGCCGCCCGGCACGCCGAAGTGGGGCTCGGGGTGGAAGAAGGCCGTGAAAGACCACTATCTGCATTCGTTCGCCATCTCCACGCAAGGCTCGGTGATGTCGTACCGCGACAACTATCTCGATCTCGATCCGACTTACAAGGATGCGTACGGCCTGCCGCTATTGCGCATGACGTTCGACTGGAAAGACAACGAAGGCCGCATGACGCAGTTCGTCAGCCACAAAGCCGCCGATGTCGCGCGCGCGATGAATCCGAAACCGCAATCGGTTGCGATCAACGCGGGCAAGCCGGGCGATCACTTCGACGTCGGGCCGTATCAGAGCACGCATACGACCGGTGGGGCGATCGCGGGCGACCGGCCGGACAACAGCGTGGTGAATAAATACCTTCAGTCGTGGGACGTTCCGAATGTGTTCGTGACCGGCGCCTGTTCGTTTCCGCAAAATCTCGGCATCAATCCAACCGGCACCATCGGCGCCATGACGTACTACGCGGCGAAGGCAATACGCGAGACGTATCTGAAGAATCCCGGCCCTCTGGTTCAGGCGTGAGCGACCGTCATGAAAATCACTTTCGATCGCTTGAGGCAGTATCTGATTCCCGTGTTTGCGCTGATGTGCAGTGGCGCGCCCGGCAGCGGTGCGAACGCGCAAACTTTGAATGCCACGCCCACGCCAGTAACCGTCGACGCGCAGCTAGCCAAAGGCGCTTATCTCGCGAAAGTCGGAGATTGTGCGGCGTGCCACACGGCGAACAAGGCGCAACCGTTCGCGGGCGGGCTGCCGCTCGCGACGCCCTTCGGCACACTCTATTCGACCAACATCACACCGGACGCATCGACTGGCATCGGCGGCTATAGCTATGACGACTTCGCCAAGGCGTTGCGCCAAGGCATAGCTAAAGACGGTCATCGTCTGTATCCGGCAATGCCGTATCCGTCGTACGCGAAGATCGACGATAGCGATATGCATGCGCTCTATCGCTACTTCACGCAAGGCGTCAAGCCCGTCGGGCAGCCGAATCGCGCATCCGAACTGCGCTTTCCATTCAACGTTCGCACGCTGATGACAGTGTGGGATCGTTTGTATGCGCATGACCCACTGCCTTATCAAACCGATCCGCACCAGAGCGTCGAATGGAATCGTGGCGCGTATCTGGTGCAAGGGCTCGCGCACTGCGGCGCATGTCACACGCCGCACGGCATGCTCGGGCAGGAGAGCGTACTCGACGACAAGGACAATACCGCGTTCCTGTCCGGCAATACGCTGGCTGGCTGGTATGCGCCGAACCTGCGTGGCCATATGGCGCAAACATCGGCCAGCGATAAGGTATGGAGCAAGGCCGATCTTGTCGCCTATCTACGCAGTGGGCGTATGCACGACGGCGCGGCATTCGGCCCAATGACGGAAGTCATCAACGACAGCACGCAATATCTGCACGACGAAGATTTAAACGCCATTGCAACTTATCTGACGTCGCCGTCATTGCAAACGGGCGCGACGCCGCCGGCCGCGCAGCAAAGCGGTCGCGCGGATCAGACGGCTGTCGCGCTCAGAGCCGGTCGCATCGATTCGACCGGCGCGCATCTCTATCTGGACAATTGCGCGGCCTGTCACCGCACGGATGGCACCGGCGCGATGCCGGCCTTCCCCAGCCTCAGGGGCAATGCATCGGTGCTGAGCGGCGATCCGGCATCGCTGATTCATATCGTATTGAGCGGCTCGCATATGCCGTCCACCGCAGCCGCGCCGACGCCGCTTGCCATGCCCGACTTCGGCTGGCGTTTGACCGATCAACAGATCGCGGATCTGTTGAGCTTCGTGCGAAGCAGCTGGGGAAATCGCGCAGTTGCTGTCACTGCTGGTGAAGTTGCCAAGGTTCGCGGCGTCGCGATCAGCGCGAAATAACCTGGCAGCGTTGACGTGAAGTGTTAGCGCGCGAAGCTTGAATGCATGAATGAAGCCCAGGGCATCGCTCGACGCCCTGGGCTTTGCGCATGTAAAACGAGCGCTCTTAGAACTTGTGATGAATCGCGACGCGCGCCACGGCCTGATGATTATTCGACGAATCGCCGAGACTGCCGATATCCGCAACCGCCGCAGCGCCAGTGGAGCTCGTGCCGCTCGCGGTCTGGAAGGTGCCGAGGAGATAGACATCGGTACGCTTGGAGAGCACGTAGTCGAGCAGCAACGAGAACTGGTTGTACTTTTGGTCGCCGATGTCGCCCTTCACCGCGTTGCCCTTCGTATAGTTGTACTCGCCCGACAAGAACAGCGCCGGCGTGACGCGATAGAGCGCGTTCAACTCGTAGCTGTTGAACGTCGCGGTCGCGCCACCGAATGCGCCAATGTTCATGTACTTGGTATTCGAATACACTGCGCCGATTTTGGCCGGGCCGAAATCATACGAGCCGCCCGTGGTGATGATTTGCAGCGAGTTGGCGGGCTTCGTGCCGAGATAGCCCGAGTTCAGCGAGTTGAACGTCGTGGCGCTAGCGTTGCTGTTTAGAATCGAGCCCAGCGCGGATGGATTCTTGAACAGTTCATACGCGACCGCAATCCCGAACGGGCCGTGTCCATAATTCGCACCGAGGCTGTACCCGCTCGACTGCGAAATCTCGCCCGCTACGCCGCCCAGACTCACCGTGCCGCCGAACGTCAGGCCGTTGAAATTGGGGCTCGCGTATTTGATCGTGTTGTTCGCGCGGAACGTGTGGTTGACGTTGTCGAGGTCGCCCGGATGTTCCGTCGTCGATCCGCCGTACGCCGCGGCATAGCCGTAGTTGCCGACGTAGTCGTTGATGCTGTCGTACTGACGGCCCAACGTCACGGAGCCGAACGAACTGCTGGCGAGGCCCACGTAGGCTTGCCGGCCGAATGCGGTGCCGCCTTGTCCGAACGCGCCCGTGCTGACGTTGATGCCCGACTCCAGCACGAAGATCGCCCTCAGGCCGCCGCCCAGATCTTCGGCGCCGCGGATGCCCCAGCGGCTGCCCTGCGTGCCCGCGTTGGAATCGACCGAAAATTGCCGGCCGCCCACGTTCTTGCCGTTCACCACGTTCTTCGCGTTTGTGTTGATCAACACGCCTTCATCGACAATGCCGTACAGCGTGACCGAGCTCTGCGCGTGAACGGTTCCAGCAAAGGTTCCCAATATCGATAATGCAAAAAGCGACTTTCTCATTCTGTCATCTCCGCCAAGTCATAATTTATTTGTGCCTTGAAAACATTTCACTCTGTAATACTAACTAATTTGACGTCTTCACCGCATAAGCAATCCTCCTGCGAAACCCGCAATAGCGAGTCCGACTTGAAACTGTTCGACAGCGGCGCGCAGATGTTGTCTGCCGCGCCGCCGCGGCTACGATCAGCCTAGAAAAGCGCCGCCGTTCGCATGAATCGCCTGGCCCGTGAGATAACGTGCTGTCGGGCCGCACAGAAACTGCACGAGGCTTGCGACCTCGTCGGGCTGGCCGCGCCGGCCAAGCAAGGTAGTGCGCTCAGCGTGATGCGCGGGTTCGGTATTGCCCGCCGCGCCGCCGCGCACGGTCGCGATCAAGCCGGGCACCACGCAATTGACGGTGATGCCGTCCGGACCCAGATCGTGCGCCAGCGCGCGCGTCAAACCGACGAGGCCCGCTTTCGCGGCGATCACGTGCGCGCGCCCCGCCGAGCCCCCATGCGCGGACATGCCGCCGATATTGACGATCGCGCCGGCCTTCGATTGCCGCAAATAGGGCAACGCCGCGTGCGCGCACAGATACGCGCCGTCGAGAATCACCGACATCACCTCGCGCCAACGTGCGTAATCCAGCTCCGCGAACGGCACTTCGCGACGCACCGCGGCGTTGTTGACGAGAATGTCGATCTGCCCGAAATGGTGAATCGCCGCTTCCATCAGACTTTGCGCACCCGCCGGTTCGCTGACGTCGGCCAGATGCGCGGCCGCGCGGCCGCCTGCGGCCTCGATCGCGCGCACGACTTCGGCGACCTCGGCGGCGGAACTGCGCGCGTTGACGAGCACCGCATTGCCCGCTGCAGCGAGTTGCAGTGCGATCTCGCGGCCGATATTGCGCGCCGCCCCGGTGACGACCGCGACGCCGTTGACTTCTCCTTTCATGAATGCACTCCCAGTGATTTCGTTGATAGCGTGGGTTGCGCGGTGGCTTGCAGCGGCCGGTCGGGACGAATCCAGAACGACAACGCAATGCCGACCAGCAACAGCGCAATGGACATCACGAACGGCAGTCGATAGCTGCCCGTCATGTCGGTAATGAGGCCGAACGCGACCGGCGACACCACCGCCGCAAGACCGGCCGCCGTGCTGATGAAGCCGCTAGCGACGCCCGCAAAGGCCGGCGCGACATCCATCGGCACGGCCCAGATCGGGCCTTCGGTCGATTCAAGGCAGAACAGTGCCGCGGCCAGACACAGCGCGATCAAGGTCCGGTCCCGCACGAACAGCACGCACGAGAGAAACAGCAGCGAGCCCGCGAAACCGATGATGATCACGTTGCGCCGCGCCGTATTCAGATTGCCGGTGCGTCGATAAATCGCGTCGGTCAGCAGGCCGCCCGCCGTATCGCCGACCACTCCGGCGAGAAACACGCCCGACGTAAACAGCGCCGTGCTCTTCAGGTCGATGCCGTACACGCCGACGAAGAAACTCGGCAGCCAGCTCAGATACAGCCACAGCGTCCATGCGTGGCAGAAGAACACCAGCGTGACCGGCATGATGCGCCGGATCAGCGGCCACCACGGCACCGCCGTGCGATGGCGCGGGCCGGCATACGGCGGCAACGTATCGACTTCGGCGGCGGTGATCGACGGATGCGTGCGCGGATCGTCGCGGAAATACAGCGCCCATACGACCACCCAGATCGCGCTGACGCAGCCCAGCGCGACAAACGCGCCTCGCCAGCCGAGCAGCGGAATCATCAGCACGAGCAACGGCGGCGTGACGGTGGCCGCGAGGCGCGCGGCCGAGTGCGTGAAGCCCTGTGCGAAGCCACGTTTTACCAGCGGAACCCAGTTGGCCATCGCGCGCGTGGCGTTCGGAATCGTGCCGGCTTCGCCGAGGCCGACCAGTGCGCGCGAGAGCACCAGCGTCGCGAGGCCGCCGGTCACACCGGTCGCGAGCGTGCCGAGCGTCCATAGGATGCCCGAGAACGCCAGCATCCGGCGAGGTCCGATCTTGTCGCCCAGATAGCCGTTGATGACCTGGAAGATCGCATAGCAATAGCCGAACGCCGAGAGTGCAATGCCGAGCTGCGTGTTCGACAGATGCATCTCCGACTTCAGCAGCGGCGCCGCGATGGAAAGATTGACCCGGTCGACGTATTCGATGAAATACATCGCGCAGATGAGCATGAACACTCTGCCTGTGGTGCCGGTAAACATGCCTGCTTTCGCTTTCATCTTGAACCGCCCTGCCCGTGACCGCGACTGTGACCGTGATGCATGGTTTGCTCCTTCAGTTTCGATTGCCGCCGACGCCCTGCGGCGCGCGACGCACATCATTCGGAATACGTTTGATCATCTCTGCAGTGCCCGATGCGCGGTTTCCGGCGCCCACTTCACGCAGAACAGACCGACTAGATAGATCAGCGAGACTGCCGTGATCGCGAGCGGATAGGAACCGAACATCGCCGCGAGCGCGCCGACAATCGACGGCCCCGCCGCCCCGAGCACGCGGCCGAAGCTGAAGGCGAATCCGGAACCGAGCGCGCGCTGCATCGTCGGAAACATTTCGGGCAGCCAGATCGTGAACAGCGAAAACACGCCGCTCGTGAAGAAGCCGAGCAGCGGCAGCGTGATCAGGAAAAGCGGCAGACTTTTCAGCAACACCACAATGCCGAAGTACGACGTGACATTGCAGATCAGCGCACCGGAGAAGAACACGCTGGCGACCGATTTGCGGCGCGGAATCCAGCGCACGATCCACGGCATCGCGACGCATCCCGCGAGCGTGCCGACGCTCAGGATCAGGCCGCTCAGCGAGCCGAGATACTGCGCATCGGCAACGGATGCGCCGCCCGCGCGCTGCCAGGTAATCACGAGCGTCGGAATCCAGAACGTGGACGACCACAGCCCGAAGATCAGGCACGTCATCATCAATGCTGCGGACCAGGTGGTGCGCGCCATGCCGGGAGCGAACAGATCACGCACGCGTGCACGCGGACCCTGTGCGCGTCGCTGCTCTTGCCAGCGGCGCGACTCCGGCACGCCGAGGCGCAGCCAGATCGTCAGCAACGCGGGTGCGCTGCCGATCAGAAACAGAACGCGCCAGCCGCCCAGCGGCAGAATCACCAGCGCGGCGGCGGACGCCAGCAGAAAGCCGATCGGCGTGCCGGTATGCAGCCATCCAGACAGACGCTCGCGCAAATGCTCCGGCACCGACTCCTGCAACAACGGCGCTCCCGCGGCCCACTCGCCGCCGACGCCGAAGCCCGTCAGAAAACGGAAGATCGCAAACGACACGATGCCCGGCGCGAGCCCGCAGGCGCCGGTAAAGATCGAATAGATGAGAATGGTCGCGCACATGGTCGGCACGCGGCCGAAGCGATCCGCGCACCAGCCCCAGAACATCGAGCAGGCCCAGCCGAGCATGAAGAGGCTGAACATCAACCCGCCGAGCCGCGCGATATGCGCGTGATCGGCCACGAAGCCGCTTTTCGGCAGCAACTCGGTCAAGGCGGGCACGATCACGTAGATGTAGATGGCGTTGTCGAAGCCGTCCAGCATCCAGCCCGCCCATGTGGCGATAAAGACGCGATACGGACGCGCTACTGCGACTGCCACACCGACGGAACTCGACATCTCGTCTCCTGAATCCACGGTCCGCCGCGTTCTTGGGTATCGCGGCTTGTGTTATGTCGACAATGTTATCGATGACGCGCGCCCCTGCTTGCACGAGGCGCACCTCATCGGTACTGCACGTGAGCGCCGTTTTACGACGTCTTCTCGACCGGACGCGCCAGCTCCGCCAGCGTTGCGATGTTGTCCAGCGATTCCATCTGCCATCCCGCTTCCAGCAGCTTCGCGGCGTGCGCGCCGCCCAGAATCGGTTCGACCAGATCGGTGAACTTGGCGGCCAGCTCGGCATTGCTCATCGGCCGATCGATGCTGCCGATTGCGTGCTCCACATGTTTCTCGAGCCGCTCGCCATTGGTCAGCGTGACCGTGATGTGAACGGCGTCGGCCGGCATCGCGGGATCGATCTCGGCGGTGACCTTGTCGCGCAGCCGCACCGTCGCGGCGTCATGAACGGCCGCGTCGCTGTACTGATACTCGCCCGCGCGACCGTCGATGATCGCCACCGCCGCGGAGTGATAGACGCTGAACTTGCCGTCGAGCCCGGTCTGCGGTGTGCGTTTGCCGGTCAGTTCGAGCACCAGCGGATGCACCTTCAACTGCACCGACGCAATCGCGTCCGCCTTCAGCCCATGTTCGTTGCGCAACTGGATACAGCCGTCGATCGCCGGATGGATCACGATGCCGCACGCAAACGGCTTATACGAGTTCAGCAGACTTTCATGACGTTCGCCGAGCCCGTCCGTGATTTCCGCGTAGTTGCGATGCGTGCTCGTCACGTTCGCCCAGCCGCGTTTCGCTTCGATGCCCTGCTGCGAACTCGTGTAGCCGCGCGCCGCCAGCAACGCCGACACGAGGCCGTTCTGCGCCGCGCGTCCCGGATGGAAGCTCTTGGTCATCGTGCCGAACATCTCACGCAGGCCGACCGGCTGCGTTGCAGCGAGACCGAGCGCCCAGATCATCTGCTGTTCGTCGAGCCCGAGCAGCTTGCCCGCCGCGACGGCCGCGCCGAACACACCCGCCGTGCCGGTGATGTGCCAGCCGATGTCGTAGTGGTTCGGGTAGACCGCATTGCCGATCCGGCATTCGGTTTCGATGCCGAGCGTCAGTGCGAGAATGAACTCCTTGCCGCTGACCGGCCGATACTCGGCCAGCGCAAGAATCGCCGACGCCACCGGGCCCGCCGGATGGATCACGGTCTTCAGATGCGTGTCGTCGAAGTCGAACACGTGCGAGCTGATGCCGTTGAAGAGCGCGGCGCTCAGCACGTCGACCTTCTCCGTGCGGCCGAGCACCGTCGCCTGCGCCGGGCCGCCGAACGGTGCGAGCGCCGCCATCGCGATCTCGACCGCTTCATGCCGCGACGCGCCGACCGCACAGCCCATCCAGTTGACGAAAGTACGCACCGCATGGTCGCGCACGGCTTGCGGCAGGCTGTCGGCACGCGCGTTGACGAGGTAGCGCGCGAGAGTTTGGGTGACGCGATCGGCTTGGGTCATCGGATCGTAAAGGGTAGTCAGGCCATGAAAAGGGAATCGCCAGGGTACGAGATCGCATTGTACATATTGTCGACAATACGCAAATCATGGCAAATTCTAGTTGCGCGCGTGCGTTGTGGATAGTATGTTGTCGACAATCTTCAAGACGCAATGTGCGTTGTACACTGCCAGCTTTCCTCAACACAGGTCTGTCTATGCCCCGCCCCACCACTTCGCTCGAGTTGCTTCGCTCCGTCACGCTGTCCGGTCTCGTGCAAGAGGAAATTCTCCGTCGCATCAAGACGGGTGAGCTCGAGGCCGGCATGAAACTCAATGAGATGGACCTCGCCGACCATCTGAAGATCAGCCGCAGTCCGGTGCGCGAAGCGTTTCGCGCTCTCGAGGAAGCGGGTCTCGTGTGGCTCGAAAAGAATCGCGGCGTCTACATCCGCGAGATTTCCGACGACGAAGCCGCCGAACTCTATGAAGTGCGCGCCGGCCTCGACGAGATGGCCGGTCGCCGGCTCGCATCGAAGATCACCGATACGCAGTTGCAGGAACTGCACGCAATGCTCGATCAGCTCGAAGCCAGTTCGATCCACGGCGAGCTGAACAATTACTTCACGCTGAATATCGCCTTTCACGACCGGCTGGTCGAACTGTCGGGCAACGCGACGATGCTCGGTCTGTACAGGCAAACGATCAACCGTATGCACCTGCTGCGCCGGCGCGGTTTTTCGATTGCGGGCAGCTCGCAGGCGTCGCACACCGAACATCGCCTGATTCTCGACGCGCTCGCGAGCCGCGATCCCGAAGCCGTCGCGACGGCGATGCGCCAGCACGTGCAGGCGGGATTCCAGCGCGCGATCGCCGCGCATAGCGCGGAAGACGCAGCGCCCGCAGCCGCGGCAGGTGACGCCGCCGGCAAGACGGCGCGAGCCACCGTCGCCGAAGGTCCGCACTAAGCCTCAGCGCGCGCCCGAAACGCCCGGCACGCGCGCGACACGGCGGCGCACGCATTTCATTACCGACTTGGAGTGGTCACCCGTATGAGCGTTGAAAAACCAGAAGGACACGGAATCGTTGGCGAAAAACTCGGCGCCTGGATTGCGGACGTGCACGCGTCGGCACTGCCTGCACAGACTGTCGAAATCGCCCGTCTGTTGCTGCTCGATGTGACGGGTCTGTGCATCGCCGGGCGCGACGAATCGTATATCCGCGCGACGCTGCAAGCCACCGATGCAGGCGGCGCCTGCACAGCGCTCGGCCACGCAGGCAGCTTCAGTGCATTCGACGCGGCGCTGATCAACGGCACCGCCGCGCACGGCGAAGATTACGACGATACCTTCGAGGGCGGTCCGGTGCACTCGGGCGCGGTGGTCGTGCCCGCGGTGCTGGCAGCGTGCGAACGTGAAGGTCTTGGTGGCGAAGCGTTGCTGCGTGGCATCGCGGTCGGCACGGAATTGATGTGCCGGTTGAGTCTCGTCGCGCCGCGCGCTATTCATACGGCAGGCTTTCATCCGACAGCCGTGATCGGTGCACTTGCGGCAGCGGGCGGCGTCGCAAGTGCGTTACGCCTGAATCCGCAGCAGGCCACCTCGGCGCTCGGTATCGCGGGCAGCATGGCGGCGGGGATCATCGAGTATCTGGCCGAAGGCACCTCGACCAAGCGGATGCACGCCGGATGGGCCGCGCAGTCGGGCATTCGCGCGGCGCTGATGGCGCGCGGCGGCTTCGACGGCCCGCGTACGGTACTCGAAGGCAAGCACGGTTTCTTCAAGGCGTTCGCGCCGTCTCGCGCGCCGGATTTCTCGCCGGTGCTCGATACGCTCGGCAAGTCGTGGATCATGGAGACGATAGCCTTCAAGCCCTATGCGTGCGGCACGATGACCCAGCCGTATATCGATTGTGCGATCGCCCTCGCGGAGCGCGGCGTGCAGGCGGATCAGATTCGCGACATCGTGTGTGAAGTGGGCGAAGGCACGGTGCATCGGCTGTGGGAAGACCTCGCGGTCAAGCATCGGCCGCCGACTGCTTACGCCGCCAAGTTCAGCACACCGTTCTGCATGGCCGTGGGTTTCTTCGATCGCAAGGCGGGCTTCAGCCAGTTCACCGAAGCGCGCATTCACGATCCGGCGGTGCTCGCGCTGGCCGGCAAGATCCGCTATGTGATCGATCCGGACAACGAGTACCCGAGCAATTTCACCGGCCATCTGCGCGCGACGCTCAACGACGGCACCTTTCAGGAAGTGCGCCAGCCGCATATGCGCGGCGGCGCGCGTGAACCGCTGTCGCGCGCCGAACTCGCGGCCAAATTCACCGACAACGCGCAGCACGGCGGCTGGAGCATCGCACTCGCCGACGAGGCGCGCGTGTGGTGCGAGACGGTATTCAATGAGCCGGCGCTCGGCGCGATCGCGCAGTTCCGGCAATAGACTGATCGATGCGAACGACGTCCTGATTTATGGGCGTCGTTCGTTGATGACGTGCAGCGTTTTTCAGGCGCGCGGCGGACGCCGTTGCCGCTTCCGAGCAGTCGCTCAGGCGCACCGCCCTCCCCGCCGTCGATGCACACCGCTCAATCCTGCAAGCCGCGCACGTTCCGATACGAACAACGGCTCGAATCGACATAGCGCACGCGAAATTCGACCGGCTGGTCCTTGAACGTGTAAGCCGTGCGCTCGATACGCAACACCGGCGCACCGACTTCGATATTCAGCGCGCGCGCCACCTCTTCGTCGGCGGTCGCGCCGCCCAGATCTTCCACCACGCGCACGACCGAAATCCCGAAGTGCTCCTGGTAAAAGCCATAGATGGAACCGCGCCGTGCTTCGAAAATCCCGGGTTCGAGATCCGGGAACACGTCGAGCGGAAACCACAAACGATCCAGCATGACAGGCACGTCGTCATGCAACCGAAGATTGTCGGCGGTGGCAAGCCGTGCGCCGCGAGCGAGCTTGAGCGTCGCGGCAAGCGCCGGGCTCGCGCGCTCCTTGCCGAAGCGCAGCAGGCGCGCGGTGACCTTCATTAATTCGCCGTCTGTATCGACGAAGCTGAAGTAGTGGTCGAACGCATGTTCGTCGGCGAACTTCGCGACGATCGTGCCACGCCCTGCCCGGCGAATCAGCAGACGCTCGGCCACCAGTTCTTCGACCGCGCGGCGGATCGTGCCGATGCCGACGCCGAATTCCTCGGCCAGTTGCGGCTCCGTCGGGATCTTGTCGCCAGCCGTCCATTGGCCGGTACGAAGGCGCTCGAGAATACGGGCGCGGACGATTTCATAGAGCGGTTGCTCTCCCGGAGTACGAAGTCCTGGCATTCAGGTCAGTGTCAGAGTGAAGAAAAGGAATCGGAAAAAGCCGCTCGATGCGCGATGAGATGGCCGCGAGACGCACACATTTCATGCGCTGCCTCCGGTCCGATTCGCGGCCTGCACGGCGAATTCCGGAAGGATACAGGATCGACACCCGCGTGCGTGACTGTGATCGGGGCCATGCCGCTACCGAGCGCGATAACCGGAGACAATCGGCATCGACCCGAACCTATCCATTAATTCGAATCATTCGAATGATTCGATTGACTGAGCCGGCATGTCGTCTTAGACTGATCTTCATCGCGCAACCACGCGCGCTTACATCAGAGGAGATGACCCATGCCGAATTTCATCAAGCACATTGCATTCAAGGTTGAAGACGTCGAGAAGGAACGCGCGTTCTATGAGAACGTGTTCGGCTACAAGCACGTGAACACGGTGCGTCGCAAGGGCAAGAACGGCGATCACATTTCGCATCACCTGACCGACGGTTACATGGACCTGACGCTGATTCACTATGAGAAGTCGGACTCCGATGAAGCAGATTTCGCCGGCCCGGCGCCGTGCATTCACCACATCGGCATGGAAGTGGAAGACCTCGACGCATTCATCGCGCAGATCAAGGAAAACGGCGGCGAAATCCTGACGGCGCCGGGTCATCTGCCGGTCAAGTTCCGTTCGCCGAACGGTCCGGTCGCCGAAGTCGTGCCGATGCAACGCTGGGAAAAGCAGACGCTCGCCGCCGGCGTACACGGCGAAGTACTCGAATAAGTAGGTTCAAGTTCGCGTTTCAGTTCGCATCACACCAATTCATAGCGAACTGTTCGACGTACGGCGACGTGGGGCGATGCCCGCGACGCCGCGACACGAGACGCAACGGCACGTGCCGTTGCGTGGTCGCAAGGAGGAGACACGATGGAATCGATCCGCCGCCGCAACCGCTTTTCCGCGACGACAGGCGTACTGATTGTCCTGTGCATCATGTCGTTCCTGATGTATGTGGACCGCACCAATATTTCGACTGCGGCTCTCGCGATCCGTCGCGATCTGCATCTGAGCAACTCGCAGCTTGGCATCGTGTTCTCCGCCTTTGCGCTGACCTACGCGCTCGCGATGATTCCAGGCGGCTTTATCGGCGACCGTCTCGGCGCCCGCAAGATGCTCGCGGTGTGCGGCGTGCTGTGGGGACTCGGCACGCTTCTGACCGGCTTCGCCAGCGGGCTGGGGACGTTGCTGCTCGCGCGCTTCGTCGTCGGGTTGGGTGAAAGCCCGATCGTGCCGGCATCGGCCCGTGCGCTGACTGCGTGGATGGAACCCGAGCGGCGCGGCTTTTCACAAGGCATCACGCATGCCTGTGCCCGGCTGGGCAACGCCTCGACGCCGATTCTCGTCGCCGGCCTGATCACCGCGTTTTCGTGGCACATCGCGTTTATCGTACTCGGTGCGGCGAGTCTGGCGTGGGTCGTACTGTGGGTCTGGTACTACCGCGACAATCCCGCCGATCATCCGGGTATCACGCCCCAGGACATTGCGCGACTCCCCGCGAAACTCGGCAAGACACGCGTGCCGATGCGCTGGCCGCCGCTGCTGCGCGCGCTGTGGCCGGCCACCGTCGTGAGCTTCTGTCACGGCTGGATTCTTTGGTTCTTTCTGAACTGGATGCCGTCGTTTTTTGCGCAGGCGTATCACCTGAATATCCGGCATTCGGCCATCTTCAGCTCGGGGATTTTCTTGAGCGGTGTGGTCGGCACCACGCTCGGTGGTTCGCTCAGCGATCTGATGCTCAAGAAGACCGGCAACATTCGCCGCTCACGTCAAACGCTGATTACCGTTGGTTTTCTCGCGCCGATCGTGTTCTTCGTGCCGATGTTCCTGCACACGTCGTCGACGCTCGCCGCCCTCTCGCTGGCTGCCGCGCTGTTTCTATCTGAACTGGTGACCGCGCCGCTGTGGGCCGTCGCAATGGATCTCGCGCCCAATCACGCGGCGACCTCGAGCAGCATCATGAACACGGGGCTCGGCATTGCGGCATCGGTATCGCCGCCGCTCGTCGGCTGGCTGGTCGATACGATGCATTCATGGCAGCCGGTGTTTGCACTGTCGATGTTCTTTCTCGTGCTCGGACCGATTGCCGCGCACTGGATTCGCCCCGACCGCCCGTATCTCGGCGAGCCGGAAGCAAAGACGAACGAAGCCGGCGGCTTTGCGGCGCCGATGGACGCTTATTGAACGCGCCGCCCGGCGATGCACGTCGGGTCGGCAACGAGTTGGGCGCGTCGAACTTCGCGGAGTTCGCGCACGCAGTCGTATGCTAAGACTTCGCAGTGCTCCCGTTGTCGTTCCCGATGACCCCGAACTCGACAGGCGTCTTGACGTAGAACAGATGCACACCATCGGCGCGTAGCCGGTCGAATAATCGATCGGCTTCGTCGCTCGTCATCGCCATCACGACTGACAAAGGCTGGTCCGCCAACTCGAAGAAGTGCGCCGAGTGAATGCGGTGATGCTGGCCGACGCCTTCGCAGCCCGGTATCACGGTCGCACCGCGCAGACCGAGTTCCCCCGCAAGATGGACGAGCCAATCGGCCAGCGGCTTGCCGTGATGGCGGCGATCCTGTTGGGTGAAGAAGGTGACCTGATAGCCGTTCATGTCGGTGTCTCCTGTCCGCGCCGGATCGCTGTTGATTATTCTTGTCAGTGGAGAAGCGCGGCAATACCTGCGTCGCCCGTTCGGCGCAGTCGTTGGCATCATCAGCCAAGGTATGGAACAAGTGTAGATGCCGGGCTGAACTAGTGCCAGCCCGAGGCGGCTTTCCTCAAGCCGACATTCCCGTGGCCCAGCCGCCGGCTGGAACGCCCCGAGATGCAATGCCCGCGATTGCACCGCCGCTAAGGTTGCCGCGCTGACTGGCATTGCTGCTGCCAGCAGCGCAAGCCGAACAGCGGCACGAGCCCATAAGCATGGTCCAGCATGTCCGACTGCAGGTTTTCGTACGGCTCCCAGTTGGTTTCGTCGACGTAGAGAAAGATCTCCAGCGCGACGACGGGCTGACTTGATTGCACCTGGCGAATCACGACAGGCATGTCGCGGCGGACGGCCGGATGGTCGCGAAAATGCGCGGTCAGATAGAGACGGTACAGGCCGAGGTTCGTGCGCCGTGCGTCGTCGGGCGCAAATGCCGCGAGCGGCGGGTCGATATCGCTGTGCAGCCGGGCGAGCAGCGCTTCGTCGGGAAAGCGGACCGTGTCGGCGTCGAAATGAATCGAATGCTTGACGCGCCTGCCGCCCGACTCCGTCATGCCACGCCAGTTCTTCACGCCGTTTGTCAGGAGGACGTAGCTCGGCAGCATGACGATCGAGTTGTCGAAGTTCTGCACCTTGATCGTGTTCAGCGCGATGTCGATCACCGTGCCGTCGGCGACGTAGCCGGGCACCTCGATCCAGTCGCCCACTCGCAGCATGTCGTAGGCGGCGAGCTGGATGCTCGCCACGAAGCCGAGCAGCGAATCGCGGAAGATGATGATGAGCAGCGCCGTCATCGCGCTGAGGCCGGTGAGGAAGTAGGCGGGCGAACGCTCCAGCAACACGGAAATCACAGCGATCAGCGCGATCACGTAGAGCACGATGGTGGCGATCTGCAGGAAACTTTTGATCGGCCGCTCGCTCGAGGATGGGAAGTGGCTGTAGCGCTCGCTGACACTGTCGAGGAACGCGAGCGCGGCGCGCAGCAACGTGTACACCATGTAGCAGGCCGCCAGCACCGACAGCGGATGCCCGAGCGCCGCGATCATCGGGAACGTGATGCCGGAAAGCAGCGGGCCGGCCGCGTAGACGATCGCGGCGGGCACGAGCGGCGCGAGCCGGTGGAAGACCTTGTGACGCTCGGCGGCTCGCAGCCACTTGTGCCGCTCCTGGCGCGCGAGGCGGCCGACAATCATCAGCATGATCGAGCGCGTCAGGTAGTAGCAGAGCGCGCTCGCCAGCAGAATCGCGAGCAGCAGCGCTATGACGAGCAGTACTGCGACGAATTCGCTGTCGGTATAGACGTGGAAGTGGTGCCAGTCCGGTCCGCCTTCGATACGCAGCATCTTGTCGAACATAGACTCTCCCATTGCCGGCGAACCTGTTTCGCCGGGCAGATCTGGTCTGGCTGTTTGATCGGCGCGCTGTGACGGCGAGCGTGGCGCACGATGCTGCCGGCGTCGCTACTGTGCGAACTCGGCCGGACCGGACGGCGGGCGCATCGCACGACGGCTATTGTGACTCATCAAGATCCCCGCAACTCACGCACTCCCTTACCCAACCGCCGCCGCAGCAACGTTCGCAAAGTGTGACCGTCCGCATACCCGACTTGTTCAGCAATGCGATCGACCGTGAGCTTGGTCGTCTTGAGCAATTGAACGGCACGCTCGATCCGCAGATCCTGTATGTACTCGACGGGCGTTTTACCGAGCACCGCATTCAGACGTCGCGTCAACGTCCGCGTGCTGGTCGCCAATGCATCGGCGACGGCGTCGAGCGAGATTGCCGTGTCGAGACGCTCACGCACCCAACGGTCGAAACGCTCGACGAGCGGGTCCGAATGGGAAAGGTGATCGGAGATCGCATACGCCGACTGCGACAGCCGCGAATCGAAGACGAGGTAACGGGCTACGAGCGCCGCAAGCTCAGGACTGTTGTTGCGGATCAACCAGAGCGCAAGGTCGACGTGGCTCAGGGCCGCCCCTGCCGTCAGCGCGCCGCCGCTGGAAACGACGATCCGATGTGCATCCAGATGCACGTGCGGATAACGCTGCCGGAATAATGGTGAGAGCCACCAGGTGGTCGTGGCTTCGCCACCGTCGAGCAAGCCGCTTTCAGCCAGCACGAACGTGCCCGTACAGGCGGCCGCAACCCGGGCGCCGCCGCTGCGCCATGCACGCAAGGCACTCGACGCATCGATCACATCATCGCGGCCGAGCAAAGGCACAAGCGCATCGGCTGTTATGCGGTTGAGCGCCGGCAAGACGACCCAATCCGGCGCAGGAGCGTCGGACATATCGCAAACGGGTACCTGCATCCCGAGCGCGGTACGCACCTCGGGCCGCAGCCCCACCACGGTAATGTCGAAGCCCGGCGTGGTCATCCCTGTCGCTTGCGCAAGGCCGTTGGCCATCGTCAGGCTATCGAGCACAGTGGTGAGACCTGTGTCGAACACGCCCTCGAGCGCGAGGACAAAAATTCGCATGGCAGAATTGGTACCAAAATTGTCGATTGAGACAGTATTCCCCTGCGCACTCTGTTTGTACAGTGTCACTCACCGCATGAACCCATCACGCGGACACTGGAGAAACGAAGATGATCAAGCACGCTTTTTTTGTCCGACTTGAAGCCAAACCGGGAAAGGAGCAGGCGGTCGCAGACTTCCTTACCAGTGGCCTTGAAATGACCAATCGCGAGGCGACCACGCCGATCTGGTTCGCCCTCAAGTTCTCGCCGACGACGTTCGGCGTCTTCGACGCCTTTGCGAGTGAAGAGGATCGTCAGGCACACCTGCTCGGTAGCATGGCCAACGCCCTGATGGCGCGCGCCGACGAGATGCTGGCAAGCCCTCCTTCCATCGAACCGATCGACGTTCTGGCCATGAAAAATCAACTGCCCTGACCCGTTCGCGCCTCGGCAGCGCACAAACCCGCGCGGGCGGTCTGTCTCCTGTCGATCGGCGTTAGCGCTTTAGTTGTCGACCAGACTTCGCGCTTGGGCGCCCTGCTCTGGTCCCATGCAACATGGGTTGCTGCAACCGCGGCGCCCCGATTCAATCGCATTCATGTAGATGGAGTAACTCGTGTCGATTCATTACAAACTAGGCGTTGTATTCGCTGCCATTGCGTTTTCCAGCGTGTCTTTCGCGCAAACGCCTGACGTCAAACCGGAACGGATTCGTGGCGATATCGTGTCGTTCAAAGGCGAAATGCTGACCGTACACCGGAACAGCGGCGATACGGTGTCAATCGATGTCAAGCCGGACGTCGGCGTGTCGGCTTTCAAGGCCGCCAAACTTGCCGACGCCAAAGTCGGTTCGTACGTCGGGACGCCGGCGCTCACGGGCAGCGATGGGAAATTGACGGCCACTTCGATGATCGTTTTTCCTGAGGCGGCACGCGGTACGGCCGAAGGACATTTCGCCTATGACTTCGGTCCTAACAGCACAATGACGAATGCAAACGTAGTATCGGTTGTCACCGCCACCAGCGGCCGTGAACTGAATCTGTCGTACAAGGGCGGCTCCAGCACGGTGACCGTGCCGACAAACGTGCCCGTCGTGACGCCGGTTCCGGTCAGCAAAGCCGATCTAATCGCGGGAAAGAAAGTTTTCGCCGTGGTGACCCCAGGCGCGAACGGGGTTTATGACGCGCACGTGCTGTTCGTCGAAAAGGACGGCGTGGTGCCGCAGTTCTAACGCATGATGCCGGTCTCCGCTGTGGCCGCTAGTGGCGATGATCTTCCCTGATGGCAGCAAGCGCGGCCGGCCACGGTAGCGGCCTGAATCGTGTTGGAAATCATAGATGACCACGACAGCGGCTACGCGTCACCTCATGCCGTCGACATTCCGATTTTCTTTTCCATTCATTCAACAATCCTAATCCATTGTTGCGCTTCTAATATTCAAGGATTCACCATGCGTTTTCCCGCGTTACGAGCCGCCGCCGTACTCTGCCTGCTCACCACTGCCGTCGCGCCGGCTTTTGCCGCACCCGTTAAGAATATCGTGGTGGTCCACGGCGCCTTCGCCGATGCCGCGGGTTGGCGCCCCGTCTACAACATTCTGACGAAGGATGGCTACCACGTGACACTGGTGCAACAACCGCTGACATCGTTTAACGACGACGTGACTGCCACGAAACGCGTGCTCAGCAGCCTCGACGGTCCGTGTGTACTCGTCGGTCACAGCTATGCCGGCGCGATTATCAGTGAAGCCGGGAACGACGATCACGTGAGCTCGCTGGTCTACATCGCCGCGCATGCGCTCGACGCCGGCGAAACCATGGCGGCCAACGGCAAGAAGTACCCGGGTTCACCCATCTCCATCGTCGGCACGCCGGATAATTTTGTCTACCTGAAACCCGCCGACTATCCGTTGCAGTTCGCACCCGACCTGCCTCGTGCGCAGGCCGAGTTCGAAGCGCATGCGCAGATACCGCTTGCGGCGTCCGAGTTCTCCGCGCAAATTTCCGATCCGGCATGGAAGACAAAGCCGAGCTGGTACATGGTCGCGAAGGCCGACAAGATCATCAATCCGGACCTCGAGCGCATGTACGCGGCGCGCGCTCACGCCAATACGGTCGAGATCAACGGTGCGAGCCATGCGGTGTTCGAATCTCATCCGCGGGAAGTCGCTGCGCTGATCGAACAGGCAGCGCAGCATTCCGGCCAGTAGCGATTGATATTCCGAGCAAGCCGGTGGCTTGACGTTTCCGACGATGCGCAACCTCATCAATCACGAGATCGCTTTGAGCCACGCAACGATTCAACCCGCCTGGGTCCGCATCACCCACTGGATCAATGCACTCGCTGTCGTCCTGATGGTGATGAGCGGCTGGCAAGTCTATGACGCCTCGCCGATCTTTCCGGTCTTGCGATTTCCTTCTGCCATCACATTGGGCAACTGGCTCGGCGGGGCCTTGCTATGGCATTTCGCGGTGATGTGGCTGCTGGTGGCGAATTTCCTCGTCTATATCGGGCTGAATTTCGCCACTGGTCGCCTGCGCCGAAAACTGCTGCCGATCAGCTTTAGATCACTTGCAACCGATCTCGTCGCCGCGCTGCGCGGCACGCTCGGGCATGAGGACCTCACCTGCTATAACGCGGTACAGAAATTCGCCTATCTGGTAGTCATCGCCGATATCGCGGTCGTGGTTCTGTCGGGACTGGCGATATGGAAGTCCGTACAGTTCCCGCTGCTGCGCACGCTGATGGGCGGATACGACAACGCCCGCGTCGTGCATTTTGTTGCCATGAGCGTGCTGGTTGCGTTCTTCGTCGTGCACGTCGTCATGGTGGCGCTGGTGCCGCGCTCCCTGCTCTTGATGATTCGTGGACGCTAGCCATGCCCAGGAAGCCCGATACGTTTCTCTTCTCTCACGCTGAATCCATAATCAAGGACGCGCGCAACGAACTGAAAAATCCGGCCCGCCGGCTGCTTGGCAGGCGAGTTCTCACGCTCGGCGGGTTAGCTTTGCTGTCGGGCTGCGATCTGACCAATGACAAGTCGGTGAACACCATGCTGCGCAGAATGTCGTTCTTCAACGACGAGGTGCAAGCCCTGTTGTTCGATCCGAACGAGATGGCCCCGACCTATCCTGAGTCGATGATCACGCGACCGTTTCCGTTCAACGCGTTCTACGAGGTCGACGATGTGCCCGAAGTCGACGCCGCTACCTACCGGCTCCAGGTGGGTGGTCTTGCGACTGGCAAACGCGTCTGGACGCTCGATGAACTGCGCGCAATGCCACAGGAAAGCCAGATTACGCGTCATATCTGCATTGAAGGATGGAGTGCGATCGGCCGATGGGGCGGCGTGCGCTTCTCCAGTCTCCTGAAGCATTCGGGCGCGGACACCACAGCGAAGTACGTGTCGTTGCACTGCGCGGACAACTACTGGACCAGTATCGACATGCCCACTGCACTGCATGCACAGACGCTGCTTACGCTGACCTACGACGGTCAGGTGCTGCCACCGAAATACGGCTTCCCGATGAAACTACGCATGCCGACCAAGCTCGGTTACAAGAATCCAAAGCATATCGTGGCGATCACTGTGACGAACGAATACCCCGGTGGTTACTGGGAAAACCAGGGCTACAACTGGTTCGGCGGCTCCTGAACGGCACACTTCATCGAACGGCTGGGGCGAATTCGTGCTTGCGCTGATTGAACCGTGCTCCAGCCAGGATGGAGCTTCATTCCTGCTCGATGCCGAGCAGCCGCGCGTCCAGCCGCCGCGCCAGCGCCGCGCCGCCTTCGCGCATCACCGCATCGTGGTTCCATTGGAAAACCGGTCGCAACAACGGCGCCAAGGCATTCATCCATGGGCGCTTCGTATGCACGCACCAGTCATAGCGGACTACAGTCAGAGCGCGTCCATCGGTCGAAAAGCTCCACCGGCCGGCGCCTTCGACATCGCCACTGGCCTCCCCCTCCAGCGCGACCAACGGGTCGACGCGCGTCACCCGCATATCGAACACGAGGCGATAGGGCAACCAGCCTTTCCACGTATAGCGTTGAACGACGCCCACGCCCTGATCGGAACCTGCCTGCAACTGGTCCACGCGCTCGACGTTATGCCACCACTCGGGCCAGCGCGCCGAATCCTGGATTGCCGCCCACACGTCCTGCACTGGCGCATCGATGCGCCAGATGGTGGAAAAGCGGTATTCGACCGTCCGCAAGCTGCCTCCGTTCTTAGTATTCTTCTAGAGATTTTGTCAGATGCTCACTGCACTTGCCATTACCGACGAAACAGCGCCGCGTTTCCCGCTCTCGGGATCTCGCCTGGCGTTAGGGTTCCAGAAACGTATGAGATGAGCGTCGGCCGGAAGCGGACAAACCCGACCGACGCTCTATGGCACACATGATATACGGGGCCTTTTGTCAATCCGTCGTCCCCGCATAGGCGGCTTTCAGCGTGGCGATGTCGAACTTCACCATTTTTAACATGGCGTCGGCAGCACGCGTGGCCTTGGCGGGATCGGGGTCAGCCATCATGTCGAGGATATCGGTCGGAACGATCTGCCACGAGACGCCGAAGCGGTCTTTCAGCCAGCCGCACTCCTCGGGTGCGCCGCCGCCCTCGAGAAGAGCGTTCCAATAGCGGTCAAGTTCTGCCTGGTCGGCACAGTTGACCATCAAGGATATCGAGTGGTTGAACGCGTCGAGTCGCCCCGCGCTCATGGCGATGAAAGGCTGCCCAAAGAGAACAAACTCGACAACCTTCGTGGAACCGGCGCTCGGCACCGCAGTAACCCGAGTGACGCGCGAGTCTGGAAAAATACTCGCATAGAAAGCAGCGGCCTCCTCAGCTTCCGTGGAATACCAAAGAAAAGGCGTGATCTTTTGAATCGTCATGGCAAATCTCCTGTCAGTGGTGGCTGAATGCGGAGGCAAGCCGCATGCTGCCATTGAGACGACGAAGGAAGACCATCAAAATGGACACGGCGGGAAGAAAAAGTTCACTTTTATTAGCTGCAGCCATGCGGGTATGACCCCGGTTGAGCAGTTGTTTCGTGGCCGCACTCGGCCTCATTTGCCGACTCCCGCCGTCTGTCGTCCGATATGACTTATGCTAAGATAAAAGTTCGTACACGAACTAACTTCCAACAAAAAAGCGCCGAACTCTGGAGCGCAACAGGCGAGGTTGAAACATGGATCATCGGCTCGTATATCTGCTCAATGTGGGCCAAAAGCGCCTGAATCGATGGTCGCAGACTCGCACAGCCGCAGGTGGCGTCACCGCCGCGCAGGCGGGACTGCTTTTCTTTCTCGGGAAAAACGACGGCGCCCTCACAAGCGAGGCGGCCGCGGCACTCGATCTCAAGGCGCCGGGAATGAGCGGGTTGGTCGATAGAGTTGAGCGGGCCGGTCTTGTGGAACGCCATTCGGACGAACTCGATCGACGCGCGTCGCGGCTTTGGCTGACCGCCGCAGGACGCGCCGCACTCAAGCGGTCGAAGTCGGGTCTTGCTGAGTTGAATGCACGATTGACGGAGGGATTTACGTCGTCAGAGATCGACGTGGTTGCGCGCTGGCTGACGAGTTTGCAGGACAAGTTTCCCGACGTCGACGAGGAAGCGGCATAGGGTGACACTGAACGCGGCGGCACAGCCGTGCCGCCGTCTTGCTCGGCGGTGTACGCCGCTCACATCATCGCGGAATCTTCGTGAAGTCTGGCCGGCGCTTTTCGGCAAACGCCAGGAATGCTTCTTTCGCCTCGGCACTTGCGAGCCGCTCCACGAATATCGTGGTTTCCCGATCCATCTGGGCTGTCAGCCGCTCTGCGTCCCGCATGAGCCGTTTCGTTGCCGTCAGAGATCCGTAGGGCCTGGTGGCAATTTTCTCGGCAATCCGGCGTGCTTCTGTACGCAGTTCCGCAATCGGGACGAGCCGATTTGCAATACCCCAGGCAACGGCGGAATCAGCCGAAACCGGGTCGCCGAGCGCGAACATTTCGAATGCCCTGACGTGCCCAATCTGTAGCGGCATAAGGTAGCTCGAGGCGGCCTCGGGAACCAAGGCCAGATTCACGAAGGGGGTCATCAATTGCGCCTCTTCGGACAAAAGCACGTAGTCGCAATGGAGCAACATCGTCGTACCGATTCCGACCGCCTTGCCCTGAACAGCGGCCACGATAGGCACTGTCGCGTTAGCCAGGTCGCGAAGAAAGCGGACCACCTGACGTTCCTGTGGACCGTTGCCCGCAGCCTGCATGGCGAATTCCGAGAGATCGTTACCGGCTGTGAACATGTCCCCATCTGACTGAATCAATAATGCGCGAACGTCCTCATCGACATTGGCCCGCTCGACTGCATCCGCAAGCGCGCCATACATCACGTTTGTAATGGCGTTCATTTTTCCTGGTCGCGAGATCGTTACGACCAGCACGCCATTTGCAAGTTCTACATTCACTTCCGCATTCATTGCTTCGTCTCCAAAGATTTGCTCCGGCTATCTACGGGTATGCACGCCTGGGCACATTGGAACGCGTCTAAACGTTCGCATGCGAAGTATATAACATTCGCATGCGAAGTAAACGTCTTTGTCATCGACTGGACATGCGTACAGGAAGCCGCAGCGACGCACAGGTTGCGCTGTCGATCGCCCGCTCTCCGCCGCTCAATGCGAATGGCGCGGCACTTCCGCGCCCCGGCAGCCCACCAGAAAGTCGAAGTCACATCCCTGATCGGCCTGCAACACGTGCTGAACGTACAGATGCCGGTAGCCGCTCGCGTCGGCGGGATCGTCCTGGCGTGCTTGAGTCCATGCGGCGAGACGCGCGGCGAGTTCGGCATCGCTGACGTCGAGATGCAGGCGTCCGGCATCGCAGTCCACTTCGATCCAGTCGCCGTCCTGGACCACCGCAAGCGGGCCGCCCGCGCGAGCCTCGGGCGCTACGTGCAGCACCACCGTTCCGTACGCGGTGCCGCTCATCCGCGCATCGGATATCCGCACCATGTCCGTCACGCCTTGAGCCAGCAGTTTTGGCGGCAGACCCATGTTGCCGACTTCGGCCATGCCCGGATAGCCCTTGGGTCCACAATTCTTCAAGACCAGCACCGAATCCGCGGTCACGTCCAGGTCGGGTGCACCGATGCGTGCCTTGTAGTCTTCGAAGCTTTCAAAAACCACCGCCCGTCCACGATGTCTGAGGAGCGCGGGTGTGGACGCGGAAGGTTTGAGCACCGCCCCGTTGGGCGCAAGGTTGCCGCGCAGTACGTATAAGCCGCCGTCCGGAAAAATCGGCTTATCGAGCGTGCGGATGACTTCCTCGTTGTAAAGCGGGGCATCCTTGCAGTTGTCCCACAGCGACTGACCATTCGCAGTCAACGCACCCGGATGCGGCAGCAGGCCGCCTTCGCCGAGCCGGCGCAAGACCGCAGGCAGGCCACCTGCGTAATAAAACTCTTCCATCAGGTAGCGGCCCGACGGCTGCAGGTCGACTACCGTCGGGGTACCGCGTCCAATCCGCGTCCAGTCGTCGAGTTCAAGGCTCACGCCGATACGTCCGGCAATAGCCTTCAGATGAATCGCCGCATTCGTCGAGCCGCCGATCGCTGCATTGACGCGAATCGCATTTTCGAATGCTTCACGGGTGAGCAGTGCCGACAGACGTAGATCCTCCAGCGCCATCTGCACGATGCGCATGCCCGACATATGGGCCAGCACATAGCGGCGCGCGTCCACCGCGGGAATCGCCGCATTGTGAGGCAGCGTGACGCCGAGCGCTTCCGCCATGCAGGCCATCGTCGATGCGGTGCCCATCGTATTGCAGGTACCCGCCGAGCGTGACATCCCGGCTTCGGCGGACATGAAGTCGTGCAGCGAGATTTTGCCCGCCTTCACCTGCTCGCTCAGTTGCCAGACGATCGTGCCCGAACCGATATCGCGGCCTTGATGCTTGCCGTTGAGCATCGGACCACCGGTGACGAGGATCGCCGGCACGTCGCAGCTTGCCGCGCCCATCAGAAGCGCGGGGGTCGTCTTGTCGCAGCCGGCCAGCAGCACGACGGCGTCGATCGGATTGCCGCGAATCGACTCCTCGACATCCATGCTCGCAAGATTGCGTGTGAGCATCGCCGTGGGTCGCAAGTTCGACTCGCCGTTGGAAAACACCGGGAATTCCACCGGGAAACCGCCCGCTTCCAGCACGCCGCGTTTCACGTGTTCAGCAAGCTTTCGAAAATGGGCATTGCACGGGGTCAACTCGGACCACGTGTTGCAGATCCCAATAATTGGTTTACCGTGAAATTCGTGATCGGGAATGCCCTGGTTTTTCATCCAGCTTCGATACATGAAACCGTTCTTGTCGGCCGACCCGAACCATTGGGCAGAGCGTAGCGGGCGCTTTCCGTTCTTCATGTCCCTCTCCTTCCAGGTGCCAACTCGATAGTAATACTATTAAATCGGTGTATCGTGCACATCATTCCGGCGACACCAGACCAGGTCCGTCATCGTGTTGCGCCGCACCCCGAGCTGCAAATGAAAAAGGCAAAGCTGCGCGACAGTAATTAATTAGTCAGACTAGTTAAGGGTATACATCGATTAGTGGGCAAAAGTGCGTGATATAGCATTTTCTGAGGGGTAGTCATGCGTACGCGCGCGCACGTGGGCGTTCCGAAAGGAGTGGTGCCCGGCTCCGGTGCCTGTCTTGCCGGAGCTTTTCCTGCTTGCGCCGTTATAAACAGTGAAGTGTTCAACAACTGAGAGACGGGAGACTGAGATGGCGCAAGAAAAGGAAGACAAGGACGAAGTGCAAGGCATGCGTCGGGGATTGCTGCAGGGCGCAGGCCTGTCCGCAGCACTGGCGCTAATGGGTGGAATGGGTGGAATGATCTCGCAGGCCCAGGCGGCGGAAGCAGGTTCGTTCCCGGCGCACAAACGGTGGAGAATCGTATTCGTCAACCATGTCACGACGAATCCGTTCTTCGTGCCGACGCAATACGGCATTCACGACGCGACCGCTTTGCTGGGCATGGACTATCAATGGACCGGCTCGGCCAATGCCGACATCGCCGAAATGGTGAATGCGGTCAACGCGGCGATCGCCTCGAAAGCCGACGCGATCGCAGTACCGATCGTCGACCCCAAGGCGTTCGACAAACCCATCCAGGCCGCGCTCGACGCCGGCATTCCCGTGTTCGCCTATAACGCCGACGCGCCTTCGGATTCCACGAATCCGCGCCTTGCGTATATCGGCCAGGATCTTTATCTGTCCGGTTATCAGATGGGCGAGCGGATTGTGAGCCTAATCGATAGCGGCCTCGTCGCGCTCTTTATTGCCACGCCCGGCCAGCTCAACATTCAGCCCCGCCTCGATGGCGCGGTGGCTGCAATCAAGAAATCGGGCAAGAAGATCGACGTGCAGACCATCGCAACCGGCGCGACCGTCAACGAAGAACTCTCGAAGATCAAATCGTTCTATCTCGGCCACCAGGATCTCAAAGGCATGTTCGCGGTCGACGCGGGCAGCACCCAGGGCGTCGCCGTGGTCATGAAGGAATCCAACCTGCCGTCCAAAGGCGTTCACGGCGGCGGCTTTGATCTCTTGCCGCGCACGGTCGATCTGATTCACGAAGGCTTCCTCGACTTCACGATCGACCAGCAGCCGTACGTGCAGGGTTTCTATACCGTGGTCGAGGCGTTCACCTTCCTCGCCTCCGGCGGGCTCGTCGGACCGGCCAATGTCAACACGGGTCTGAAGTTCGTCACCAAGGGTACGGTGGATCCGTACCTGAACACATCGACGCGCTATGAAGGCAAGAGCACGAAAGCCCAGATCGTGCCACGCACCGGTGCGATCAAAGGGTGACGTCTTCTGTGACGGACGCCCAGAAAGCCGCCCAACGTCCGAGGCGCCGGTCAGGCGCGCTCGGGCGTTCCAGCGAGATCCGCATCTTTGCGGTGGCGCTCATCCTCTGCATCTACTTCGAGACGGTCAACCATGACTTTCTGCTGACCAGCGCGAGTCTGCAGAATCTCTCGCAGTTCATCGCGCCAGTCGCGATCATTGCCTTTGGCGAAATCATGCTGATGATCGGCGGGGAGATCGATCTCTCCGCCGGGATGGTCTTTGCGTTTGCGCCTTTCATCATGCACTTCGCCATCGAGGCGGGCTTGCCGCCGTGGCTCGGAATGCTCACCGGCGTGGTTGCCGCGGGCCTCGTCGGTCTGATCAACGGCGCCGTGACGGTGTACCTGCGCATCCCCTCGTTCGTGACGACGCTCGGCACGTTGTTCTTCGTGAACGGCCTCACGTTGACGATTTCACGAGGCACGCCGGTTTCGCCGCCGGAAAACTCAGCGTTTGCGGCATTCATGGGCGGATGGGGGTACAGCGAAATCATCTGGACGCTTGTCATTGCCGCCATCATGCATGTACTGCTACGTCACACACGTTGGGGTTTGCATACGATCGCCTCGGGCGCGAATCCATTGGGTGCGAGCGAGGCGGGGATACAGGTCAGACGGCTGAAGCTCGGCAACTTCATTCTTGCCGCGTTCCTCGCCGGCCTGACCGGGATCCTCGAGGGTTTCCGCATCACGTCGATCGATCCGCAAGCGGGCGGCAACCAGATCATGTTTCTTGCCGTCGCCGCAGCGGTGATTGGCGGCACGCCGCTCGCCGGCGGATCGGGCACGATCATCGGCGGGCTGATCGGCGCGGCGGTGCTTGGCATTCTCAACGACGGCTTCACGCTGATCGGCATCAACGCCTTCACCTTCAACATGATTCTCGGCGCGGCGATTCTCGGGGCCATGATCTTCAACATTCACGTGGTTCGTCTCGCACGCAAAGGGGAGCTGTAATGTCCGAAGTGCTGGAGGCGCTGCGCGGTGAAGACATTGTCAAGCGCTTCGGCGCGGTCACCGCACTCGATGGCGTGACGCTCACGCTAAGACAGGGCGAGATTCTCGGCGTACTCGGCGACAACGGCGCAGGCAAATCGACGCTGATCAAGATTCTGACCGGCTTTCATCAGCAGACAAGCGGCAAGCTTTTTGTCGGCGGCGAGGAAACCATGCTTCGGTCGGTCGATCACGCCCGTTCGCTCGGCATTGAATGTGTCTATCAGGATCTGGCGCTCGCCAATTCCCTGAGCATCTATCACAACATGTTCCTGAATCGGGAGATCATCCGTCGAGGGCCGTTTCGCCTGCTGAACAATCGCGCAATGCGTGAGCGCGCGGCGGAGTGTCTCGAAGAAATCGGCGTGCACGTGCCCTCGGTCGACCTGCCGGTCGAGCAGCTTTCGGGCGGGCAGCGACAGGCTATCGCGGTCGCTCGCGCGGTCAATTCGAATGCAAAGATACTGCTGCTCGACGAACCGCTGGCCGCGATGGGCGCCCGCGAGGCTGGACTGATCATCGACCTGATCCTTCGGCTGAAGGCGAAAGGGGGCCTGTCTATCGTCATGATCATGCACAACTATGCGCAGACGCTCGACATCGCGGATCGCGTGATGCTCATGCAACGCGGACGGGTGACCTACCAGCGGGAGGCAGCCAGCACGTCGGTCGAGGAGCTCATGGAGATCGTGCGACGCGAATATCGGGCAATGCGGACAACGACGCATTGATACGCAGCGGCAAGTCTTGCCTCTCGGGTCACTCGCAGTGGCAGCACAGCGACTGCACCTTCAAGCGTCGAAGCCAAACAAGTTGCGAGGCGTCGTCCACAAAACACGCCGGCGTGCGTCCGGATCGGGAATCAAACGCTGAACCAACGTCAGCAACGGCGCATAATCCATCCGCACCGGCGAGCGCAGGAACGGCCAATCCGAACCCCACACACAGCGATCCGGCCCGAACGTGCGAAGAATCTGCCGGGCGAAAATCTGCGCGTCTTCGTACGGATATTCGAGCTGCGAAAACTTTTGCAAGCCGGAAAGCTTGACGACCGTGCGCGCGGTGTCGGCAAGACGCAGGAGCGCCTGGAAGCCGGGCTGATTCAAGTCGGCCGCGACATCAGGTCGACCGCAGTGGTCGATCAGCACCCGCGTCGCAGTCCGCCCGATCAGCGGCTCAAGCGCAACCAACTGATCGCCCGTGACCTGGATCTGCGCGAACATGTCGAGGTCAGCCAACGTATTGAAAAGCGCGTCGGCGTCGTTGAGCGCCTCGACGCCTTCCATCGCCGGATTGAAGGCGACGCCGACCACGCCCGCGCGCTTCATCTCCAGCAACGCTTCCCGGCTCACCCCGTTGTCCACCACGGCGATGCCTTTGAAGCGATCGCCATAGCATGCAATGGCATCGAGCATGCAGCGATTGTCGGTGCGATAGCCGCTCGTCGGCCCGACCAGCAACGCATGTCGCACGCCACATGCGTCCATGACGTGGACAAACTGCGCAGCGGTGCCGATCTCCTGCATCGATGGCCGGTACGCGGTGTCCGCGCGATAGGGAAAGCGTGCGGGATCGAAAATATGGTTGTGACAGTCGATCTTCTCTTCATCGAAGATATTCATTGCTGCGACTCTCCGAAAGATTCGTGTCGGCGGCGTGCCACTTCAAGCATAGCGCGCGTGCTTCGGTACGCAAGTTCGAGCCGGTCCTTCGCAGGCAGCGACGGCAACGGCATCTCCACGCCCAAGGCCGTGCCGGCAGGCAGCGCGTCCAGCAAGTCGATGAGCGGCAACACCCCTTCGCCCGGCGGCAAACGGCCGGTGCGCGCTTCGAGGATCGTCGCATCGTCACCGACCGGCGCGTGCTGCGACGCGTCGCAAAGCTGCACGGCGCGCACCATCCCCACCGGTAACGCCCGAACGTCGGCCGGACTACCGCCCGAGCGCGCGAGATGCAACGCGTCGACGAGAATCGCGAGGTTGGCGCTGTCCACGCGCTCGACCATCGACCGGGCCTGCTTCAGCGTGCCGACATGGCGCCAGCGCATGAACTCCAGATCGACACGCAAACCATATTGCGCGGCCAATTCGCACAAGGCCGCGAGGTTGGCGGCAAGCCGCCCGGCGTCGGGATCGTCGCCCGAGACTGTCACGCAACGGGCGCCCAGATCGGCCGCTGCGTCGAACATCGGCGCATAGGACGCGACGTCGATATCGGGCAGCATCGGAATGAACTCGACGTCGTGCACCGTCATGCCCTCGTCGGCAAGCACGCGCCGCAGTACGCAATGCGCTTCGCTCCCCACGATGGACGGGTACGCGATCGCATCCGCGGAGGTCGGGTTCAGCCTCAGCCCCACCGCATCGAACCCCGCGCGCGCCGCTTGCGTGACCCATTCCAGCGGGGCCAGCTCCAGCGCGGTGAGATGCGCGACCGCAAGCTTCGGAGCTTTTGTCGGCGCGCTCAATATGTGGCCCTCCCGCCGGTCAGATCGAACGTGAAGCCGCTCGTAAAGCTGCATTCGGGACTCGCGATCCAGCTAACCATCGCACCGACTTCCTCGATCTGCAGAAAGCGGCCCATCGGAATCTTGGCCTTGCTCGCCTCGATATGCGCGTCGGACATCTCGCTGAACAGTTCGGTTTCGACCATTGCCGGCGCGACGCAGTTGATGAGCACGTTGTCCTTCGCCAGTTCCTTCGCCGCGGCCTTGGTGAACGCGATGACACCCGCCTTCGCCGCCGAGTACCCCGAGATGAACTGAACGCCTTCCTTGCCCGCAATCGACGCCACGTTGACGATGCGGCCGCCACCGCGCGCGCGCATATGCGGAATGGCGACGCGGCAGCAGTAAAACACGCTGTTCAGATCCACGGCGATCACACGTTGCCATGCGTCCACCGGATATTCCCAGCACGGCGCCACCGGTCCATTGATCCCCGCGTTGTTCACGAGAATATCCACTTGACCGAGATGGTCGAGCGTGGCCGCGAAGGCCTGTTCGACCGAGTTCATGGAAGCGACGTCCACCTGCTGAACGTGGTCGGGCGCGAAGCCCAGACGTTGCGCGCCGCAGTCGTCCACGTTCAGGTCCCACACCGCGACGCGTGCGCCGTCCGCTTTCAGTTTTTGCGCGATGCCCAGACCGATGCCACGCGCGGCGCCCGTGACGATGGCCACTTTCCCGTCGAGAGAGCGAGTCATATTCGATTTATTCCTTTGCTTGAAGAATGTCGTTTTGCAGTTCGATGCGCCTGATATCGCCAACCACGAAGATGTATGAAAGCGCGCCGACCAGCGTGACCGCCGAGATGAAGGCCAATGCATAGACGAACGAGCCCGTCGCGTTGACGATCAGGCCGATCACCAGCGGCGTGACGATCCCCGCTGCATTGGCGAACAGATTGAAGATGCCGCCGCTCAAACCGAGCAGACCTTTTGGTGCGATGTCCGAGACGATCATCCATGCAAGCGCCGACATCCCTTGAGCAAAGTACGCAATGCAAAGAATCGCGATGACGGTTGCAGTGGACTCGACATAGTTCGCAAGGACAATGCTCGACGCAGCGAGCAGGCCCACGATCACCGGCAGCTTGCGCGACCAGTTCAGGGAGATGCCCCGGCGCAGCATGGCGTCGGAGATCCAGCCTCCCGCGAGCGTACCCACGGACGCGGCGATGAACGGCAGCACCGCGATCAGCCCGACCTTCAGCCACGGCATGTGACGCTCGGTGACGAGGTAAGTCGGGAACCACGTCAGAAAGAACACGTTGGTCGAATTGCAGGCGAACTGGCCGAGACAGATGCCGAGCATGCTGCGCCGCTTGAGAAGCGCGCCGATGTCGGACCAGCGAAAGTGCGTGGCCTGCTGGCTTCCGTCGACCACGCCGCCGCCATCCGCGATGTAATCGAGTTCGGCGCGATTCGCGCGCTTCGACTGATGCGGCTCGTGAAAGCGCATGAGCCAGATGCCGCCGAACACGACCCCGACCGTGCCGACGATGCCGAACAACGCACGCCATCCATAGCGTTGTTCCAGCCAGAACAGGAACGGGCTCAGGAAAGCGAGGCCGACGTATTCCGCGAACGTGTAGATGCCGGTTGCGCGGGCGCGCTCGCTCTGTGGAAACCAGATCGCGACCACGCGGCTGTTAGTCGGAAAACAGGGTGCCTCGGCAATGCCGATCAGCAAACGCATGATCAGCAGCGAGACGAAACCTGTCGCCAGCCCCTGCAATCCCGTGAAAAGAGACCACAGCGTGAGTGCGAAGAAATACGTCCAGCGGGTTCCGACGCGGTCCAGCATCACGCCGCCGGGAATCTGCGAAGCCGTGTACGTCCACGAAAACGCTGAGAAGATCACGCCCATCAGCGCGGGATTCAAGCCGAGTTCGTGACTCATGCTCGGTGCGGCAATGCCGGCGACGCTGCGATCCAGATAGTTGATCATCGTGCCGACCGCCAGCAGCGCGAGTATGCCGAAGCGGGCGCGGGTCCGCCGCGCGGTCGTGGCAACGTCGATTGCCGCGACTCCAGACTGAGTTGCCTGATTCATCTTGTCTCCATCCTGTCTGCTCTTTGTCTCGAGTGCACTATGCAACGCGGGAGACGGGCTCCCGTTGAGCAGATACTAGATAGTTGCCGCAAGCTTGTCGTATGCCGAGTTTCAGCTACCCTATAACTTTTGGTTAATATCCCCGGATACGCGTTCTGGAGGATGCATGCGGTTCAAGCTCAGGCAGATGGAAGTGTTTCGTGCGGTCATGCTGACCGGCTCGATCAACGCAGCGGCGAAGATGCTCTACGTGTCCCAACCGGCTGTCAGCAAGCTCATCTCCCACACTGAGACCACCTTGGGGCTGCGCCTCTTTGAACGCACGAAAGGCCGGCTGATACCGACAGCGGAAGCGCAGGCGCTATTCAGGGAGGTGGAGCAGGTCTATCAGGCGGCGCTGAGCGTCGATGAATTCGCGCGGGCGCTGGCGCTTGGGCCGGCGAGCCTGTTGCGGGTGTCGTGCAGTCCGTCGTTGGCGACGTCGATCGTCGCGCCTGCCATCGTCGAGTTGAAACGGCAGTTGCCGGCGCTCAGCGTGGATTGGCACACCACGCTGATGGCCGACATGCCGCTCGAAGTCTTGAGCAAGGCCGTCGACGTGGCGGTCACATCGATGCCGATCGAACACGAACACCTCGACGTGGTGCCGTTCATGCGCGGCAGGATGGTCTGCGTCGTGCCGCCGCTTCATCGTCTAGCCGCGCCCGAGCCGATTGCGCTGGCCGAGCTGATTGGCGAACCCATGATTCTCTTCAGGCGCGACATTCCGTTCGGCACGATGATCGCGCGCGCATGCCAGCAAGCCAATGTCGAACTGCAATCCGTGGTGGACGTCACGCGCGCGGACCAGGCGCTGGCACTGGTGAAAGGCGGACTCGGGCTCGCTATCGTCGACGAGTTCGCCGCCGAAGGTCAGGGCTTTATCGTCCGTCCGCTGATCGAGGAACTCGAACTCGTCTCCACCTTTGTCTATTCGAAGTTCTCTCCGCCTTCCCGCAACACGGCGTTGCTGATGCATGCGGTCTACAAGCAGGCGCAACGCATCGACCGGCAGATTGCGGGTGCGTCGCTGCCGGACTAGAGCAAACCCGCGAGATGCAGCACGACGAACGACCCGGCGCCGCCCGCTATCAACACCAACGCGTTGATTCGGGTCGTCATCACCAGCACGGTCGCGATTGCCGCGGTAAGCCACGCTATCCAGCCGCCATCGAGTTGTTTCATCAACACGTAGACGGCGGCCAGAATAAGACCGGCGGCGACGGGCCGCAGACCTGCCTGCAACGCGTTCAGCCAGCGGGCGCCTTCATGTCTGTTCCACACGTGCACGACACCGCACATCAGGAACGCCGTTGGCCCGAACAAAGCCAGCGTCGCCACGAGCGCTCCGCCAAAGCCGCCCACCTGCCAGCCGATCAATGTCGCCAGCAGCGACCCCGGACCCGGCGCGAGCCGCGCAATCGCGAAGTCGCTCAGGAATTGGGCGTGCGTCATCCAATGATGCACGTCGACGACTTGCCGTTGGACCTCGGCAATGATCCCTTGCCCGCCGCCGACCGTCACGATCGAAAGCGGTGCAAAAACCGAAAACAGTGCGATGAGATTTCTGGACACGTGAGGTAGCTTTCTGAAAGTTGCCCGACTGTCGTTATTGCTGCCGCGGCGAACGGACGTATTCGTAGCCGACGCTCAGGACGCCGGCTATCAACACTGTCCACACGAGCGACGCCCTGAATAACGCCACCGCCACGAAGGTCGCGATCAGCATGAGGTACGAAAAAAGCCGCCGCGGCAGCCTGCGCGCGGCGGTGATCGCCATCGCCGCGGATAGGCCGATTGCACCTGCCGCCGCACCCGCCAGCGCGGTATGCGTGAGTGGCAGATAGGCGATGGCCGAGAAGAATGCACCGAGCAGCACGATCAGGACGGCCGGCGGGAAGATGATTCCGCAAAATCCGGCCAGCGCGCCGCGCCAGCCAAGCAAACGATAACCGATCCAGATGGCCAGATTCTTGATGTTGACGCCCGGCAGCGCCTGCGACAACGCCAGTCCGTTGAGGAACTCGTCCTCGCTGAGCCAGCGCCGGTCGTGCACGAACTCGCGCAGAAACCAGCCACTCAATCCCCCGCCAAAACTCGTGAGACCGATGCGGGAAAAAATAAGGAACAGCCCTAGCGCGGTCACCTCGCCCGGCGCACGTCCGCCGCCTTGCCCGATGGCTTCGCGCGTCGATGCCGGGTCGAAAACTTCTTGCCCGTTGGTGCCTTTGACCAATGCTCCCTCCTTACGAACTGTGTGGCAAAGCCGATGAATCCCGGCGCTTCGTTGGCGTCGTTGCGGCCACAACGACGCTGTTACCCCGGTTTGCCCCGAGTGCTAAATGATAGCTGCAATAAGCCGGCCTATTTCACTCATCATGCAACAACGCCAAAGCTTCGCCGCCTGCGCGTCAATGCATACAGTCTCCTTGACACCCGTTCAGGACGGTATTTAATTCCACTATCTGCCGGCCGGGTCACAAAGTAGAAGTGCATTACCTGCTGTTGCCGGAGATCCAATTTCGCACCGTGCGTGATTTTCACTTCATGCGGCGCTGTCGTTCGCCTGAGCGCCGGACCTTCTGATGCTGCAATCTCGCCGTGACGGGATGCATCCGCTGCGAATCGAGCCGCTTACCGTGCAGTCAACGCTGGAGACATGCCATGAGCCCGACCATCGATCGACAGTGGAAACGTTGGGCCGCAATCGCGAGTGCCATTCTGCTGGTGTCGTGCGGCGATTCGATCAATTCGAATCCGACCGTCCCCGATTCGATCATGCAGGTGATGCAAAAGCCGATCTACAAGAGCGCGACCTGGTCGATGCGAGTGGTCGACCTCGACTCGGGCGATGTGATCTACGACATGAACTCGAGCGCACAAATGCTGATCGGTTCGGTGCGCAAGCTCTTTTCGGTCGGCTCCGCGTTGAATCAACTGGGTGCGCAGCATCAATTCGTCACGCCGGTCTACCGGCAGGGTACGGTCAATGCTAGCGGCACCCTCACCGGCAATCTGATTCTGCTGGCAAGCGGCGATCTGACAATGGGCGGCCGAGCCAACCCGGACGGCACGATCGCCATCACGAACTTCGATCACAACGAGGCCGACTCGTTGGGCAACGCGATACTCGCCACGCCCGATCCGCTCGCCGGCTTCAATTCCCTCGCGGCGCAGGTCGCGGCTGCGGGCATCAAAACGATCAACGGCGATGTCGTGATCGACGACCGGCTTTTCGAGCCTTTCAACTTCCGCGGTGAGTTCAATGTGCGGCCGATCTTCGTCAACGACGACGTCGTCGACGTCACCCTGAACCAGAGCGCCGAAGGCTCGGCCGTTCCATTCGACTGGCGGCCCAAAACGGCCGCGTTTAGCGTGCAATCCACGCTCGCGACGGGCAGCGCGACCTCGGGTCTGGATATCAAACTCGCACCGGAACCGCCGTTGTGCATCGGCTCATCGGGTTGTGTCGGCAACGTAACCGGGAACGTGCCGGCCGGGTTCGTGCCGCCACTGACGAACGCCTACCCGCTGATTCGCACGTTTCGCGTGACCGAGCCATCCAATTACGCCCGCACGGTCTTTATCGAAGCCCTGGCCCGCGCGGGTGTCACGGTCACGGCGACGCCCGTCGCCGCCAATCCGGTTCAGTTACTGCCCGCGCAAGGCTCGTATTCGAGCGCGACGCAGGTTGCGCAACTCACTTCGCAACCGTATGAGCAATACGTTAGATACGTCATGAAGGTCAGCTATAACATCGGCGCTGATACGAGCCTCATGCTGTTCGGTCTTGCGAACAACAACGCCAAGACGCTGACCGACGCGTTGGCGGCGGAACAGAGCGTGCTGACCACCACGTTCAAGATCCCGTCGAGCCAGTATCACTTCATCGACGGCAGCGGCGGCGGCGACTCGACTGCGAGCGGCACTGCCGTCATTGCCATGCTGAGAGGCATGAGCACGACGCCGGTTTTTTCGCCCTACTTCGACGCGTTGCCGGTGCTGGGCGTAGACGGATCGCTGGCCACCATCACCGCCTTCGAATCCGATGCGACGCTTGCAGGGGCGAAAGGCCAGGTGCACGCGAAGACCGGCACTTACGTCACGGAGAACCCAAACGCGCCGACGTCACCGTTCCTGAGAGGACAATCCCTCGCCGGCTATATCGATGCGAAAAGCGGCCACCGGATCGCCTTCGTGCTGACGGTGAACAACGTTCCTATTTCGGGCATCATCGACGTGCTATCGGTCTTCCAGGACGAAGGCACGATTTCGGCGATGCTCTGGAAACTGCAGTAACGCGGCGGCGCAGCCTGCCTGCGTTTCGTCAATACCGTGCGTAGACGATGCCGAGTATTTCTGCCTCGTCGTCGAATACATCGAGCGTATCGGTGAGCGCGGCCACCGGACCGGCGTTGTTGACGAACAGCGCGTAGGCGAGCCGCCGTCCGCTCTTTGCGTCGATATAGCCGGCCATGTTCATGGCGATCATCTGGCCGCCCGTGACGGTCGCGCCACTCTTCACGGCGATATGCTCCTTGCCCGGCACGTTTTTACCGATTGCGGCAAGCGAGCCATCGACACCGAGAATCGAGAGTGCGTTCCGATACACCGTGTAGTTCGGCCGGCGGCTCATTACGCTGAGCAGCGTCGCGGTGGTGCGTGCCGTCGCGCGGCTGTCGGGCGTGCCGCTGCCATTGGTCGGAAAATTGAAGCCCGCTCCATCGAGGCCCAGATCGCCGGTCAAGGATTGACGCTCGGTGGCCAGCGCGTCGCCGACGGTCCGCGCGCCTTTCGTCAAACCCTGGTACATCAGGCTCAGATTAGCGCCCGTATTCAGGCTGACCTTGAGGATCAGCTTCGCGAACTCCGAATACGGCAACGACGTAAAACTCGCGACCTGCGTCGCGCTCGTATACGTTTGCGGCGCGGGCAATTTGTCTGAAGCATTTGGCTGGACAGCGGGCGCCGACACCGTCACGCCGGCGCGTGCCAATGCGTCGATGAAGGCGGTCCGCGCAAAGGACGGCGGATCCTCGACACGCAGGTTGCTGACGTACAGGTCGTTGCCGATCAACGCTGCCTGATAGCCGGCAGGGATCGACGCCGGCGTGTTGAGGCTGGCTTCGCCGGAGATGGTTCCTTTGCAGCCGGGCGTGGCGAGACAACTGAGCGGCCCTTCGTCGAGCGCGTCGCCGGATGTCACGATGTCCGGTGCGCTGTTGGCCGCAGTCGTAATCGACGTTCCCTGCATGGTCATCGCGCTCGTGCGCGGCCGCCAGTCGAGCTGGCCAGGTTGCCCCGCGTTCGCACCCGGTGCGAGCGTCACATCGATCACGTTCTCGTTGATGAGAATCGGCGAAATGAGCACGTTGCCATTCGGCACGCGGAACGCGTCAAAGAGCCTGTCGTCGATGATCACGTCGCCGCTGATCGACGTGATGCCCGCCGCCCTGACCTGCGCGGCCAACTGGTTCACGGCCGTCAATGGATCTTCGGGTGTCAGGATCGCACCATTGAAGGCACGCGCCTCGTTATGATCGAAGTCGGTGAAATCGATCGTGCCGTCGGCCTTCATCCGGCCGCCGAAAGTCAGATCGCCGGATGCCTTGACGATTAGATCGCCGGTCAGTTTGCCGGATGCGTCGATGGTGCCATTACGATAGACCGGCGTTTCAAAACGATAATCCGGACCGATGGCGTTGAGTGCCGTCCCCACCGAGAAGAGCTTGCGCACCGAGCCGGTCAATGACAACACGTCAGGCTGCAGCGAGTACAGCACTTCGCCGGTGCCCGCGTCCATGACGATCATCGACCATTGCGACTTCGCACTCGTATAGCGCGGCTTGTCCATGATCTGCGCAATAGGATCTTGCGAGAGTTCACTGCCGCAACCGGCGACGAACGAACTTGAGGCGATCAACGCCAGAACAGCCAGGAATTGCATGCGCATGGGAATTCCCGCCGATCGCCATGGGAGAGTTTCAGCATAGTATGCCGGCGGCAGGAATACAAAATGCTCTGCTGCAACGCGCGGATTTGTCTCGTACGAGAGGGGGATTCGCTGACGCTAGTTCGTCTTCGGACGATAACGCAGCGAATCGATAATCAGCGCCATCGCTCGCGAAGACTCGGATCGGCTGGCGTAATACGCGTGCAGGCCCGGAAATGTCGGGCACCAGTCGTCGAGCACGCGAATGAGACGCCCCGCCGTAACGTGAGGTTGCGCCAGGTCGGACGGTATGTACGCAAGGCCGTAACCGGCCAATGCGGCATCGAGCATGTGATAGGTACCGTTGAACGAAAACTGGCCCTCCACACGAACCTGGACTTCTCGGCTGCCTTTTTTCAGCTCCCACGCGTAAAACGCTCCGAGTGTCGGCAAGCGCAGGTTGATGCAGTTGTGCGCCATCAGATCCTGCGGCTTTTTCGGCAACGGCTGCTTTTCCAGGTAGGCCGGCGTGCCGACGATCGACATCTTCATATCCGCGGCAACGCGCACCGCAATCATGTCCTTCGCGACCTGGTCTCCGTTACGAATGCCGATGTCGTAGCGGTCCGCCACGATGTCAGTTAAGCCGTAGTCCGTGATGATCTCGACCTTGATCTCCGGATATTTACGGAGCACCTTCGACAACCTGGGCCAGAGCACCGTGTTGGTCGCGTAATCGGTCGCGGTGATGCGAATCGTGCCGGCGGGTTTGTCGCGAAGTTCGGTGACGGCCGTCAGTTCGGTTTCGATCTCCTCGAAGCGAGGCGCTACCGTCCGCAGGATGCGCTCACCTGCCTCGGTCGGCGATACGCTGCGCGTGGTTCGCGTCAACAGCCGCAGGCCGAGCCTGGTTTCGAGCGCGCGGATCGTGTGGCTCAAAGCCGATTGCGATACACCGAGTTGGGCGGCCGCGCGAGTAAAGCTGCGTTCGCGCGCGACGGCGATGAAAGCGAGCAGATCGTTGAAATTTTCGCGTGGCATTGATGAACCGGCCTCATGGGTGATTGCGGAATTTAACCACTAGTCACACAGGTGTGCACTGGTTAAATTCGTCGGGTCAATGCCAGCTTTTATTTCACGTCGGTTGCGACGCGCCACCTGAACTAAAACTAGCCGCGTTTGCACAGGCATATAGGAATATTCATGAATGCATTTCATAACCTCTTGCGGTTTCATGGACTTAATCTCTAGACGGCGAATGCCTATCATCTGAACCTAGCCGCTGTTTATAGCGTGGTCCGGAAGAGTCGCAGACCGCAGGCGTAGCCTGCATGGAGAAAGCTAATGGATTATCGGTATTTGGGCCGTAGCGCTCTCAAGGTTTCACCCTTGTGTCTGGGCGCGATGATGTTCGGTGGTGAAACGGATGAAGCCACGTCGAAGCGCATCATCGATAAAGCGTTCGATCAGGACGTCAACTTCATTGACACAGCGGATGTCTACCACGCTGGCCGTTCCGAGGAAATCGTCGGCCGTGCGATTGCCGAGCGCCGCGACAGCTGGGTGATCGCCACGAAGTTCGGCTACCCGACGACGCAGGGTCCGAACGAACAGGGCCAGTCGCGCAAGTGGATCATTCAGTCGGTGGAAGCCAGTCTCAAGCGCCTCGGCACGGACTATATCGACATCCTCTACTTTCACCGCGCACTGCTCGATGCACCGCTCGAAGAAGGTGTCCGTGCGATTGGCGACCTGATTCGCCAAGGAAAGGTTCGCTACTTCGGCTTGTCCAACTTCCGCGGCTGGCGCATTGCCGAGATTGTGCGTCTTGCCGACCAGCTCGGCATCGAGCGCCCAGTCGCCAGCGAGCCGCTTTACAACATGGTGGACCGCACTGCCGAAGTCGAGCAGTTGCCCGCAGCGGCGCACTATGGCATCGGCGTCGTGCCTTATAGCCCGCTCGCCCGCGGCGTGCTGACCGGCAAATACACGTTGGATGGCGCGCCGCCGGCTGATTCGCGTGCAGGGCGACGTGACAAGCGCATCCAGCAGACCGAATGGCGGCCTGAATCGCTGGCGATCGCGCAGAAGGTTGCGGCGCACGCCGCGGCACGCGGTACCAATTCGATCGCCTTCGCATTGGCCTGGGTGCTTAAGAACAGAATCGTCAGCTCGACTATCGCCGGTCCTCGCACCGAGGCTCATTGGGACAGCTACGTTCAGGCGCTGAATGTGCAACTGGGAGCCGACGACGAAAAGTTTGTGGACAGCTTGGTGCCTCCCGGTCACGCATCGACGCCGGGCTATACGGATCCCGGATATCCGATTGAAGGTCGGCCAGCTTTCTGACGCCTCAAGACGCAAGCTTTTCCATACGGCGAATGCCAGTCGCTGACATAAAAACGAGCCTCCTAAGGATTCCCTGACCCAAAGTTCAGCATCGGCCACTCTTATTTTCTTGATCTCCTGACAGCACCGCGAAAACTGGCCGCATACGATGAACGCACGCCGATCGTCCTTCATCCGAGTGCTGCCATGGTTCCCTATCTGTCCGAAAGAGAAAACTCGATCGAGCACGTCAACGCAATGTGCTTGCATCTCTTCGACCGGTGGTGCGAAACCAGAAGCGTCGTGCCGCTGACGTATCTGTTAAGAGGCTGGCCGATGATGAACAGCGACCCCGAGACCCTTCGCCGTCTCGGAACTGCGTTACGGGAGCTCAGACGGCAACATCTGCACGACTCCAACGATGCCGCCTTTCAGGAAGTCTGCGAGCTATCGGATTGTGTCGAGGATCTGCTGATCCTGTCGTCCCTGCCAACGTGGCTGACGAGCGGCTGGTAGCGCGAACGGCGACGTGGAGGACAGCGTGCATTTCAACGAGATCAGTGACGAAGAGTGGCTGCTGCTTGCGCCCATCCTGGCGGATCCCCCGATTGTTCACCGGCAGCGCGGCCGGCCGCGCGCGGGGGGGGGGGTGGGGGGGGATTTGCGGGGGGGGGGTGTGTGCACGGGGTGTTTTAAAAAAA
>NZ_JARESO010000036.1:0-81206 GCF_046030175.1 Paraburkholderia sp. RL17-373-BIF-A
CACCCGGACTTTCACGTTGTAATCGACCACTCTTTTGACTGGCACCAGGATTTTCATGCACACGCTCCAAAGTTACGAATACGTCAACCCAACGAACATTATAACGACTGCCCTCGTGGCAGCCCTGTCGCGGGCGCTCTAGCAGGAGGATATCGCTCCTCAGTGGCGTGACGGCAATATCGAACGGTCGTTCTATTTTAATCTCGAAAAAACCCGGGTGGCAACCCCGGGTTAAGACCTACGACTCAAATTTTGCATCGCCGTCGTGTCTTGCTTGTTCTGGAGGCCGCCGGCTCACCACGCGGTGATGACCGACCCGCCGAATTTACTTTCAATGAACTGCTTCACTTCCGGCGAATGATACGCCGCGACCAGCTTGGCGACCCACGGCTTATTCTTGTCCGCCTCGCGGATTGCGATGATGTTCACGTAGGGGCCTTTCGGGTCTTCCATCGCAATGGCGTCCTGCTTGGGCTTCAGACCCGCTTCCATAGCGAAGTTCGTGTTGATTGCAGCGGCGTCCACGTCGTTCAGCGAGCGCGGAATCTGCGCGGCGTCGAGTTCGACGATCTTCAGCTTCTTCGGATTGTCGACGATGTCGAGCGGCGTCGCCTTCAGGCCCGCGTCGGCGCGCAGTTTCAGCAAACCCTGCTTTTGCAGCAACAGCAGCGCGCGGCCACCGTTGGTCGGATCATTCGGCACCGCGATCTTCGCGCCCGGCTGCAGCTCGGCCAGCGTCTTCACTTTCTTCGAATAGATACCCATCGGGTACGTGACCGTGTCCGCGATACGGATCAGCTTGTAGCCGCGGTCCTTCACCTGCGCCTGTAGATACGGGTCGTGCTGGTAGCTGTTCGCGTCCAGATCGCCGCCGGCGAGCGCGGCGTTCGGCTGCACGTAGTCGGAGAACTCGACGATCTTAATGTTCAGACCGTTCTTCGCCGCGACTGTTTTCACGACTTCCATGATCTGCGCGTGCGGACCGCCGGTAACGCCGACCTTAATCGTGTCTTCGGCGTGAGCCGCGTTGGCGGCGAACAGCGATGCGGCGCCGAGCACGGCCGCCAGCTTGAGAATGAAACGACGTTGCATGATGGACCTTTCCGAATCTATCGACTTTGTTGTTTTACTTATGGCTCAAACGACGCACGAGCCAATCCCCGAACGACTGCACCAACTGCACGAAGACGATCAGGATCACCACGACCGTCAACATCACTTCCGGCAGGAACCGCTGATATCCATAGCGAATCCCGAGATCGCCAAGCCCGCCGCCACCGATCGCGCCGGCCATCGCCGAATAGCCCACCAGCGAGACGAACGTGATCGTCAGGCCGGCGACCACGCCCGGCAGCGATTCCGGCAACAACACCTTGAAGACGATCTGGCTGGTGGTCGCACCCATCGCCTGCGCCGCTTCGATCAGGCCGCGATCCACTTCGCGCAACGCGGTCTCGACCAGGCGGGCGATGAACGGCGCGGCAGCGATCGTCAGCGGCACGACAGCGGCGGCGGTTCCGATCGACGAACCCACCACGAGACGCGTGAACGGAATCACGGCGACCAGCAGGATGATGAACGGCGTGGAACGCACCGCATTCACAATGACGCCCATCACGCGATTCACGGCGACGTTCTGCAATACGCCCTGGCGATCCGTCAGATACAGCAGCACGCCGAGCGGTAAACCCACCAAGGCGCCGACCAGTCCGGAAATGCCCACCATCACGAGCGTTTCCCAGAATGACTGGACGAACATATCGAACATTTCACTCAACATACGACAACTCCTCCACCACCACGCCCTGTTCACGCAGATACGTCAGCGCCTGCGCCACCTTCGTCGGTTCGCCGCCCGCGAGCACCGCGAGCGAGCCGAACGCCTGCCCCTGGATCTCATCGATCTGGCCGTGCAGGATGTTGAAGTCGAGTTCGTAGCGGCGAATCGTTTCCGACAGGATCGGCTGATCGACGCCCGAGCCGGTGAACGCGAGGCGCAGCAAGTGACCGCTGCCGGTCTTCAGGCGCTCCGCGACGCGCGCCTTCATGGCGGGCGGGAGTTCCTGCGCGATCACGTCGCCGATCAAGGCGCGCGTGACTTCGTGATGCGGTTGCAGGAACACGTCGATCACCTTGCCTTCTTCGACCACACGGCCCGCGTCCAGCACGGCGACGCGGTCGCAGACCTGCTTGATCACGTCCATCTGGTGCGTGATCAGTACGATGGTCAGGTTCAGTTCGCGATTGATGCGCTTGAGCAGGTCGAGAATCGCGCGCGTGGTTTCGGGATCGAGCGCGGAGGTCGCTTCGTCGGAGAGCAGCACTTTGGGCTTGCTCGCCAACGCGCGCGCAATGCCGACGCGCTGCTTCTGGCCGCCGCTGATCTGCGCCGGATACCGGTCCTTCTGCGCCGACAGGCCGACCAGTTCGAGCAGCGGCAGCACGTTCGCTTCGATCTCATCGCGCTTCATGCCGGCAAGTTCGAGCGGCAGCGCGACGTTCTCGTAGACCGTGCGCGACGACAGCAAATTGAAGTGCTGGAAAATCATGCCGATCTCGCGGCGCGCCTCGCGCAATTGCGCGGCGGGCAGCGTCGTCAGATCGCGGCCGTTGACGACGATATTGCCTTCGCTCGGGCGCGTCAGCAGGTTCAGGGTGCGCACGAGCGTACTCTTGCCCGCACCGCTGCGGCCGATGATGCCGAACACCTCGCCCGCCGGAATCGACAGATTGACGTTGTGCAGCGCCTCAACCCAGCCCCGGGGCCCGGCGAACCGCTGGGAGATATTGCGTATTTCGATCATGGAAAAACGAAACGGCGGAGTCTGTCAGCGAGCGTTGTGTGCTCCCGACAAGCGGCCGCCGTTACTTTTATTGGGATTTGAGCCCGCAATTCTACCGCAGCGTCGTCATTCCCTTTAATAATCAATTACGATCTTTTCATAACCTGTGGGCATTAGAGGCTCGCTCCGCGCGAGATGCTCGCGCGCGCACTATCGCTGCGACTATGATCGGGCGGAACAAAATCAGGATAAGCGCGCAGCCATGGAGACATCTCAACGCAGCAATCCGCGGCCAGTCGCGGGCAACCGCAACGCTGGCGAGCCGCGGCGCTCGTCGGTCACGACCAGCGATGGCGTGGACCTGCCGCTGTACCGCTGGCCGGCCGCCGCACCGCTGCGCGCCACGGTCGCGTTGCTCCACGGGCTCGCTGAGCACGCCGGCCGCTATGCGGCGCTGGCCGCGCGGCTGAACGCGGCCGGCATCGAACTGGTGGCGATCGATCTGCGCGGCCACGGCCAGGCGCCCGGCAAGCGGTCGTACGTGAAGCGCTTCGACGACTATCTGCTGGACGCACAAGCCTTGCTCGACGCCGCGGCGCAAAGTTGCGCCCCGCTCTTCCTGATGGGCCACAGCATGGGCGGCGCCGTGGCCGCGTTGTACGCGGTCGAGCGCCTCGACGCGAGCGGCCGGCGCCTGAACGGTCTGATCCTGTCGAGCCCGGCGCTTGCGCCCGGCCGCGACGTGCCGCGCTGGATGCTGAAGCTGAGCCAGGTGATCAGCCATCTCTACCCGAGCTTCCCGGCGATGAAAATCGACGCCGCTTTGCTCTCGCGCCTTCAGCCCGTGGTGAACGCCAATCGCAACGATCCGCTCGTGCATCACGGCGCGATTCCCGCGCGCACCGGCGCGGAACTGTTGCTGGCGATGGCGCGCATCGAACGCGGCCGTGCGGACTTGCGGGTACCGCTACTGGTTTATCACGGCACCGCCGATAAGCTCACCGAACCCGAAGGCAGCCGCGAATTCGGTGAGCACGCAGGCTCGCCGGATAAGACGCTTACGCTGCACGAAGGCAGCTATCACGAGACGATGAACGACATCGACCGCGATCGGGTGATCGGCGCGTTGATCGAGTGGATTGAAAAACGGGTGGTGCTTAAAGCCTGAGCGACGCGCGACTAGCTCGCGTCATGCTTCCAGTCGGGCGCCCGTTTGTCGATGAACGCCTGCACGCCTTCGAGCGCTGATTCGTCCATCATATTGCAGGCCATGGTCTGGCCGGCGAGTTGGTAGGCCGCTTCGATACCCATCTCCAACTGACGATAGAAGAGGCCTTTGCCGGCGCTCACGGCTTCGACGGGCTTCGCGCAGATGCTGGTGGCGAGCCGCGCGATTTCCGGGTCGAGCGCATCTGCTGGGACCACACGGTTCACTAGACCTTGCTGCTTCGCCTCGGCGGCATCGATGAAATCGCCCGTCAGCAGCATTTCAAGCGCCGCTTTGCGCGACAGGTTGCGCGACAGCGGCACAGAGGGCGTCGCGCAGAAGAGCCCAAGGTTCACACCCGAGACGGCAAACCGCGCCGTGTCGGCGGCGACAGCCAGATCGCACATCGCGACGAGTTGACAGCCGGCCGCCGTCGCGATGCCCTGCACGCGCGCGATCACGGGTTGCGGCAAGCGCTGGATCGTCATCATGAGTTTCGTGCAGCGGGCGAACAGCGCCTGGTAATACGCCAACGAAGGTGCCGCGCGCATTTCCTTCAGATCGTGTCCCGCGCAGAACGCCCTGCCCGCGCCGGCGATCACCACCACGCGCGCGTCCGACCGCCCGATTTCGCTCAATGCGGTCTGCAGGTCGTCGAGCAAGGCTTCGGAGAGCGCGTTGAAGGCGTCGGGCCGATTCATCGTCAAACGCACGACGCCCGGCACCCCGTACGCGCCGTGCTCGATTTCGACCAGTGAAGCGTTGTTGCGCGCATCGGCGTTCATGGCTCGCTCCTAATGCGTTTTGAGTGGATGGCGCCGCGCGCGGCACCGGCGCAGCGGTTTAGCGGCTCAGATCCCGGCCAGCGAACGCACGTGGGCGACCACGCTGCGCCCCAACGCGGACAGGTTGTAGCCGCCTTCGAGGCAACTGACTATCCGTCCATGCGCATAACGCTTCGCGATATCGCGCATCTGATCGGTGATCCAGGCGTAATCGTCTTCGACGAGGCCCATGTTGCCGAGGTCGTCTTCGCGATGCGCGTCGAAACCGGCCGAGATGAACAGCATCTCCGGCTTGAAATCATGCAGGCGCGGCAGCCACAGCAGGTCTACCGCCTCGCGCACCGCCATGCCTTTCGAGCGCGCCGGCATCGGCACGTTGCACATGTTGGGCGCCTGGTTGTCGGCGCCGGTGAACGGATAGAACGGATGCTGGAAGATGCTGCACATCAGCACGCGCGAGTCGCCCGAGAAAGCCGCTTCGGTGCCGTTGCCGTGATGCACGTCGAAGTCGATGATCGCGACGCGCTGCAAGCCGTGCACTTCGAGCGCATGACGCGCGGCGATCGCGACGTTGTTGAAGAAGCAGAAACCCATGGCGCGCGCCGGCTCCGCATGGTGGCCAGGCGGGCGCACGCTGCAGAAGGCGTTGTCGTAGCGGCCTTCGATCACTGCATCGGTCGCGGCGACCGCGGCGCCCGCCGCGCGCAATGCGGCCTGCAAGGTGTGCGGGTTCATCGTCGTGTCGGGATCGATTTCGGCCATGCCTTCAGCCGGCGAGCGGCTGCGGATGTAATCGACGTGAGCTTGCGTATGCACGCGCAGCAGCGCGGCATCGTCGGCGAGTGGCGGCGACTCGCGCTCGATCAGCGAGTCGATGCGGCTCGCGATCAACTGATCTTCGATTGCCTGCAGACGCGCGGGGCATTCGGGATGCCATTGCCCCATATCGTGCAGCAGACAGTCGGCGTGGGAATAGAAGCCTGTTGCCATGATTCTCTTTCTGCGGCGTCACGCCTTCGAAGCGCGCGCGGCATGTCTCCATCCAGGGACGCGCGCCCTCGGCGCGCCAACATGCATCAAGTTACCACACGATGCGGCTGTCACGCGTCAGGCACAGTTTTGCGCAGAGGCGTCGGGTATACTGCCCCGATCGGTTTTTCCCCGTCTTTCCCTTGTCTCCTGCGCCACGCGCCTTTAGCTCACTATGACCGTCAAGCTTGCTCTGTCTGCACGAAACCGGCTACGTACCAGAACCATGGCCGCCGCACTATCCGTCGCATCGTGCATGTTCATGGCAACCAGTCCGGCGATCGCGCAAAGCGCCGGCAAGAAACCGCCGGTGCTGCTCGCGCAAGGCCAACCGCAACCCGCGGTGCCGCAAGGGCAAACGTTTGAAGAAGAGATCATCCCGCAGCGCTACGCGAACAATGCCGATGTCAATGCGTTCATCAACGACATGGTCGCGCGCTACGACTTCGACGAATCCGCGCTGCACTCACTCTTTGCCGGCGTGAGCTATTCGGCGACCGCGGTCAAGCTCGTGACGCCGTCGCCTTCGCCGTCGGTCAAGAACTGGCGCGTGTATCAGTCGCGTTTCCTCGACCAGGTCCGCATCAATGCCGGCGTGCGCTTCTGGCGCGCGAACCAGGCCACGCTGCAACGCGCCTATGAAGAGTTCGGCGTGCCGCCGGAAGTGATTGTCGGCATCATCGGCGTGGAGACGATTTATGGCCGCTTCATGGGCAACTTCCGCGTGCTCGACGCGCTGACCACGCTCAGCTTCGACTATCCGAACACGGCCAATCGCGCGGATCGCCAGGCGACTTTCCGCAAGAATCTCGAAGACTATTTGGTGTGGACGCGCGACTCGCAGATCGATCCGACCACGGTGCTCGGCTCGTACACCGGCGCGATCGGCATTCCGCAGTTTCTGCCGAGCAGCATCGTCCAATACGCGGTGAGCTACGACGGCAACAAGCAGATCGACCTGCGCACGAGCCAGGCGGACGCGATCGGCAGCGTGGCGAATTACCTGCGTCAGAACGGTTGGGAAAACGGCCGGCCGGTGGTGTGGAAGATCGGCTCGGACGCCGGCAGCTTGGGCGTCGCGCAAGCAGCCGCCGACGGCCAGCCGGAGCCGCACTGGCCGCTCAGTCAGTTGCTGCGCGCCGGGTTGCTGCTGAACGAACCGGACGTCGATATCGCGTCGGAGGCCGGCACGCCGGTGACGGTGGTGGACCTGCCCTCACCGGGACGTGGCACCGAGTTCATGCTGGGCCTGAAGAACTTCTACGTGCTGACGCGCTATAACCGCAGTTTCTTCTACGCGCTCGCGGTGTATCAGTTGGGCCAGCGAGTCAAGGCGCAGATGGAAGCCGGCGACGCCACGAACAACGCCGTCAACAACGCGGCGCCGCCGGTTGCGGCTTCGCAATAGTCGGCAATGCGGGCGCCGGGTGCGCCTCACGAGCCGACAAAATGAAAAAACGCCGGTTTGAACCGGCGCTTTTTCGTTGGCGAGCGACACTCTGAGCGACGACGCGTTTATGCGGGAAACACACCGGTCGACAGATAGCGGTCGCCGCGATCGCAGACGATGAACACGATCGTCGCATTCTCGACCTGCCGCGCGACGCGCAGCGCCACTTCGCAGGCGCCGCCCGACGAGATGCCGGCAAAAATCCCTTCCACCGACGCCATGCGGCGCGCCATCGCTTCCGCGGCGGCCTGGCTCACGTTCTCGACACGGTCGACGCGACTGCGATCGAAAATCTTCGGCAGATAGGCTTCCGGCCATTTGCGGATGCCCGGAATACGCGACCCTTCTTCAGGTTGCGCGCCGATGATCTCGATAGCCTGATTCTGTTCTTTCAGATAAGTGGACACGCCCATGATCGTGCCGGTCGTGCCCATCGACGACACGAAGTGGGTAATGCGCCCTTCGGTGTCGCGCCAGATTTCCGGGCCCGTGCCCTCGACGTGCGAGGCCGGATTGTCGGGATTGGCAAACTGATCGAGGATGATGCCCTTGCCTTCGCGCTGCATCTGCTCGGCGAGATCGCGTGCGTACTCCATGCCGCCCGTGACCGGCGTGAGCACGATCTGCGCGCCATACGCGGCCATGCTCTGACGGCGTTCCACCGACAGATCTTCCGGCATGATCAGGACCATTTTGTAGCCACGGACCGCTGCCGCCATGGCGAGCGCAATACCCGTGTTGCCGCTGGTCGATTCGATCAGCGTGTCGCCGGGTTTGATGCGGCCACGCGCTTCCGCTTTCTTGATCATCGACAACGCCGGGCGATCCTTCACCGAGCCCGCCGGATTATTGCCCTCGAGCTTCGCAAGGATCACGTTATTGCGGCTGCGGATCTCGTCGTCGGGGAGCCGGACGAGTTGTACGAGCGGCGTATTGCCGATCGTGTCTTCAATCGTTTTGTAAGCCATATCGGTTCTGGTGCTGTCGATGCGCGGAGTCTTCAATCCATCGATTCTAAACCACCGTGCCCGCGGCTGCCGTGCGGCCCTTCTGCCCGCATGGATGCAGGCGCCCCGTCAGCGAGCGCCCGCAACGCAAAAAGCCCGCGGCTGAGAACCGCGGGAGCCAGTCATCTGCATGACAGCTGAAGGAGTGTTACTGCCAACTCCGACCATGAAGGGGAACGACGGGGATGGACTCCGCGCGCGGGTCACGAGGCCCGCACGCAAAGTCCGCCTAAGGCTATTTCTTCACTGCCACCGTGGCGCTGTTCTTCGGCGTGGCGGCCGGAACGGCCGCGCCTTTGGTCTGTGCAGACGCCGCAGCCTGCGGGTTAGCAGCCGCGCCAGCCGGACCGACAGCGAGACCCTCCGCCTGCAGGCGCTCGACGGTATGCCCGCCCATGCCTTTGACGCGCTTGCCGAGGTCGGCCGGGTCCTTGAACGGACCATGCGCTGCACGCTCGTCGAGAATGGCTTTCGCTTTGGCAGGACCGATGCCCTTGATGCCGCGCAGCGCATCCTCATTGGCCGTGTTGACGTCGACCGCCGCATAAGCGTGGCCGAAAGCGGCCAGCATGGCCGCGGTAACCAGAATTTTTCGAAACATATGGAATCTCCCTCGTACAACCGGTTGGCGACCATCACCAACCGGGAGATTCCAGTTTAAAGAGGGATCCGAAAGATTTACACCTGGCCGAATAGCCAACGCACGTAACGATCGACACCTTCCTGAACGCTCAGGAACGGCGCGTCGTAGCCGGCCGCGCGCAGCTTCGACTGATCCGCTTGCGTGAAGCACTGGTACTTGCCGCGCAACGCATCGGGAAACGGAATGTATTCGATCAACCCGCGCTGCACCTGATCCGCGAGCGACAGCGCCGGTTCGTTGTTCAGCGAGCGCAGCGTGTTGACCACCGTGCTGGCGATGTCGTTGAACGGTTGCGCGCGGCCGCTGCCCAGATTGAAGATGCCCGACTTGTCCGGATTGTCGAAGAAGAACAGGTTGACCTTCACCACGTCTTCCACGGAGACGAAGTCGCGCGTCTGCTCGCCCGCGGCGTAGCCGTTGTATTCGCCGAACAGCTTGACCTTGCCCTCGGCGCGGAACTGGTTGAAGTTGTGAAACGCCACCGACGCCATGCGCGCCTTATGCGTTTCGCGCGGCCCGTAGACATTGAAATAACGGAAGCCGGCAATCTGGCTCTTCGCAGTCGGCAGCACGCGGCGAATCACCTGATCGAACAGGAACTTCGAGTAGCCGTACACGTTGAGCGGCTGCTCGACCTCGCGCTCTTCGACGAAACGGCTCGAGCCGCCATACGTTGCCGCCGACGACGCGTACAGGAACTGGATGTTCTGCGCGAGGCACACATCGAGCACATCGCGGCTGTAGCGGAAATTGTTGTCCATCATGTAGCGGCCGTCGGTTTCCATCGTGTCCGAACAGGCGCCTTCGTGGAAAATCGCGCGCACCTTGCCGAAGTCACCGCGCTTGAAGCGTTCGACGAACTCGGTCTTGTCGAGGTAGTCGTCGATCTCGCAGTCGACGAGATTCTTGAACTTGTCGGCACGCGTGAGGTTGTCCACGGCAATGATGCGTTGTTCACCGCGCTCGTTGAGCGCCTTCACGAGATTGCTGCCGATAAAACCGGCCGCGCCGGTGACGATGAGGGTCATGATGAGCCTGCGGTAAAGAGCTTTGCATGGGATCGGAGCGAGTGCTCTGCACTAGCTCCAATCGACAGGTCCAGTTGACGCCCCGCGAATCCCTTTTACGCGCCACTCATGGCCGCACTGCGAGGGACCCGGCGGGCCGCATCAATGAAAAAGTTCGTCGTAGTCGACAGTGGCGGTGCCGAGTTTGCCGACCACGATGCCGGCCGCGCGATTCGCGAGCCCGACCGCCTCGATCAGCGTGAGACCCGCGCCGAGCATGGCGGCGAGCGTGGCGATCACGGTGTCGCCCGCGCCCGAGACATCATACACTTCGCGCGCGACAGCCGAAGCGTGCAGGACGCCGTCGTCCGTGAAGAGCGTCATGCCCTCTTCCGAACGCGTCAGCAGCAGCGCCTTGAACTGCAGATCGGTGCGCAGTTTCGTCACGCGCGCGAGCAGATCTTCTTCCGATTTCCACTGACCGACCACCTCGCGCAACTCGGCGCGGTTCGGCGTGATCAGCGTGGCGCCCTGATAGCGTTCCCAGTCGTCGCCCTTCGGATCGACCAGCACCGGCTTGCCCGCGGCATTCGCCTTCGAGATCATTTGCGTGACGTGGGTCAGGCCGCCCTTCGCGTAGTCGGACATCAGAATCACGTCGTGCGACGGCAGCAGTTCGTCGAATCGGGCGAGACCCGCGAGCAGCACTTCGTGCGCCGGCGAGTTTTCGAAGTCGACGCGCAGCAACTGTTGCTGGCGCGACAGCACGCGCAGCTTGATCGTGGTGAGCAGCGCCGGATCGCGCTCGAGATGCGGCTTCACGCCGCTTTCGCCGAGCAGCTGCACGATGCGCTCGCCCGGTTCGTCATGGCCGACCACGCACAGCAAGCCGGCTTGCGCGCCGAGCGCGACCGCGTTGCGCGCGACGTTCGCCGCGCCGCCGAGACGGTCTTCCTGACGCTGCACGTGCACCACCGGCACCGGCGCTTCCGGCGAAATGCGGTTCACGTCGCCGAACCAGTAGCGATCGAGCATGACGTCGCCCACCACCAGCACGCGCGCCGCGCCGAGCTGTTCGCGCGGCACGACCGTGAGCGGCGCTGCGGGCGTGGACGGCGCGGCGCCGGGCACGGTCTCAGGCAACGGCCGGAAGTTCAGAGGGTTGGGCATAGGGGCGTCCAATCGAGTGGTAGTCGATGCCGAGTTCGGTCATCGCGTCCGGTTCATACAGGTTGCGGCCGTCGAAAATCAACGGCGACTTCAGCACCGATTTCAGATGAACGAAATCCGGACTCTTGAATTCTTTCCATTCGGTCACGATCACGAGGGCGTCGGCGCCGGTGAGCGTTTCGTCCTGCGTGCTCGTGAAGCTCAGACGCGCGAACTGGTCCGGTGCGTCATGCAGGTCGATGGCGAACACGCGGCGCGCTTCGGTCACCGCGACCGGATCGTACGCGCGCACCTGGGCGCCGCGCGCCAGCAGTTCCGCGATCAGGCGACGGCTCGGCGCCTCGCGCATATCGTCGGTGTTGGGCTTGAATGCGAGGCCCCACACGGCGAACGTGCGGCCGCTCAGATCGTCGCCGAGTTTGTCCGTGATCTTGTGCACCAGCACGTCTTTCTGCTTGTGGTTCACTTCCTCGACCGCTTCGAGGATGCGCAGATTGTGGCCGCTCTCGCTGGCCGTGCGGATCAGCGCCTGCACGTCCTTCGGGAAGCACGAGCCGCCGTAGCCGCAGCCTGCGTACAGGAAGTGATAGCCGATCCGCGGATCCGAGCCGATGCCGCGGCGCACGGCTTCGATATCCGCGCCGACGCGGTCCGCCAGATTCGACATCTCGTTCATGAACGAGATGCGCGTGGCGAGCATGGCATTGGCCGCGTATTTCGTGAATTCGGCCGAGCGCACGTCCATGTACAAGGTGCGTTCGTGATTGCGGTTGAACGGCGCGTACAGACGCTTCATCAATTCGCGCGCGCGCATGCCGGGTTCGTCTTCGTCGATGCCGATCACGATGCGGTCGGGACGCATGAAGTCGTCGACCGCCGCGCCTTCCTTCAGGAACTCGGGATTGGACACCACCGAGAAGCGATGCTGCGCGCTGGCGGCAAGCCCGCGTTTAGCCAGTTCTTCTTCGACCACCATGCGTACGCGCTGCGCGGTGCCGACCGGCACTGTCGACTTGTCGACGATCACCTTGAAGCCGTTCATCGTGCGGCCGATGTTGCGCGCCGCTTCGAGCACGTATTGCAGATCCGCCGAGCCGTCTTCGTCAGGCGGCGTGCCGACGGCGATGAACTGCACGTCGCCGTGCGCGACGCTGGCTTCGACATCCGTGGAAAACGTGATGCGGCGCGCCGCGCGCGTGCGGGCGATCATCTCCTGCAAACCGGGCTCGTGAATGGGCACGCCGCCGTTGTTGAGGATTTCGATCTTGCGCGGATCGACGTCGAGACAGAAAACGTCGTGACCGATCTCGGCGAGACACGCGCCGGTGACAAGACCCACATAGCCCGTGCCGATAATGGTGATTTTCATACGCTTTCCGGTAGAGGGTTCCGGTGATGATTCCCGGCGATGAAGCCGGTCAGAAACATGTTGCGAAATCCGCCCGCGCTGGGGCGGTTGCCACACGCCGGGCGGCGGCGCGACCGCGCAGCCGAAGCCGCCGCGGCCATCAAAGCGTCAGTTCGACGCGGTGATCGGCTCGACGCGACGCGGCGCATAGGTTTCCCAACCGCTGCAACCCGGGCACTGCCAGTAGAAAAGCCGCGCCCTGAAACCGCAATTCTGGCACGTATACCGTGGCAGATTTTTGGTGCGCTGACGGATCAGCGTGCGCATCAGTTCGAGTTCGCTGCGCCGCGGTTCTTCCGCGGCGGCTTCCTGCGCCTCGAGCAACCGTGTCATGCCCGCCAGATTCGGCGACTTCTGCATTTGCGAGCGCGCCAGCGCATGGGCGGCGTCAGGTCCGCGCAGCGATGCGACGTGCTGATAGGCAACATCGAGCAGATCGTTGGTCGGATAGCGGTCCACCCACGTGGTGAGCAGATCGGCGCCGTCCTGCGGGCGGCCGAGCGCCTCGTAGGCCTTCATCAGCTTTTCCGCGACCAGCGGCAGATAGGCCGGATTCTGCTCCTCCACGCGCCGCCATTGGGCGATGGCCGCTTCCTGCGCGCCGCCGGCCGCGTCGACGTCGCCGAACAGGATCGTGGCGCGCACGTTGGTCGGGTTCGCCTTCAGCGCGAAGCCGAGCTGGCGGCGGGCTTCGTCCGGCTTCTTCTGTTGTAGCGCTTCCTGCGCGAGTTCGCAGTGGAACTGCGCAATTTCCTTGTCGAGCGACTCCGCGCCCATCGTTTCCAGATGACGCGCGGTATCGATGGACTTGACCCAGTCCTTCTCGATTTCGTAGATGGTGAGGAGCGCGCGTTGCGCGCCCAATGCGTAGTCGCCGGTTTCGAGCGAGCGAAACGTTTCTTCCGCGCGATCGAGCAGACCCGCCTTCAGGAAGTCTTGCCCCAACTCGTAAAGCGCGTGATCGCGCTCGCTGACCGGCAGGTCGGCGCGGCTCAACAGATTCTGATGCACGCGAATCGCGCGATCCGTTTCACCGCGGCGACGGAACAGATTGCCCAGCGCGAAGTGCAACTCGACCGTTTCCGGATCGAGCTTGACCACTTCGATGAAGGCATCGATCGCCTGGTCCGGCTGCTCGTTGAGCAGGAAGTTGAGGCCGCGAAAATACGAGCGCGGCAAGTTGGCGCTTTCGGACAGCAGCGTCTTGAGGTCGTAGCGCGCAGCCATCCAGCCGAACGCGAAAGCGACGGGTATGACAAGCAGCCACCAGAAGTCTAGATCCATGCGATTAATGCAAATGTGCGGGAAAGCGAAGACGGAAAGCCGCGCTCACGATGCGCGGCCGAAGAAATTCAGATCAACGGCGGCATGGGCGGTTGTTCGACCACGACCGGGGTTTCGCGCGCCACCCGCAACTCGCGCTTGAGCCGGCCATTTTCCATGCGCAAGCGCAGCATGGCCGGCATCGACGAAACCAACCCGGCCAGCAGCCCCACCACGAAGAACGCGAGGCCGATCAGGATCAACGGCGCCGACCATGCGTAGCCGGCGAGGAAATTCAGCGTAGCAGGTTGTGTATTGGAGAGCGCCAGCACCAGCAGCAGCACGAACACCAGCACACGGATCAGCCAGACGATAAATTTCATGAATAGGTCTCTTGACGGCAGTTGCGGGGTGACGCCGGCTTGATGACGCGTCGCGCCACGGTGTTGCCCGCGCCGAAGTGACCCGTATTGTAATTGAAGCCCTCGCGGCTGGGCAGGAACTGGCGGATTGCGGGCTTAGGCGGTTTTATCTTGCCGCAGGCGGGTAGGCGGGTGCGTGGGTCAGTTTGTCTGGATTCGGCGATCGCGCCTGCGGGCCGTGCTTGTGGGCCACGCGTCAGGCCAGACGAACGTCGCGGCGCAAAAACGCCAGACGTACAGACGAAAAAAAAGCGCCCGAAGGCGCTTTTTCTGGTCTTTTGCCGACTGGTTTTGGCCGCTGACGCTACCAATGCCACGCTGCAAATAGCGCAGCGAAGCATTTACAGGTCGTCATCCGGCTCTTCGGCCTTCAACGGCTCACCCGCGCGACGATCTACCCGCTCGCGCAATTCCTTGCCCGGCTTGAAGTGCGGTACGTACTTCTCAGGTACCAGCACCTTCTCGCCCGACTTGGGATTACGCCCGACGCGGGAGGGACGGCGGTTAAGGCCGAAGCTGCCGAAGCCGCGAATTTCGATGCGATGACCGTTGGCAAGTGCCTCCGACATCGCATCAAGCATCGTCTTCACCGCGAAATCCGCATCTTTAAGGACAAGTTGCGGAAATCGCGCAGCCAGCTGGGCGACCAATTCCGATTTGGTCATACTGCAGCAGACCTCTCAGGCTTACTGGTTCTGGCCGTCGAGCTTGGCCTTCAACAGCGCGCCGAGGTTCGTCGTGCCGGTGGCAGCCGAGCTCGAGTCCGACGAAGCCAGGCCGCGAATCGCTTCCTGTTGCTCAGCCGAATCCTTGGCCTTGATCGACAGGTTGATACCACGCGACTTGCGATCGATGTTGATGATCATCGCGTTGACCTTGTCGCCGTCCTTCAGCACGTTGCGAGCATCTTCCACGCGGTCTTGTGCGATTTCCGAAGCGCGCAGGTAGCCTTCGACTTCTGCCGACAGCTGAACCACAGCACCCTTCGCGTCCACCGACTTGACCACGCCGTCGACGATCGAACCCTTGTCGTTCATGGCAACGAAGTTGCTGAACGGGTCGCCTTCGAGCTGCTTGATGCCCAGCGAAATGCGTTCCTTCTCGACGTCGATGCCGAGAACGATCGCTTCCACTTCGTCGCCCTTCTTGTACTTGCGAACTGCTTCTTCGCCCGTTTCGCTCCACGACAGGTCCGACAGGTGAACCAGACCGTCGATGCCGCCCGGCAGACCGATGAAGACGCCGAAGTCGGTGATCGACTTGATTGCGCCTTGCAGCTTGTCGCCCTTCTTGAAGTTGCGGCTGAAGTCGTCCCACGGGTTCGGCTTGCATTGCTTCATGCCGAGGCTGATACGGCGGCGGTCTTCGTCGATTTCGAGAACCATGACTTCGACTTCGTCACCCAGTTGCACAACCTTCGACGGTGCAACGTTCTTGTTCGTCCAGTCCATTTCCGACACGTGAACCAGGCCTTCGATACCCGATTCGACTTCGACGAATGCGCCGTAGTCGGTGATGTTGGTGACCTTACCGAACAGGCGCGTACCCGACGGGTAACGGCGCGAAATGCCTTCCCACGGATCGTCGCCCAGTTGCTTGATGCCCAGCGAAACGCGGTTCTTCTCTTGATCGAACTTGAGGATCTTCGCGGTGACTTCTTGGCCAACCGACAGCACTTCGCTCGGGTGACGCACACGACGCCATGCGATGTCGGTGATGTGCAGCAGGCCGTCGATACCGCCGAGGTCCACGAACGCGCCGTAATCCGTGATGTTCTTCACCACGCCTTCCACGATCGCGCCTTCCTTCAGCGTTTCGAGCAGCTTTGCGCGCTCTTCGCCTTGGGTCGCTTCGATCACGGCACGACGCGACAGCACGACGTTGTTACGCTTGCGGTCGAGCTTGATGACGCGGAATTCCAGCGTCTTGCCTTCGTACGGGGTCGTGTCCTTGACCGGACGCGTGTCGACCAGCGAACCCGGCAGGAATGCGCGGATGCCGTTGACCATAACGGTCATGCCGCCCTTGACCTTGCCCGTGATCGTGCCGGTCACGAGTTCGTTGTTGTCGAGAGCCTTTTCCAGCGACAGCCACGAAGCCAGGCGCTTCGCCTTGTCGCGCGACAGGATCGTGTCGCCATAGCCGTTTTCCAACGCGTCGATCGCGACGGAAACGAAGTCGCCCGCCTGCACTTCTACCTCGCCCGCGTCGTTCAGGAACTCTTCGAGCGGGATGTAGGCTTCGGACTTGAGACCAGCGTTGACGACCACGAAGTTGTGGTCAACACGCACGACTTCGGCGGAGATCACTTCGCCGGCGCGCATGTCTTGCTTGGTCAGCGACTCTTCGAACAGAGCCGCAAAAGATTCGGTATTCGGGGTAGAGGTTTGCAGGTCGGACATAAAAATCAAAATTTGCATGGTTCTCGCGGTGCCCGGCTGGCCGGACGGTCAGCAACAACGGCCAAGAATGCGAATGCCACACGGGGTTAAAGGGTTAACACAACGCTGCGCGACAATCGCGAAGCACCTACTGACAACGGACTTCTACTGCGCCCACACCTGAAGCACAACTCGTACTTTCATCAGGCATGCGGGACTAAAGCTTCATACCACTGCACCACTTGCGCGACCGCCTGGTCGACCGACAAGGCGGAGGTATCAAGCAGCTTTGCATCCGCTGCGGGCTTGAGTGGCGCGGCTGCGCGCTGACTGTCACGCTCATCGCGCTCACGCAAATCCCGGAGCAAGTCATCTATATTAGCAGAAAATCCTTTTTGGATCAATTGCTTATGCCGGCGCGCCGCGCGGGCCTCGACGCTGGCGGTCATGAACACCTTCAGCACGGCGTCCTGGAAGATTACGGTGCCCATATCGCGGCCGTCCGCAACCAGTCCCGGTTCCTTACGAAAAGCCCGCTGACGCGCCACCAGCGCGGTGCGCACCGGCGCATGCACGGCGATCGCCGAGGCACGGCCGCCGACTTCCTCCGCGCGGATCTCGGCCGAGACGTCGACGCCGTCGAGCTGCGCCAGCCCCTCGCGAAACGTGATGTGCAGATCGTCGATCAGTTTTGCAAGGGCGTCGGCGTCGGCCGCCTCGATGTTGTAGCGCAGGCTGGCAAGCGCGGCGAGACGGTACAGCGCGCCGCTATCCAGCAAGTGGAAGCCGAGGCTCGCGGCAACCAGCGCGGCCACGGTGCCTTTGCCGGAGGCACTCGGGCCGTCGATCGTAATGACGGGCGTCTGGTGAAAGGGACGGGTCGGTTTCATCGAAAAAGTCGCACGTCAGTCGATTCGGGGTCGAATCAGGGTTGGGCGAGCGCGGTGAAACGCTCGAAATAATCGGGAAACGTCTTGCCGACGCACTTCGGGTCGTTGATGCGCACCGGCACGCCGCCGAGACTCACCAACGAAAAGCACATGGCCATGCGGTGATCGTCGTAGGTGTCGATGGCGGCGTTCGGAATCAACTTTTCAGGCGGTTCGATGACGAGGAAATCCTCGCCTTCCTGCACCTTGGCGCCGACCTTGCGCAGCTCCGTCGCCATCGCGGCGAGCCGGTCGGTTTCCTTCACGCGCCAGCTGGCGATATTGCGCAGCGTGGTCGCGCCGTCCGCGAACAACGCCGCGACGGCGATCGTCATCGCGGCATCGGGAATCAGGTTGCAGTCCATGTCGATCGGCTCGAGCTTGCCGCTGTCGTGGCCGACGCCGCGCACTTCGATCCAGTCGTCGCCCATCTGCAGGTTCGCGCCCATCTTGATGAGCGCATCGGCAAAGCCGACGTCGCCCTGGATGCTGGCCCGGCCGACACCCTCCACCTTCAGCGGCCCGCCGCCGAGCGCGCCGGCCGCGAGGAAATACGAAGCGGACGACGCGTCGCCCTCCACCATGATCGCGCCCGGCGACTGATAGCGCTGCCCAGCCGGCACGACGAACTGATGCCAGCCGTTGCGTTCAACCTTGATGCCGAAACGCTCCATCAACTTGATGGTGATCTCGATGTACGGCTTCGAGATCAATTCGCCGTCCACCTGCACGGTGCTCACACCGCTCTCGGTGCGCAACAGTGGCAGCGTCATGAGCAGCGACGTGAGGAACTGGCTCGACACATCGCCGCGCACGGTAATCGGCGCGTCGGCGTTGATCTGCCCCGGACGAATCCGCAGCGGCGGATAGCCTTCGTTCTCTTCATAGTCGACCTTGGCGCCGAGCTGGCGCAGCCCGTCGACCAGGTCGCCGATCGGCCGCTCGTGCATGCGCGGCACGCCGTGAATGCGGTAGTCGCCGCCATTGACCGCCAGCGCCGCCGTCAGCGGACGCACCGCCGTGCCGGCGTTGCCGAGAAACAGATCGGCCGTGCGCGCCGTGAACGCGCCGCGCGTGCCGGTCACGACGCAGGTGTCGCCGTCGCGCTTCAGACGCACACCGAGCTTTTCGAGCGCGTCGAGCATCACGCGGGTGTCGTCGGAGTCGAGCAGGTTCGTGATCGTCGTTTCGCCTTCGGCGAGCGCCGCGAGCAGCAACACCCGGTTCGAAATGCTCTTCGAGCCAGGCAGACGAACCGTGCCGGACGCGCGGGAAAACGGTCCGAGATCGAGGAATTCCATGATTGAGTCCAGTTTCCGGTTATTTCGACGCGTCACTATTGGCGACGCCGGCCGCGCGCTGTTCCTGCCATTCCGTGCGCGCCACGCGCGAGCGCGCGAATACGGCTTCGAGGGCGGCGCCGTCAGCGGCTTCGATGGCCGCGCGCAAGCGCGCGAGCACTGCCGTGTAGGCGTCGAGTTCGTCGAGCAGCGCGACGCGATTGGCGACGCACACGTCGCGCCACATTTCCGGGCTCGACGCGGCGATCCGCGTGAAGTCGCGGAAACCGCCCGCCGCGAAGGAGAATTTCAGCGCGGCGTCGGGCGAATTGAGAATCTGCTCGACCAGCGCGAACGAGAGCACGTGCGGCAAATGGCTGACCGAGGCGAACACGCGGTCGTGCTGCTCGGGCGCCATGTTGCGCACGAGCGCGCCGGTGGCGCGCCACATCGCCGCGACACGCTCCACATTAGCCGGCGCATTTTCAGGCAGCGGACACAGCACGACATTGCGGCCGACATACAGGTCGGGCAAGGCTGCTTCCACGCCGCTCGCCTCGCGACCGGCAATCGGATGGCCAGGCACGAACTGGCCGATGCGCGCGCCAAGCGCCGCGCGGGCGGCGGCGACCACGTCTGACTTGGTGCTGCCGGCGTCGGTGACGATCGTGGCGTCTTCGAGAAACGGCGCGATGCGCTCGAGCAGCGGCTGCGTCTGCGCGACGGGCGCGGCCAGCAGCACGAAGTCGGCGCCGGATAGCGCTTCACGTAGCGAGGCGTCGTCGTTCAGCGCCGCCGAGCCGTCGATCACACCCAGTTCCAGAGCGCGTTCAGTCGACGCGGACGAACGCCCCACACCGATCAGTTTGCGCGCGCCCTCGGTCTCGCCCCGCTCGCGCAACGCGCGCGCGAGCGATCCGCCGATCAGGCCGACACCGAAAATTACCAGCTTGTTAAATGAAAACGCGGCCACGTCGGTCACAGAAAAAGCGCGCCTTTCATGCCGACGAGGCGCGCGGGTCAAGGATTACCGCTTACGCGGTGGCGAGCGTCTTTTCGAGCGCCGCGATGAATGCTTCGTTTTCTTCGGGCAGGCCGATCGTGATGCGCAGCCACTGCGGCAAACCGTAGTTGCCGACGGGACGCACGATCACGCCCTGCTTCAGCAATTCGAGGTTGACGCGGTTGCCGGCCGCGTCGTCGTTGCCGACACGCACCAGCACGAAATTGCCATCCGACGGCACATACTCCAGACCGAGCTTGTCGAACGCTTCAGTCAAACGGCGATAGCCTTGCGCGTTCAACGCCGCGCTCTTTTCCAGAAACGCCTTGTCGTTCAGCGCAGCGATCGCCGCGGCTTGCGCGAGCGTGTTCACATTGAACGGCTGACGCAAGCGATTCAGCAAATCGGTCAGCTCAGGTTGCGCGATCGCGAAACCCACGCGCAATCCGGCGAGGCCGAAGGCCTTCGAGAACGTGCGCGACACCAGCAGGTTCGGGTAGCGGCGCACCCACGCGATCGAGTCGTAGCGCTTCTCTTCCGGCAGATATTCCGTATACGCCTCGTCGAGCACGACGGCCACGTTGCGCGGCACCTTGTCGAGAAACGCCTCGAGCTTCGGGCCTTCGATGAACGTGCCGGTCGGGTTATTCGGATTGGCGACGAAAATCAGGCGCGTATCGTCGGTGATGGCCGCGAGCATCGCGTCGAGGTCGTGACCGTATTTGACAGCCGGCACGACGATCGCGCGCGCGCCTAGGCCCTGCGTGGCCAACGCGTAAACCGCGAACGAGTACTGTGCATAGACGATCGACTGGCCCTTTTCCACAAACGCATGCGCGGCGATTTCGAGGATGTCGTTGCTGCCGTTGCCGAGCGTGACCCAGTCGGCCGGCACGCCGTAGCGCTCGCTCAGCGCCGCCTTCAACTCGAACGCATTCGCGTCCGGGTAGCGGCCCAGTTCGCTCGCGGCCTGCGCCATGGCGCGCTGCGCCGACTCCGGCATGCCGAGGGGATTCTCGTTCGATGCGAGTTTCACGATGGTCGCTTCGTCCAGACCGAATTCGCGGGCCACTTCCGAAATCGGTTTGCCTGCGATGTAAGGCGCAATGGCGCGCACGTAGGAAGGACCGAAAGACGCTGTCATGAGAATCTCCGAACGACTATTAATAATTGAATGCGCGGCGGCCGCAGCGCGATGCCGCGAGTCGCCGCTTGAATGTCATCAACGGGCGCGCGGATACGAGCCCAGAATCTTCAGAAATGCTGCCTTCTCGCCGAGTTCGGTGAGCGCGGCGGCGACCGCCGGATCGTCGCGATGGCCTTCGACGTCGATGTAGAAGTAGTACTCCCACGTGCCGACGCGCGCCGGACGCGATTCGAAGCGGGTCATGGACACGCTGTGCCGCGCCAGCGGCTCCAGCAGCTTGACCATCGCGCCCGGTTCGTTCACCACCGACACGATCAGCGACGTCTGGTCATAACCGCTCGGGCCGGCCGGCTGCTTGCCGATCATCACGAAGCGCGTGCGGTTGTGCGGATCGTCCTGGATCAGCGCGTACGCCACTTGCAAGCCGTAATGGGTCGCCGCGCGATCGCCAGCGATCGCCGCCACGGTCGGATCTTCAGCGGCCATGCGCGCCGCTTCGGCATTGCTCGACACCGCCTGGCGCTCGAGATGCGGCGCGTTGGTCGACAGCCAGCGCTGGCACTGGGCGAGCGCCTGCGCGTGCGCGCACACGCGCGTCACGCCCGTGAGGCCACCGTTCAGCGTCAACAGATTGTGGTGGATCGGCAAAGCCAGTTCCCCGCCAATCGTGAGTTGCGTTTGCAGCAGCAGATCGAGCGTGCGCGACACCGCGCCTTCGGTCGAATTCTCGACCGGCACGACGCCGAATTCGGCGGCGCCGGCCTCAACCGAACGGAACACTTCGTCGATCGACGGACACGGCAGGCCTTCGATCGACTGACCGAAGTACTCATGCATCGCCTGTTCGCTGTAGGTGCCGACCGGGCCGAGATACGCGGCCTTGATGGTCTTCTCGAGCGCGCGGCTCGCGGCCATGATCTCGCGCCAGATCGCGCTGATATGCTCGCTCGCGAGCGGCCCTTCGCTCATGTCCTGCAGACGCGCGATCACCTGCTGCTCGCGCTCGGGCCGGAACACCGGCGCGTTGAAATGCTTCTTGACCTCGCCCACTTCGAGCGCCACCGCGGCGCGCTGGTTGAGAAGCGCGATCAACTGCGCGTCGAGTGCGTCGATGCGTTCGCGAAGGGGTTTGAGTCGGGTATTGAGTTCGTCGTCCATACGTGAAAACGGCCCTGCCGGTAGCTGCTGCAAAAATGCGTGCTGGAAAGGATGCGCGCGCCCGCAAGCCAATGTGGCTCAGGCACCGCGCTGTTCGAATTCCTTCATGTATTCGACAAGCGCTTTGACGCCCTCGAGCGGGACGGCGTTATAAATCGACGCCCGCATGCCGCCGACGGACTTGTGGCCCTTTAGCTGCACCATTCCCCGCGCTTTCGCGCCGGCCAGGAAATCTTCGTTGCGCGACTCGTCGGCGAGGAAGAACGGTACGTTCATCCGCGAGCGCGAGCCACGTTCGACCTTGTTCAGATAGAAGCTGCTCGAGTCGATCGCGTCGTACAGCAACTTCGACTTCTCGAGATTACGCGCTTCCATCGCGGCAAGGCCGCCCTGCTTCTTCAACCACTTGAACACCAACCCGGCGATGTAGATCGCATAAGTGGGCGGCGTGTTGTACATCGAATTGTTCTCGGCGACGGTCTTCCATTCGAACGCCGACGGGCAAATCGACTGCGCGCGATCCAGCATGTCTTCGCGCACGACCACCACCGTCACGCCGGCCATGCCGATATTCTTCTGCGCGCCACCAAACAGCACGCCGTATTTGGCGATGTCCATGGGACGCGACAGGATGTGCGACGAGGCGTCGGCCACCAGCGGAATATCGCCGAGATCGGGAATCTCGAACGTCTCGACGCCGTGGATCGTCTCGTTCGTGCACAGATGCACGTAAGCCGGGTCGTCAGACAGTTGCCATTCGGAGCGCGCCGGCGCGCGGGTGAACCCGTCGGCCGTCTGGCCGCTCGCCGCCAGATGCACGGTGCCGTACTTCTGCGCTTCCTTGAACGACTTTTGCGACCAGGAACCCGTCACCACGAAATCCGCGCGAGGCTTCGCGCCCATCAGATTCATCGGCACGATCGCGTTCTCGCCGAGGCCACCGCCCTGCAGGAACAGGATGCGATGGCTGGCGGGCACCTCGAGCAAGTCGCGCAGATCGACGAGCGCTTCCTCGTGGATCGACATGAACTCTTTCCCGCGATGGCTCATTTCCATCACGCTCATGCCACTGCCCTGCCAGTCGAGCATTTCGTCGGCGGCTTGACGCAGCACTTCTTCGGGCATAGCCGCGGGGCCGGCGGAGAAATTAAAGACGCGCATCGTGAGATCCTGGAAGCAGGCGCAAAAAAGGAAAATCGCGCAAAGATCGGCGAAGTTGGCAGCCGGGCGAACAACCACCGTGACGCTGACAACCCGATTTTGCCGACGCGATGTTCTGACGCGGGTTTCGGGCCATTTCGCGCCGAAAAAGAAAATGGCCGTTTGCGCGTGTGCGCAAACGGCCATTATCGCATTGTCACCGCCAAGCCGCCAAACCCGGCGCGCCATCAGCCTACGAGGCGGGCCTGCTGGGCAGCAGCTGGCGCGATGTCAGCGCAGCCTGTCGACCTTGGCTTTTACTTAGCCGGCTTGACCGAGGCGACTTCCTTGTCAGCCTGGTCACGCGTTGCCTTGATCGATTGCGGCATGTACTTTTGCATCAAGCCGTTCACGACGTCGCGGCCAACCTGGTCTTGCACCTGGATGAACTTGCGGCCGGTCGGGCTCTTGTAGAACGTCGTCAGATCCTTGATTTCCGACGTGCTGTAGTACTTCGCGTAAGCGTCGTACTGAGCTTGCATGGCGTCCTGACGGAAACTGTCCGTTGCGAACACCTGGCCTGCGCCGTCAACCAGCTTCGGCACTGCGTTCTTTTGCAGCGTCGGGACGGAAGCCTGCTTCTGCTTGTCCGTCATCGTCTTGTTTTCGCTCAGCGCGTCCGACAGGATTGCCGGAACCAGCTGCTTGGCTTGCATCTGGGCGCTGTTGCCGATCGCGCCGACGAGCTTCTGCGCGTCGATTGCGTCCAACAGGTCCTTGATTGCAGCCTGCTTGGCCGGATCAACCGGTGCCGCGGCAGCAGCCGGAGCCGCCGGAGCCTGGCTTTGAAGCGCTTGAGCCATGGCAAAGGTCGGCACGAGGGCAGCCAGCAACATCAGTTGTTTGAATCGTTTTTGCATCATTACTCCCTAATAGAAATGAACTTGAGCAGCAAGCCGCGCGGGACACGTATCGGCCCGACACGCCATTATTCCCGGCGCAGCTTTCAACTAATCACTGAGACTGTAAGACGCTGACGCAAATCAGGCCGCACCGCCCTCTTCGCCACCGTTGTCACCTTCTGCGGGACCTTCGGCGTCGCCTTCAGCATCAGCTTCTGCTTCCGCCTCAGCAACCTGTTGCAGACCTGAAAGCTTGGTCCCTTCGTCAAGGCTGATGAGTGTAACACCTTGGGTTGCGCGTCCCATTTCACGGATTTCCGACACCCGCGTACGGATCAGCACGCCAGTATTGGTGATCAGCATGATCTGCGCTTCCTGATCCACCAGCGTGGCGGCGACGACCTTGCCGTTACGTTCCGACGTCTGGATCGCGATCATGCCCTTCGTACCGCGACCGTGACGGGTGTACTCGGTGATCGGCGTGCGCTTGCCAAAACCGTTCTCGGTTGCGGTGAGCACCGACTCCTGCTCGTCGCCGGCCACTAGGAGCGCGATCACGTTTTGCCCGTCTTCGAGCTGCATGCCGCGCACACCGCGCGCTTCACGGCCCATCGGACGCACGTCGTTCTCGTCGAAGCGAACCGCCTTGCCCGAATCCGAGAACAGCATGACGTCGTGCTGGCCATCGGTAATGGCGGCGCCGATCAGGTAGTCGCCCTCATCCAGACCGACCGCAATAATACCCTTGCGCAACACGCGGCCAAAGGCTTCCAGCGGCGTCTTTTTTACGGTTCCTAACGCGGTGCCCATAAAGACGAATTTGTCAGCCGAAAATTCCTTCACCGGCAAGACAACCGTAATCTTCTCGCCGTCCTGAAGCGGGAAGATATTCACGATCGGACGGCCGCGCGAGTTCCGCGAACCTTGCGGCACTTCGTAAACCTTCACGCTGTAGACGCGACCGCGATTCGAGAAGCACAGAATGTGATCGTGCGTGTTCGCGATGAACAGCGTGTCGATCCAGTCGTCTTCCTTCATTGCCGTGGCCTGCTTGCCGCGGCCACCCCGCTTCTGCGCACTATATTCGGACAGCGGCTGCGATTTCACGTAGCCGGCGTGCGACATGGTCACGACCATCTCTTGCGGCGTGATCAGATCTTCGGTGTTCAGTTCAGTGGCGTTCAGCTCGATCTTCGAGCGGCGCGCGTCGCCGAATTCGGCTTTGATCGAGGTCAGTTCGCCGACGATGATCGCCGTAATGCGTTCCGGCCGAGCCAGAATGTCCAGCAGGTCGGCGATTTGCGCCATGACTTCGCGGTACTCGCCGATGATCTTGTCCTGCTCCAGGCCAGTCAGTCGCTGCAGACGCATCTGCAGAATTTCCTGAGCCTGGGTGTCGGACAGACGGTAGAGGCCGTCAGTCTGCATACCGAACGATGGATTCAGCCCGTCAGGACGGTAGGCTTCGCGGCCACCCGCCGAGGCATTTTCCGTCTCGGCGCGCGACAACATTTCGCGCACCAGCGACGAATCCCACGGACGCGCCATCAATTCCTGCTTGGCGATCGGCGGAGTCGGCGCGGCTTTGATGATCGCAATGAACTCGTCGATGTTGGCGAGCGCGACCGCCAGACCCTCGAGCACGTGGCCGCGTTCGCGCGCCTTGCGCAGTTCGTATACAGTGCGCCGCGTCAGCACTTCCCGGCGATGCGACAGGAAGCACGACAGCATTTCTTTCAGGTTCAGCAGCTTCGGCTGGCCGTCGACCAGCGCGACCATGTTCATGCCGAAGGTGTCCTGAAGCTGGGTCGCCTTATACAGATTGTTGAGAACGACTTCCGGCACTTCGCCGCGCTTGAGCTCGATCACGACGCGCATGCCGCTCTTGTCGGACTCATCGCGGATATCGGAAATGCCTTCGAGCTTCTTCTCGTTGACCAGTTCGGCGATGCGCTCCAGAAGTGAGCGCTTGTTCACCTGGTACGGCAATTCGTCGACGATGATCGCCATGCGCTGGCCGCGGTCGATTTCCTCGAAGTGCGTGAGCGCGCGCATCACCACGCGGCCACGGCCGGTGCGGTAGCCGTCGCGCACGCCGGCCACGCCGTAGATGATGCCGGCGGTCGGGAAGTCGGGCGCCGGAATGATCTCGATCAGTTCGTCGATCGTAGCTTCCGGGTTCTTGAGCAGATGCTGGCAGGCGTCGACAACCTCGTTGAGGTTGTGCGGCGGAATGTTGGTCGCCATGCCGACCGCGATGCCGGACGAGCCATTGATCAGCAGATTGGGAATGCGCGCCGGCAGGATGGCCGGTTCGTTTTCACTGCCGTCGTAGTTCGGCGTGAAGTCGACCGTTTCCTTGTCGATGTCGGCCAGCAGTTCGTGGCCGATCTTCGCCATGCGGATTTCGGTGTACCGCATTGCCGCGGCATTGTCGCCGTCGACCGAACCGAAGTTGCCCTGACCGTCCACCAGCATGTAGCGCAGCGAAAAGTCTTGCGCCATCCGGACGATGGTGTCGTAAACAGCCGTGTCGCCGTGCGGGTGGTACTTACCGATGACGTCGCCGACAATACGCGCCGACTTCTTGTACGCCCGGTTCCAGTCGTTGTTCAGTTCGTGCATCGCGTACAGCACGCGCCGGTGCACCGGCTTCAGGCCATCGCGAACATCGGGAAGCGCACGCCCTACGATCACGCTCATCGCGTAATCGAGATACGAACGGCGCATTTCCTCCTCTAGGGAGATTGGCAGAGTCTCTTTGGCGAATTGATCCATTATCCGTATCTTTTACGTGCCAAGACGACGGCTTAACTTCACTTCGCCGCGCCTTCGCGTAAGCATTGCAGGCGCAACGCATCACGCGATTCTAACATGCCGCGAATCCGCTCCCGACGAACCTACGTATACCTATTAGTGGAACGCACGCGAAGCGTTCCTGGGCGCCCATTTTTGAGCCGGGTCAGGCTCGATTCGTGCGTGGGGCAATTCGCCGCTCAGCCATGACTGGCGGAGCCTCCAGGGAATTGCTTTTGTTGCGCATGCACCACAATTGGAGGGCGATTCGATCGGGGGCAGATTTTTTTATCGTTGGAAGGGAACGATATGGCAAAATGCCAACGCATAAAGAGTTAGACACTGCTCGAAGTCTACACAGCACGTTTTTTGTTCTACACCGATGTTATACTTCGAGCAATGTATGACTTGTCTTCGTCAACAGGCTCGCAGTAAACCTGCGGTAATCTCAATTTCGAGAGGAGAAATATGAATAAACTTTCAAAGCTCGCGTTCATTGCAGCTACCGCGGTTATGGCTGCATCCGCCATGGCACAGTCGGTGCCGGCGTCGCGACAAGCTACGAACGACAACTGGGTGAATGGTACCGGCGAATACGTGTGGATGAACGGCACGAACGAGCTGTGCTGGCGCGATGCATTCTGGACGCCGGCAACGGCCAACGCAAAGTGCGATGGCGCTCTGGTTGCTCAAGCTCCGACTCCGCCGGCTCCGGTCGCACCTGCACCGGCTATTACGAGCCAGAAGATTACGTATCAAGCTGACGCACTGTTCGACTTTGACAAGGCAATCCTGAAGCCGGCTGGCAAGGAAAAGCTGGACGATCTGGCATCGAAGATCGGCGCGCTGAACCTGGAAGTCGTCGTTGCAACGGGTTACACGGACCGTATCGGTTCGGACAAGTACAACGACCGTCTGTCGTTGCGCCGTGCTCAAGCTGTGAAGGCATACCTCGTCAGCAAGGGCATCGAATCCAACCGTATCTATACGGAAGGCAAGGGCAAGCGCAACCCGGTCACGACCGGTTGCAACCAGAAGAACCACAAGCAACTCATCGCCTGCCTCGCACCGGATCGTCGCGTGGAAGTCGAAGTTGTCGGTACTTCGAAGCAGTAAGCAACAAATTACCGCAGTATCAAAGCCCCGCTTCGGCGGGGCTTTTTTTATGTCCGACCACGGTGCGATGCCGCGCGGCTCCACCAGCCGGACCTCGAGCGGGGGCATTTTGCCGCTCCGTCCCTCGACCTATATACTCAGGGTTTATCCTCGAGCGCCCGCTCACCGCTCTCTTCGAGGCAGCTTCCGCCATGACCAACGCCGATCCCCACGAACTGCAGAAATTTAGCGACCTTGCGCATCGTTGGTGGGACCCGAACGCCGAATTCAAGCCGTTACACGAGCTCAATCCGATTCGCCTGAACTGGATCGACACGCACGCGCATCTCGCGGGCAAGACCGTGCTGGATATCGGCTGCGGTGGCGGCATTCTGTCCGAGTCGATGGCTAGCCTGGGTGCGCACGTGAAGGGCATTGACTTGTCGACCCAGGCTTTGGGCGTGGCCGATCTTCACAGCCTTGAAAGTGGTGTAACAGTCGATTACGAAGAAATCGCCGCGGAGGCGCTCGCTGCCCGCGAACCGGGTACGTACGACGTCGTGACCTGCATGGAAATGCTGGAGCACGTGCCGCGGCCTGCCGCCATAGTCGAGGCGTGCAAGACGCTGGTGAAACCCGGCGGCTGGGTGTTCTTTTCCACGCTGAACCGCAACGTGAAGTCGTACCTGTTCGCCGTGATCGGCGCCGAATACATTGCGCGAATGCTGCCCAAGGGCACGCACGACTACGCGCGCTTCATTCGCCCGTCGGAATTGGCGAGCTTCGTGCGCGCCGCCGAATTGCGCACGGCCGGTATCAAAGGCATCGTCTATAACCCGCTCAGCAAGCATTTCACGCTGTCCGCCGACACGAGCGTGAACTACATGCTCGCCTGCCGACGCGACGTCTGATCCGCCCCGACCTGCCGGACCTATCGAATCAATGAGCGATCCCACGCCCCTGCCCCAACGCGAAGACAACGAAGACGCACTCGGTCTTTGCCAAGCCGTCCTGTTCGACCTCGACGGCACGCTAGCCGACACGGCGCCCGACCTCGCGGCCGCCGTCAACAAGATGCGCCACGATCGCGGGCTGGAGATGGTGCCGCTCGAAGATCTGCGCCCGCTTGCGTCCGCGGGCGCGCGCGGGCTGATCGGCGGTGCGTTCGGGATCGGCCCCGATAGTCACGAGTTCGCGTCGATGCGCGAGGAGTTCCTCGCCAACTATGAAGCGGACCTGTGCATCGAGACCACGCTGTTTCCCGGCATTCAGGAAATACTCGACGAACTCGACGCACGCGGCGTGCGCTGGGGCATCGTCACGAACAAGGTCGCGCGGCTCACCGAGCCGCTGGTCGCGCAACTCGGCCTCGAGGAGCGCGCCGGTTGTGTCGTGAGCGGCGACACGACGCCGCATTCGAAACCGCATCCGGCGCCGTTGCTGCACGCCGCGCGCGAGCTGGACGTGGTGCCGGAGCGCATCGTCTACGTTGGCGACGATCTGCGCGACGTGCAGGCGGGTTTCGCCGCCGGCATGAAGACGGTCGCGGCGGCGTACGGCTACTGCGGCAACGATATTCCGCCGACCCAATGGCACGCGCAACACGTCGTCCAATCGCCGGCTGAATTGCACAGGCTGCTGCGCGACCTCGGCTGAAACGCAGGCGGCGGGCAAAAGCAAAGCCGGCAGCGCCGATCAGTCAGGACGTGGCCGTCAATCTATTGTAAAATCAACGCTTGGCTCAGAAACTTGAGCAACGAACCGCGGGGGCGACCTGGTTTCGACAGGGGTTGCGAAGCGGCTAGGGCATGTCGAGGACCCGTCACCTCGTTAATCAATGGGAAAAACGTAACTGCAAACGACGATACGTTCGCACTGGCAGCCTAAGGGCCGCCGTCCTCTGCCTAGTTCACTGACGGGCTAGTGTCGCAAGACCGGTAGCAATACCGACAGAGGTCATATACGTCAGTTAAGCCTTGGCGGTGTCACGACGTCCGGGTCGAAAACCTAGTGAATCGCCGTAGTGCAGCGTGTTCGTCCGCGTCGCTACGGTTAAATCAAATGACAGAACTAAACATGTAGAACTGGTCGTAGAGTGCTTCTGGACGCGGGTTCGATTCCCGCCGCCTCCACCAGAACACGTTTTACGCTGCACCATCAAGTCTCCCCGGAAACCCGTAAGCGGCCTGCTGCTTGCGGGTTTTTTCTTATTCCCCGCGTCCTTCCCGCTGCGCTCTTTCCCGCACTATCCTTTTCTTATCTCATCCCCTGGCTGTTCCCTGACGGACCCTAACCCGATCCTCTCGCGAAGCAGTGATTGGAATAAAGGCATCCGCTCAGTCGTTTGATCCTCACGCGCACGCACGTTGTGCCTCGCGTGAGACCAACACTAAAACTAGGAGCCGACATCATGCGCAAGACTCTCTTCTGCCTCGCCCTCCTCGCACTGCAACAAAGCGCTTTCGCCGAAGCACCGAAAATCGTCGACGGGCGCTTCGTCACTGCAGACGGCATGACGCTCTATACCTTCGACAAGGACACCACACCCGGCGTGAGCGCCTGCACCGGCGGCTGCATGAACTATTGGCCCGCGGCCACGGCTAGTGCGTCGGACAAACCGTCCGGCGACTGGACCTTGATCAATGGCGCGGACGGCAAGCAGCAATGGGCGTACAAGGGCCACCCGCTGTATCGCTACGCAGCGGACAAGCAGGCGGGAGACATGAAGGGAGAAGGCTTCAAGGACATGTGGCATACGGCCAAGCCTTAAGCGCCACGCGCAAGGCAACAACGCCAAGCTGAACCTGAGAGCCAAAAGGAAGACGCCGGCAGAACGCCGGCGTCGCACCCACAACGGACCCGTGCGTCCGCTTATTCGTCTTTAGGGCACTGCAGATTGCAGCCATTCGGATCGCCCATATCGCCTCGCTTGCGCATGGCCGATTTTTTGCCGGTCTGGTATTTGTCCGTGGGCGCCGACGCCGCAAACGGCATTTGCGGATGCTCGGCAAGACGGAACTGATCTTGCAGAATGCCGCCCGGAACACCCGGCGAATTCTGTGCGAGAGCAATTGACGCGGTGGCGAGGAGCACACCAGCGGTCGCAACGGCAGCACATGCGTGAAGAATGACTTTCATATCGATCGGCGCGACGTAACGCGCGGTTAAGACGGAAGCGGAAGCTTAGAGAGTATCCCAAACGGACGCCATACGCAGCGCCAAACACAGCCTGATGTTTACCGCGGCTTACGCCACCGCTTCGCCCAAGCCCTCCTCCAGATCGACCACCTTGCCGCAGTCCTGCGGGTCATAGCCTTCGAGCTGATCGACGTTATGGCGAAACGCGTCGCCGCGTAGCAATTCGAGCACCGTCGCGAGCGGCGCACGTTCGAGGCGCGCGCGGTCACAGGCAAAGTAATAGTCTTCGTCGACGACCGGAACGAAGTCCAGACCGAAGTGATGCGCCGCGGGCTCCACGCCGAAACCCACATCCGCCATACCGCTCGCGACGAACGCCGCAATCGCCGAATGCGTGAGTTCGGCCGACGCATATCCATTGACCCGATCTGGATCGACTCCGACTTTCCGTAGCGCGAGATCGAGCAACATGCGCGTGCCGGAGCCCGGCTGTCGATTCACGAAGCGGATATCGTCGCGTGCGAGATCGCCGAGGCCGGCGATTCCCTTCGGATTGCCCTTGCCGAGAAAGAGTCCTTGCTTGCGTCGCGTGAGATGCACGAGCACGTGACGCTGCGGATCGAGCCAGCGCCGATACGCATCCGCGCACGCCGCGCGAAACTCGCCGAGCGGCAAATGGAAGCCGGCCAGATCGCATTCGCCGCGCGCGAGCGCGCTGACGGCGTCCGCGCTGTCGCGATACTTGATGTCGACCGGCAGATCGTTGGCGACCAACGCCGTCACGAGCGCGGCCACCGCATAGCCGTGCGACGCGAAGATGCGCACGTCGTCGGCGGGCGGTGCCAGCCAGCGGTTCAGATCGCTCGCCACTTCGCTGGCGAGTGCCTGCATGTTGCCGTCGAGCCGCTCGCCGCACAGACGCTGCGCACGCAATACCGCTTGCCCGAGTTCGGAGAGCACCGAGCCGCGGCCACGCTCCTTCGCGATCAGCGGACCGCCCAAACGCTCTTCGATGCTGCGCAGTAAACCCCACGCGTGACGGTAGGACAAACCCTTAAGCGTCGCCGCCTGCGCGATGCTGCCGGATTCATCCACCAGCGCGAGCAGCGGCACCACGTCCGACAGGCTTGCCTCGCGGCCGTCCGGACCCTTCACCACCAGCTGTGCCTGACACTCGATTCTGATCATATATGTTGAACTCTTTCCTATTGCATCGGCTGAATCGCCCGCCTATTGTTCGGCTATCCCATACTGAATAAACGAAGCATAAGTGCACGCATTATGAATAACAAGTGCATATATGACTTTGGAGGAGCCCCCACTTGGACGATTCCATCGCCATCGCGCCGGATCAACTCGTACAGCGTCACGCGCGGCCGGGCGTGTCGTTGCTAGCGGTCTTGCACGCGATTCAGGACGAAGTCGGTTACGTGCCGCCCGCCGCGGTCGCACCGCTAGCGCGTGCCATGAACCTGTCGCGCGCGGAAGTGCACGGCGTCATCACCTATTACCACCACTTCCGCACGCAACCGGCCGCGCCCGTCACGGTGCAACTGTGCCGCGCGGAAGCCTGCCGCAGCATGGGCACCGAAGCACTCGCGCAGCATATCGAGGCGCACACCGGCTGCCGCTTCGACGGCGAACACCAGCACGGCGCGACAGTCGAACTAGAATCGGTGTATTGCCTCGGCCAATGTGCGCTGTCGCCGGCGCTGATGCTCAACGGCACCTTGCACGCCCGAGTCACGCCGCAAAAGTTCGACGCGATCTTCGCGGCCGCCAGCAAGTGCGTGGAGGTGACGGCATGACGCGCATCTACGTTCCCCGTGATTCGTCGGCTTTGGCGCTCGGCGCTGACGCGCTCGCTCAGGCGATCGAAGCCGAAGCCGCACGCCGCGGCCTCGAAGTCGAACTGGTTCGCAACGGTTCGCGCGGCCTGCTGTGGCTCGAACCGCTCGTCGAAGTGCAAACGCCTGAAGGCCGCATCGGCTACGCGAACATCGAAGCCGGCGACGTCGCCGCGTTGTTCGACGCCGGCTTCGTCGAAGGCGGCGCGCATGCACGGCGCGTCGGTGTGGTCGACGACATTCCGTATCTGAAGAAGCAGCAGCGCCTGACCTTCGCGCGCATCGGCATCACGGATCCGCTTTCCATCGACGATTACGTCGCCCACGGCGGCCTCGAAGGCTTGCGCAAGGCTTTGCAAACCGACGGCGACGCCGCCTGTGAAGCCTTGATCGAATCCGGCCTGCGCGGACGTGGCGGCGCGGCCTTTCCGGCCGGCATCAAATGGCGCACGGTGCGCTGCGCCAAGGCGGCGCAGAAATACATCGTCTGCAACGCGGACGAAGGCGATTCCGGCACTTTCTCCGATCGCCTCGTGATGGAAAGCGATCCGTACGTGCTGATCGAAGGGATGATCATCGCGGGTGTCGTGACGGGCGCGACGGTCGGCCATATCTATGTGCGCAGCGAGTATCCGCATTCGATCGCAACGCTCGAAGCGGCGATCGCGAAGGCACGCGCCGCCGGCTGGCTCGGCGACAGCGTGCTCTCGACAACGCATCGCTTCGAACTGTTCGTCGCCAAAGGCGCCGGCGCCTATGTGTGCGGCGAGGAAACGGCGCTGCTCGAATCGCTCGAAGGCAAGCGCGGCATCGTGCGCGCCAAGCCGCCAGTGCCGGCGCTCGTCGGCCTGTACGGCCAGCCGACCGTGATCAATAACGTCATCACGCTCGCCACGGTGCCGATCATCTTCGCGCGCGGCGCGGCGTTCTACAAAGACTTCGGCATGGGCCGCTCGCGCGGCACGCTGCCGTTCCAGCTCGCGGGCAATGTGAAGCAAGGCGGCCTGGTCGAACTCGCGTTCGGCGTCACGCTGCGCGAATTGCTCTACGACTATGGCGGCGGCACGGCGAGCGGCCGGCCGGCGCGCGCGGTGCAAGTGGGCGGCCCGCTCGGCACGTATCTGCCGGAAAGCCAGTGGGACATTCCGATGGACTACGAGGCGTATGCGGCAGTCGGCGCGGTGGTAGGTCACGGCGGCCTCGTCGTGCATGACGACACCTCGAATCTCGCCGAACTCGCGCAGTACGCCATGCACTTTTGCGCGCTCGAATCGTGCGGCAAATGCACGCCGTGCCGGATCGGCTCGACGCGCGGCGTCGAAGTGATCGGCCGGATTCGCAACGGCGATACGTCCACACGCCAGGTGCAGTTGCTGCGCGATCTGTGCGACACGATGGTGTCCGGTTCGCTCTGCGCGATGGGCGGCATGACGCCGTTCCCGGTGCTGTCCGCGCTCGATCATTTCCCCGAAGACTTCGGTCTCGCCAACGTGTCTCATCACGCGCCGAAAGCGGCCTGACCCAGGAGCCAAACCATGTCCGACCTGCTCAACTCCCCTGCCGGCGGCTGCGGCTCAGGCAACTGCGCATGCAAGTCGCAGGCGCAGCAGCGCGCCACCCGATCGTTTTTCGACGACACCGATTTCGGCACGCCCGCGCGGCATGCCGATGTCGACGTCACGCTGGAAATCGACGGCCAATCCGTCACTGTTCCGGCCGGCACCTCGGTGATGCGCGCCGCCGTCGAAGCGGGCGTCAACGTGCCGAAGCTTTGCGCGACCGATTCGCTGGAACCGTTCGGCTCGTGCCGTTTGTGTCTCGTGGAAATCGAAGGCAAGCGCGGCTATCCCGCCTCGTGCACGACGCCGGTCGAAGCCGGCATGAAGGTCCGCACGCAAACGGATCGTCTGCAGTCGCTGCGCCGCAATGTGATGGAGTTGTACATCTCCGATCACCCGCTCGACTGTCTCACCTGCCCCGCCAATGGCGACTGCGAACTGCAGGACATGGCGGGCGTCACGGGCTTGCGCGAAGTGCGCTACGGCTTTGACGGCGCGAATCACCTGAAGGACAAGAAAGACGAGTCTAACCCGTACTTCACCTACGACGCGTCGAAGTGCATCGTCTGCAATCGCTGCGTGCGCGCGTGCGAAGAAACGCAAGGCACGTTCGCGCTGACCATCACCGGGCGCGGTTTCGAATCGCGCGTGGCGGCCAGCGAAAACGTGCCGTTCATGGAATCGGAATGCGTGTCGTGCGGCGCGTGTGTGGCCGCGTGCCCGACCGCGACCTTGCAGGAAAAGACCGTCATCATGCTCGGCCAGGCCGAGCATTCGGTCGTCACAACGTGCGCGTATTGCGGCGTCGGCTGCTCGTTCAAGGCTGAGATGAAGGGCAACGAGGTCGTGCGCATGGTGCCGCACAAGAATGGCCAAGCCAATGAAGGCCACGCCTGCGTGAAGGGCCGCTTCGCCTGGGGCTACGCGACGCACAAGGACCGCATCACCAAGCCGATGATCCGCGCGAAGATCACCGATCCGTGGCGCGAAGTCAGCTGGGAAGAAGCGCTCACGTATGCGGCGTCGGAATTCCGCCGCATTCAGGCGAAACACGGCCGCGATTCGATCGGCGGCATCACGTCGTCGCGTTGCACGAATGAAGAAACGTATCTGGTGCAAAAGCTCGTGCGCGCCGCGTTCGGCAACAACAACGTCGACACCTGCGCGCGTGTTTGCCACTCGCCGACCGGCTATGGATTGAAGACCACGCTCGGCGAATCGGCGGGCACGCAGACGTTCGCCTCCGTCGATAAAGCCGACGTGATCATGGTGATCGGCGCGAATCCGACCGACGGCCACCCGGTGTTCGGCTCGCGTCTGAAGCGCCGCGTGCGTGAAGGCGCGAAGCTGATCGTCGTGGATCCGCGCCGCATCGATATCGTCGATACGCCGCACGTGAAGGCCTCGCATCATCTGCAATTGCTGCCGGGTACCAACGTGGCCGTCGTGAACGCGCTGGCGCATGTGATCGTCACGGAAGGCCTCGTCAACGAAGCGTTCGTCGCCGAGCGCTGCGAAACCCGCGCGTTCGAGCAATGGCGCGATTTCGTCGCGCTGCCCGAGAACGCGCCGGAGGCGACCGAAGCAGTGACAGGCGTGCCGGCTCAGTTCGTGCGCGAAGCCGCCCGCATCTATGCGACCGGCGGCAACGCCGCAATCTACTACGGTCTCGGCGTGACCGAACACGCGCAAGGCTCGACGATGGTGATGGGCATCGCCAACCTCGCGATGGCGACGGGCAACATCGGCCGCGAAGGCGTGGGCGTGAATCCGCTGCGCGGCCAGAACAACGTGCAGGGTTCGTGCGACATGGGCTCGTTCCCGCACGAACTGCCGGGCTATCGCCACATCAGCGACACGGTCACGCGCACGCTGTTCGAAGAAGCCTGGAACGTCACGCTGCAACCGGAGCCGGGCCTGCGCATTCCGAACATGTTCGACGCCGCCGTGCATGGCACCTTCAAGGGTCTGTACTGCCAGGGCGAAGACATCGTGCAGTCGGATCCGAATACGCATCACGTGTCGGCCGCGCTGTCGTCGATGGAATGCATCGTCGTGCAGGACATTTTCCTGAACGAGACCGCCAAGTATGCGCATGTGCTGCTGCCCGGTTCGTCGTTCCTCGAAAAGGACGGCACGTTCACCAACGCGGAGCGCCGCATCTCGCGCGTGCGCAAGGTCATGCCGCCGGTGCCGGGTTACGCCGACTGGGAAGTCACGGTGCTGCTCGCACGCGCGCTCGGCTATGAAATGGACTACACGCATCCGTCGCAGATCATGGACGAGATCGCGCGTCTCACGCCGACCTTCCACGGCGTCTCGTACAAGAAGCTCGACGAGCTGGGCAGCATCCAGTGGCCGTGCAACGAAGAGGCGCCGGACGGCACGCCGACCATGCACATCGACACGTTCGTGCGCGGCAAGGGCAAGTTCGTGATTACGAAGTTCATCGCGACGCCCGAGAAAGTCACGCGCAAATTCCCGATGCTGCTCACCACGGGCCGCATCCTGTCGCAATACAACGTGGGCGCGCAAACGCGCCGCACGGAGAATTCGCGCTGGCACGACGAAGACCGGCTGGAAATTCATCCGCACGATGCCGAAGAGCGCGGCATCAAGACCGACGACTGGGTCGGCATCGAATCGCGCGCGGGGCAAACCGTGTTGCGCGCGAAGGTGACCGAGCGCATGCAGCCGGGCGTCGTCTATACGACGTTCCACTTCCCCGAATCGGGCGCGAACGTGATCACCACCGATAGCTCGGATTGGGCGACCAACTGTCCGGAGTACAAGGTGACCGCGGTGCAGGTGATGCCGGTCGAACAGCCGTCGCAATGGCAGAAAGACTATTCGCGTTTCAACACCGAACAGCTCGATCTGCTGAAGCAGCGCGAGCTGGCCAACGCGACATCGGGCAAGTGAGGTCAGGCATGGACAATCAGAACCTGATCGACATGGCCAATCGGATCGGCGATTTTTTCGATTCGATGCCCGACCGCGAGGAAGCGCTCGCCGGCATTGCCGACCATATCCGCCGTTTCTGGGAGCCACGCATGCGGCGCGCGTTGCTGGCGGCGCTCGATGAGCCGGATGCGAGCGGTATTGAGATGTCGGGCATCGTCGAGGAAGCGCTCATCAAACATCGCGAGCAGCTGACGCCGGCCGCGCCTACGACGGTGTGAGCGGGGCAGCGCTCACGCGCTTGCGCAATCGATACTCAGGCGGCCCGCGTCACAGGGCCGCCTGCTCCGGTATCTCGCCACTCACCGTGAACCAGGCTTCGCAATGCCGCAACAGGCCGTGCAGATCGGAGCCGGTGCGTCCGCGCGCGCTGATATAGCCGTCGGGCCGCACCAGATAGAACGACGGCCGCGTGCGGCCATACGATTCGGAGAGCGCCGGCCCGCCATCGCCGGTGGTATCCGTGATGCGCCAGATGCGCACCGCACCCGGCAGCAATCGCTCGACTTCCGCCGCCACGCGTTCCATTTCCGCGTCCGGCGGCGGCGCATGCTTCGCCGCGGGATCGAGCGGCTTTTCGTCGACGGGCAGCGGCGGCACGAGCAGGAATAGCGAGAAGAACGCCGGATCGTGCAGATCGAAAATGCAGCCGACGCCGGGCGCGCGGCCAAGCGGTCCGTCCACCACATGCACCAGCGCGTCGGGCGCACGTTCGCCGGCACGCGGTCCGCCGTCGAGCACACGTTCGAGCGTCAGCGGACTGCGCCGGTACTGGATCGACAGTTCGCTGATAGTGGCGCGTGCGGCGTCGCGCAGTGGACCCAGCGCGGCGAGGACCGGCATCACGCGTTCGCGCAGCAGCTTGAGCGGTCCGTGATCGGCCTCGGCCATATGCGTGATGAAGCCGGTCTGCCGCAGCACGTCACGTTCGATCGGATGACGTTCAAGGTAATAGGTATCGAGCAGGCGATCGGGCGCCGCGCTCTTCAAGACCCGCGCCAGCTTCCAGCCGAGGTTGAACGCTTCCTGAATGCCGGTGTTCATACCTTGTGCGCCGGCCGGGCTGTGCACATGCGCGGCGTCGCCCGCAAGAAAAATTCGGCCGACACGCAACCGGTCCACCATGCGGTTATTCACATGGAAATACGAGGACCACGCCAGATCCGACACGTCGACCCGCTCGCGCACGCGCCTCGCGATCAGCGCCTTGCACTCCTCGAGCGACGGCGCCGGCACCTTGTTCAGCGGCGGTTCGCCCAGCACGGCGGGCGTCGCGGACGGCGCGACGGCGGCAGGCTCGACGGCATGATCCGCGATCAGACGATGCCGGCCGTGGCCCATCGGAAACAGCGCCACCAGTCCTTCGCCTGACGCGAAGATGTGAAACTCGTCTTCGGGCCAATCGGTTTCGGCGTGCAGATCGGCGAGCAGGAAAGTCTGCTCGAAGGTCTTGCCTTCGAAGCTCAGACCCAGCCGGTGACGGATCGTGCTGTGCGCACCGTCCGCGGCGATCACGTACGACGGACGCATCGTCTCCGTGTGGCCGTCCGCGCGGCGCAACGTCGCCTGAATGCTGGCGGAGCCTTGCGCGAACATCGTCAGCTCGACACCGCGCTCGACCGTTACGCCGAGCGTCGCGAGATGTTCCGTCAGCAACCGCTCCGTCACGGACTGGTCGAGAAACAGCAGATACGGATAGCGCGTGTGAAGCGGATCGAAATCGAGTTGCGCGAGGCGCATGCCGTTCGAAAACAGATTGGCGATGCGCGCGCGATGGCCGAGTTCGAGAAACGGTTCGACCAGCCGATGCTGCTCGAGCAACTCGAGCGTGCGCGCCTGGATGCCGATGGCCCGCGAATACGGGTTCGGTTGCATGGCTTTGTCGATCAGACGCACGGGGATGTGGGCACGCGCCAGACTCATCGCCGCGGCGAGCCCCGTGGGCCCCGCCCCGACGATCAGCACCGGCGACACATCGTTTGCGGCAGCGTCCATGCGGAACTCCGGAAACAACAATGCGTTCTAGTGTACGCCCGGAGGAAGTCGCCTTGGAACGCGGCCAGCAATGGGCTGACGGTGCGCTGCATCAATCACGCGATTGGCCTGGGCTCGCTGTGAACTTGCTGCGCGTGCCAGTTTGCCTCAATGCGCGTGCGGCGCATGATCCATTGCGCACCGGTGCTGCGTGGTGCCAAGGTCGACTTGCAGCGTCGCGTGCTGCATCGAAAAGCGTTCGCGCAGCATGACGACGATGCCGTCTAGCGACTCGTCGCCGGGGTGGCCGGCCGGCATCACCAGATGCGCGCTGAGCGCGTTGCCGGTGGTCGACAGGGCCCACACGTGCAGATCATGCACGTCGACGACGCCGGGCTGCCCCGCCAGATAGTCGCGGATGCTTTGCAGATCGACGCCGGGCGGCACGGCGTCGAGCGCGAGGCGCACCGAATCGCGTAACAGCCCCCACGTGCCGACCACCACGACCGCCACCACCAGCAGGCTCATCACCGGGTCGAGCCACGTCCAGTTGGTGTAGAGAATCACGAGGCCGCTCACCGCGACCGCTGCCGAGATGCCGGCATCCGCCGCCATATGCAGGAAGGCGCCGCGAATGTTCAGGTCGTCCTTCTGCCCGCGCATGAAGAGCCACGCGGAAATCCCGTTGACCACCACGCCGACCGTCGCGACGACGAACACCGCGAGCCCCGCCACCGGCGCCGGATTCATCAGCCGCCCGATGGCTTCGGCGACGATCACGCCGCATGCGAACAGCAACAGCCCCGCATTGACGAGCGAGGCGAGGATCGACGAGCTGCCATAACCGAACGTGTAGCGCGCCGACGGACGACGCGTGGCGAGCCAGGCGGCGCCCCAGGCGAGCAGCAGGCCGAGGACGTCGGAGAGATTGTGGCCGGCGTCGGCGAGCAGCGCCGTGGAATGGGCGAGTACGCCGTAGACGGCTTGGGCCACCACGATGGCGATGTTCAACACGACGGCGAGCGCGAACGAGCGGCCGTGGCCCGCGACAGGGGCGTGGGCGTGGTGGTGGCCGGCGTGGCCGTGACTATGACTGTGGGTGTGACCGTGGGCATGTGCATGGCCGACGTGGCCATGCCCTTCGTGGTCGTGCTCGTTTTTCTTCATGACGCGTCCAGAGATTCATCGCCGGCCGGTTCGGCCACGTGTTCGAGCATGCCCGCCAGCATCGCGCTGATATGGCGGTCGGCGGCGACGTAGAAGACCTGCTTGCCCTGCCGCTCCGCGCGCACGATCCGCGCCGCGCGAAGCAGCCGCAAGTGATGGCTCACCAGCGACGGCGACAAACCCAGCGCCTGGGCAATCGCCCCGACAGCGCGCCGCTCGTCCAGGCACGCCAGCACGATGCGTAGGCGCGTCGGGTCGCCGAGCAGGCGAAACAGGTCGGCCAGCGGCACGATCGTGTCGACCGAGCGATCGTCAAAGCTGGCAAACGAAGTGGTGGAAGTGGCGGACGCGAGTGAAGAAGCCATGACAGGTGGCGTTGCGGAAGCACATATGAACATGTATTCATATGTTATAGATATTGAGACAACCGGTCAAATCGGAGTGCGGTCCGGCGAGTGTGGGAAAATGCGGCCTCTGCCTCACCCGAATGCCATCCCCCGTCATGCAACCTGTATTTGACCGCGCTTTCGCGGCGCATCGTGACGGCCGCCTCGACGACGCCGAACGCGGCTACCGCGCGACGCTCGACGGCAATCCCGCGCACGTCGATGCGTTGCACCTGCTGGGCGTCCTGCGCCACCAGCAGGGCCAGCACGCCGAAGCCGCCGAGCTCGTGCGGCGCGCGGTGAACCTGCGCCCGGAAGACGCCGCGCTGCAACTGAACCTGGGCAACGCGCTGAAGGCGCTGGGCCAGATCGACGGCGCCATCGAACAGTTCCGCAATGCGCTGACGCTCGCGCCATCGTTTCCGATGGCGCACTACAACCTGGGCAATGCATACGCCGCCGCGGGCCGTCATGAAGACGCCGCCGACGCGTTCGAAAAGTCGTTGCGCCTGCAACCGAACGACGCTTCGTCGCATAACAACCTCGGCAACGCGCTGCACGCGCTCGGACGCCACACGGAAGCCATCGCCGCGTTCCGGCGCACGCTCGAATTGCGTCCCGGTCATGCCGGCGCGCTCAATAACATGGGCATGTCGCTGAACGCGCTCGGTCGCGCGGAAGAGGCGGTGCCGTGTTTCGAGACGGCGTTGGCGGCGGAGCCGCGCTTCGTCGCCGCGCACTTCAATCTGGCCAACACGTTCGACGCCACCGGCCGCCATGCCGACGCGGTCGCATCGTTCAGGGCGGCGCTGACCTTGCAGCCGAACCTGCCGCCAGCCATCTTCGGCATGGGTAACGCGCTCGCGGCAATGGGACGCCACGCCGAGGCGCTGCCGTATCTCGAACGCGCCGTCGGTCTTGATCCGCAATTCGCGCTCGCGTGGCTGAGTCTGGGCACCGCGCACCAGGCGCTGGGTGCGCATAGCCCGGCCGTGCGCGCTTTCGATCAGGCGCTGCGTCTGCGCCCCGAGCTCGCCTCCGCGCACATGAACCGCGCGCTCGCGTGGCTCGCGTTGCGCGACTTCCCACGCGGGCTGCCGGAATACGAATGGCGTCTGCAAACCATGGCGCAGCCGGTGATCCAGACGCTGCCGCGCTGGCACGGCGAGCCGATCGCGCAACGTACGCTGCTGGTCCATGCCGAACAAGGTTTCGGCGACACGCTGCAATTCGTGCGCTTCGTCCCGCTCGTCGCGCAGCGCGCGGCGCGCGTCGTGCTCGAAGTGCAGCCGCAGCTGCTGCCCTTGCTGACCCCTGCCGCGCAAGCCTGGCGCGTGACGCTGATCGCCCAGGGCGCGCCGCACCCCGCCGCCGATCTGCAATGCCCGCTGCTGAGCCTGCCGCTCGCGCTCGGCACGACCTTCGACACCATTCCGGAGCGCACGCCCTACCTCAGCGTGCCGAGCGCCTATGGCCGCAAATGGCGCGGCTCGCTCGGCGGCCAGGCGAAGCGCAAGATCGGCATTGCGTGGTCGGGACGCATCCAGCAAAACGAAACGCGTTCGATGCCGCTCGCCGCGCTCGATCCGCTGTTCGCACTCGAAGGCATCGACTGGATCGTGCTGCAGCCCGCCTTGAGCGCCGACGAACGCGCGGCGCTCGACGCGCATCCGCGCGCGGCGTCGATTCATCGCTTCGACAAGCGGATCGGCGACTTCGCGGACACGGCGGCGATCATCGAACGGCTCGATGCGGTGGTGTCGATCGATACGTCCATCGCGCACCTGGCCGGCGCGCTGCGCAAGCCGCTCTGGCTGATGCTGCCGTTCGCCGCGGACTGGCGCTGGTTTGCCGGCGAGACACGCAGCCCGTGGTATCCGGGCGCGTCGCTGGTGCGTCAACCGCAACCCGGCGCGTGGGGCGACGTCGTCGAGGCCGTGGCGAACGAATTGCGCAACGGTTAGCGCAAACGCCGCCCGGCGAAATCAGCCGTCACCCCGCCGCCGTGCCAAAAAACAAAAACCCCGCGTTCTCACGAACGCGGGGTTTTTTACTTGCCCGGCCGAATCGTGAACGGTGAAGCTCAGGCCGTCCGATATTGATTGCGCGATTCCGGCGTGCGATACAGCACCAACATCGCGATCAACCCGCAAATCGCCGCCACGCCCAGGAACAGACCCGGCGCCGCCTTGTTGCCGGTAGTGTGAATCAACAGCGTCGAGATGGCCGGCGTGAAACCGCCTATCGTCGTGGCGAGGCTGTAGGCGAGCGAGAAACCGGCGGTCCGCACTTCGACCGGCATGACTTCAGTCAGCGCCACGACCATCCCGCCGTTATAGCTGCCGTACAGGAACGACAGCCACAGTTCGACCTCCAGCAGACGCGCGAACGACGGGTCCGCCACCAGCCACTGCAGCGCCGGATACGCGGTGATGATGGTCAGAATCGTGAACACCAGCAGCACCGGACGCCGGCCGATACGGTCGGACAGCGCGCCCGCGAGCGGCAGCCAGATCAGATTCGACAGGCCGATACAGACCGTGACGACGAGCGTATCGATCGACGACAGCTTCAGCACTTCCTTGCCGAAGGTCGGCGTGTACGCCGTGATCATGTAGAACGACACGGTGGTCATGATCACCATGCCCATGCCGCCCAGCACGATGCCCCAGTTGGCGGCCATCGTCTTCATGATCTCGCCCATCTTCGGATGATGCTTGCGCGCCTTGAATTCCTCGGTTTCCTGCAGCGAACGGCGGATCAGGAACAGGAACGGCACGATCAGGCAGCCGATCAGGAACGGCACGCGCCAGCCCCACGCGGTCATCTGGTCAGCCGGCAACAGCTTGTTCAGGAACACACCGATCAGCGCGGCGAACACCACGGCAACCTGCTGGCTGCCCGACTGCCACGCGCAGTAGAAGCCCTTGTTGCCCTTGGTGGCGATCTCCGACAGATACACCGACACGCCGCCCAGTTCGACCCCAGCGGAGAAACCTTGCAACAGCCGGCCGCCCAGAACGAGCACTGGCGCGAGCAAGCCGATCGTCGCGTAACCTGGAATCGACGCGACCGTGAGCGTGCCGAGCGCCATCAAACCAAGGGTGAGGATCAGGCCTTTGCGCCGGCCATGATGATCGATGTATGCGCCGAGCACGATCGCGCCGAGCGGCCGCATCAGGAAGCCCGCGCCGAACACCGACAGCGATAGCATCAACGAGGCGAATTCGTTGCCGCTCGGAAAGTAGGTCTTGGCGATCGCCGAAGCGTAATAGCCGTAGACCATGAAGTCGTACATCTCAAGAAAGTTACCGCTGACAACGCGGAATACTGTCTTGACCTTGGATTCTTGGGATGAGGAAGTGGCGTGCGAAGCAGTAGACATGACATTCTCTGATGGGCCTGTCGCCACGAAAGAACCGGTGGCGGGCAGGCAGTTGAAACGATCCACTGGGTTCGGCAAAGCGGATGCCTCGGGCGGATAGAACAACGCGCCCGGGGGCGCTGCATTTTCATGCTGAACGCATTCTCACGGTATCAGGGTAAACGTTGTGAATCATGCGGCGCCCGCTCCACGTAATGTTACCGTTGAAGCCGCTGTCGCGTAATACATACAGTTTCCTTACACGTGTCGCCGGTCGTCGCGCTAACATTTGCAGTCAGGCATTTCCGCAGATCACTACCCCGATGCGAACCACCCCCGCTCTTTCGCTGCGCCCCGCAACTCTCGCGGATGCCGCGCTCATTGCTTCGATCCACAGCACCAGTTGGCAGGCCACCTATCGCAGCCTGTTGCCCGACGCATTTCTCGACGGCCAGGTCACGCGCGAGCGCGCAGCCTATTGGGAAGCGCGCCTGAGCGCGCCCGGCGGCGAACGCCGCATGGTCCTGATCGCCGAACTCGCGGGCGAGCCGACGGGTTTTGTTTGTGTCGAACGTCAACCGGAATCTGCGTGGGGCGTGCTGCTCGATAACCTGCACACGCTGCCGGACTATCAGGGCATCGGCGTCGGCAAGCTGCTGATGCATGCCGCCGAGGACTGGGCTCGCGCGCAGGGCGAGACGCAACTCTATCTGTATGTGCTCGAAGGGAATACGCCGGCGATCGGCTTCTATGAACGGCAAGGCTGGCAGTTCGTCGGCGCCGAACCGGATCATATGGGCGGCGTGGATATTACAGCGTTGCGCTACGTTTACAGGCTCGATCGATAGGACAAGCGTGGCCCGGTTGAGCGTCGTCCGGGTTTAACTTAAACGCGGACGAATCGGCGGATTTCTTCGGAAATTTCCAGTCAGTAAGTCTGCCGCATCGAAGTATCATCCTTCGCACCCCTACGGCTTCACAGTGACACGCCCATGCGTCCGTGTGCTCGTCCAGAGCGCAATGCTGCGGTTCGGCGTCGACGTACGGCGTGCATGTCTGGTATTCCAACGCGCATCGCACCGAGGCCCGAGTCCCGCAGATCCCGGGACCGCCGATCGGCGGCCCCTTTAAGAGGCGCTGGAAAAGACCGATGTCCACCATTCCTTTCACCCCGATCCAAGGCTACCTGGCCATGCCGCGCTCGCGTCCGCTCGGTCATGTGCCGGCGTCCTTCGGCCGGGACTGGGCACTGCTTCCGCCTGGCTACAGTTTGCGGGCGGAACTCAAGGCACTCTACGCCGCCATGCTGCGCACGTTCTGCATGAGCGATCAGGCCATTCGCTCGCTTTGCCGATGGTCGCCGTCGGACGAGCGGCGCGCAACTGCGGCGCCGGCTCCGGTGCTTGAAAAGCCATTCGACGCCGCCGCGCAAATGGCTGCGTGCGCTGCGGCCGTCCCGCCGTTTCCGCTGCATGCGTATGCGACGGCGGCGCGCGGACCCGGCCATCATTGGAGTGCGTTGGCGGGTGGCGCATGCGTGCTCGGCGGCGCTGCGATGCTGGGATGGATCGGGTTCGATCATCTGATGCATCGTGACACGGCCACTCTTGTGGATTTCGCGGGCAAGGTGCAGGACAAACGCGACTCGCAGCCGGCGAAATTTCAGCCACCGGCGGCAGTTACCGCTCGCGCGGTCGATAGCGCTGCGGCAGGCACGTCTGCGGCAGTCGCTGCATCAATGCCGGCACTCCCGAGCGCGGCTCCTCGGTTCGCGGCCGCGTCCAATCCTGCGGCGGCGACGGTGCCGATACCTACGTCGAGTTCAGCGCCCGCATTGCGCTTGGCTCCGGCGCATGGCTTCGCTGACAAAGCCGTCTCACATCGCCGTAAGCTCGTTCGCGAGAAGAGCGGCAGGCAACACGGCGCAATCCCCCCGCGCACCGCGCGGTTCGCCGCCGCAGACCAAACGTCGCACGCAGCGGCAATTGCTGATGACATCGCACGCGGCGCGCTCCCGAAAGTCGCGGCAAACGTGTCGCCGAAGCCGTCGGCTGCCGGAGCCTATTCACCTCTCGCTCCGGCTCGGCTCGGTGTCGACGAATACGCGGGGGTAACGATGTCCGCTGCGACACACGTCCGCGATACGGCGCCGATGCCGCGCACCGGCTCGTCAATCCATGCGTCCGGCACCAGCGGGACCGAATGGATGAACCATCTTTCACAGCGACGCGTGACCGACGTTCCGGATCAATTCACAAAATAGGCACGACACGATCGCACAGGTGGCGTAATTCAAAAAAAACCCGGACATTCACGAATTCACGAATGGCCGGGCTTTTTTGCGTTGATGCATTTACTTCTGAATCGGCAATCCCATTTCGGTTTGCCGCTGCAATTGCATCACTTCGCCCTGCACCTGGCGCAACTGCGCCTGCGCCCTTTCCTTGTCCGCGTGCAGCGCGGCCGCTTCGCCTTGCGTTTGACGCTGATAGTCGTTGACCTTGGCCTGCTGGGTGCGCGCCACGTCGAGATCGGCTTGCAAGCGTTTCGCGCGATCTTCGGACATGGCAATGACGTCTTCGATGTATGCCTTCTGCGCCTGCAGCTGCGTGCGGCGAATCTCGACATCCGCGAGTTGCGCGGTCTGCTGGGCAAAGCCCGCATAGATCGCTTCCGCGCGCGCCGCGTCCTCGGACTTGATCACCCGCCAGAAATGCTTGTTCTGAAATAACGCTACGTAATACGTCATTTCCCGCGGATAGAAAAACAGACTGGCGCCGTAGCTGCCGTTATACGTGGTGCGTAGTTCGCTCAGCTTCGCGTCGTGAATCATCTGCATCAGTTCGGCGACGTTACCTTGCGCATCGCCGGCCGTGGCCGGCGCGGCCGACGTGGCTGATGCCGCGTTGCGCAGCGCATCTGCCACGGGCTGCGGCGTGAGGGTGTTGATGGCCGGCCGTGTGCCGACCATCGGCGCGGCCTCGTCGCCTTGCGCGGCCAGCACGAAACCGCCCTGCTGCAACAGCGCACACGAGGTCGCGAGCAGCATGGCGCGCCGTACTAATAAGGGGTACTTCATACGTGCACGCTCCATGCGAATTCAAAACAGCCGCAGATTATCGCGCGGATTCGCCTTTAAGCGAAGCATTCAAATGCCACACAGACGGACTTTAAATCGAGATAAATCGCCAGCGAATGATTTGATCAAGTCGGCCCATCAATCGCGAAATAAACGAGTTCGGATAAGACGAAAATGCGACGTTCCGTCTCGTGCGGACGAATCTGAATTTACGCTAGGGTTGTACGAATTCAGCCGTAAGCGAATTCGCAATATGGAGATAGAGTGACTGATACTGAGATACGCGCACTCGAGTCAAGAAAAACCTCGCATTCCTGACTATCTATCTCGATATCGACGAGATGTCCGCGACTCCGAAAATTAGAAATACCGCGCGAATCAGTAGACTGATACAAACGGCGAGCGAGTAGCCAGCCATCAAAAACAGCAAGAGAAAAACACAAAAGGCGCACCGCTGCAAACCGCAGCGGCGCGCCTCTAACAAACCAAACATTCGGCCATCCAACTCCAACTCACCAGCCCGGCAACCTCAAAACCGCGTCTCGCGCGCCACGCGCAGGAACGTATCGAGCAACGGCGTGCAGTCGAGCAACTCCGGACCGCCCGCGCGATGAAACTCCGGATGCCATTGCACGCCCATCACGAACGGCGCGCGCCGGTAGCGCACGGCTTCGATGATGCCATCTGACGCCGACACCGCTTCGATATTGAGATCGCGGCCGAGCGTTTTGACCGCCTGATGGTGGATCGAGTTGACGATCGCATCGCGCCGGCCCGGGAACATGTTGGCGAGCGTCGAACCGTCCGGAAAGTGAATCCCGTGCCGATGCTGATCGTAGTTTTCATTGACGTGCGTACCCGCGGTCGGCACATCGGTGGCGATGTCCTGATACAAGGTCCCGCCGAACGCCACGTTGATCAGTTGACAGCCACGGCACACGCCGAGCACCGGCTTGCCCGATTCGACGAACTCATGCAGCAGTTCGAGTTCGTACATGTCGCGCACGCGGTCGCCGGGCCACTCGTGGCTGGTTGCCTGTTCCGCGTAAGACTGCGGCGAGACGTCGGCGCCGCCTTGCAGCAGCAGCCCGTCGAGATGCTTCGCATAATCGCGCAAACGGATATTGCTCGGATGCAGCATGCCCTGATGACCGACCGTCGGGATCATGAACACCAGCACGTCGCGCGACATCACCCAGTGCGCGATCGATTCCTCGAGATACTGCAGCGTCTTGCCCCGCAGACCCTTCGCGCCCGGCTCCGGATGGAAGATGCGCGCCGACACGCCGATGCGCAGCGTACGCTGCGTAATCCGCTGGCCGGCACGATCGAACAACTGACGCGCGCGCGCCGCGACGATCCGGCCGAACACGGTCCACGCCGAATCATTGTGCTTCAGATAGCGTGGCGGCGACGGCGGCAATGCATTGGGCGGCGGCGGGTTGGACGCGGTGAAGTCAGGCGCCGCGCCGAAACCGGGCGGCGGCGAGCCAGCCCGACGTTCGGACGAGGCCGAGACCTCTTCGACCACGGTAGCGTCTTCAACGGAGCTGACCAGCTCGCCGTCGACAGGTTCGCTGCTCCCGACCGTCGGCGGCGGTCTCATCGCATGGACACCGGCACGCCGCGCTTCATGTTCATGAACCGCCGCCTCCTGCTTCGCGGTGGATGCCGCAGCCGCGCTGCGTGCTTCGGCCGCATCGCGTTGCCGCGCCGTTTGCGGATCGGTGGGCGTGACGGCCGACGCGCTGTCGGGATCGTCCGTCGACGATCGCACGGCAGCCGCCTCGGCGGCCGGCGTCGCGGTGGACGCAGCGGGCGTAGGAGCGGCTGGAGCACCCGGCGGCGTTACCTTGTCCTTGATTGGAGACTGGATGGCATCTTCGTGCGAGAGGGGTAGCGAGGCTGCCGGATCGGCCGGCGCGGAGCCGGGTGTCGACACGCCGGGCGTTCCGGACGGCGCGGGCGACGGCGGCGTTGGATTGCCGGGCTTGCCGGCATTTTCAGGTTTGTTTTCGCTCATGACAGTCAGACAGGCGCCTTCACGCGAACGAATGAATATGCCCTGATTATCCGCTAGCGAGGCAAGCGCCGCAAACCTGCACACAATTGCTCACATTGTTGCGGGGCTATGAGGAACCCAACCTGGAGAACCGCGCGGCAAGTCTGACTTAAGGATCCGGCTGCTCTTCAAATGTCTCGCGCAAGGCGATCTGCATCGCCGCGTGGATTTTCACGCACCAGCGCCAGACCAGCGCCAGCAGCAACGCGGCGCAGACCAGCACCGCGGCAAGCAGGCCGGTCGGCGGCAGAATGCCGCCGGAAAGCGCCGCAACCAGCAGAAACACGCCGACCATCGAGACCACCGGCACCAGATCGGAGATCGCGTAGCGGATCGCGCTCGTGAAGCGCCCCGCCGTTGCCGGTTGCACGCTGACTTCGGCGAGCAGCAAGGCGAGTGACTTGGTCTTGCGATACACCGCCACCAGAAACGGCATCGACACGACCAGCGCGACGCTCCATAACACCACGCGCTGCATCGGCTCGGAACTCAACCAGTGCGCGAGCCACGCGCTGGTATAAGGCGCGCTATACGACACGGTCAGAAAAATCGCGGCGACGAGCGCCAGATTGACGGCGATCTGCAGAATGATCCGCCGCGTCATGCTGAACAAAGTGGGTTCACCGCTTCCCGTGCTCAAGCTACGCAGCCATTGTCCATACATGCCGAACACGTTAGCGAGCGTGCGCGGCATGGCGTGACCGAGGCGCTGGGTCAGCGGGTCGGCCGCGCGGATCAGATACGGCGTGAACAGCGTGGTCAACGCGGACACCGCCACCGCGATCGGATACAGAAACGCGCTTGTCACCTTCAGCGTCAAACCGAGCGACGCGATGATGAACGAGAACTCGCCGATCTGCGAGACGGTCATGCCGACGCGCATCGCCGTGCGTCCGTCCTTGCCGGCGAGAAAAGTGCCGAGCCCGCACGACACAATCTTGCCGACGATCACCGCGACCGTGATCACCGCGATCGGCCACGCGTAGTCGACCAGCACGGCCGGATTCAGCATCAAGCCGATCGTCACGAAAAAGATCGCGGAAAACGCGTCGCGCAGCGGCGCGATCAGATGCTCGATGCGATGCAGATGGCGTGATTCGGCCATGATCGCGCCGATCAGGAACGCGCCGAGCGCGATGCTGTAGTCGAGCTTCACGACCAGCAGACAAAAGCCGAAGCAGAACCCGAGCACCGAGACAAGCAGCATCTCGTCGCTCTTCGCGCGCGCGACGTAGTTCAAGGCGCGCGGCACGACCAGAATGCCGACCACCAGCGACACCGTCATGAACAGCAGCAGCTTGCCGAGCGTGACCATGGCGACGCCCGCGCTCAACTGCCCCGTCTGCGCGATGCCTGACAGCAGCACCAGCATCGCGATGGCAAGAATGTCCTCGACTATCAGAATACCGAACACCAGTTGCGCGAAGCTCTCGCGTTTCAGGCCCAGTTCGGAGAGCGCCTTGACAATGATGGTGGTCGACGAGATGGCGAGGATCGCGCCGAGGAACAGCGAATCCATCGAACTCCAGCCGAACGCGCTGCCGATCTCGTAACCGATCCACAGCATCAGCACGATCTCGGAGAGTGCTGCGACGATCGCCGTCGCGCCGACCTTGAAGAGTTTGCGCAGGCTGAATTCGAGGCCGAGCGAAAACATCAGGAACACCACGCCGAGTTCGCCGAGCGTCTGAATGGTCTGCTCGTCGTGGATCAGCTGAAACGGCGGCGTGTACGGCCCGATGATCACGCCGGCCGCGATGTAGCCGAGCACCACCGGCTGTTTCAGGCGATGGAACAGCACGGTGACGACGCCGGCGAGCGCCATCACGACCGCCAGGTCCTGAATGAAGCCGATGCCATGGTGCATGGATGCGTTCCTTACAAAAAGTAATGTTGAAAAACGCAGTTTAACAAACCAGCACGACAAGCCGCCGCGCGCCAACGTCCGTACGGCATCGGACTGCCGCCGAGCCGCACATCCCATCCGCCACGCAGAAGAATGTTTTTGACACGCTGGACTCCTGTGAAATATCACAATAATATTTGCAGAATATTTCCTTTGGAGTCGAGCAATGCAGCAGGTGTCCTTCAATGTTGTAGACCGTTCCGGCGGCAGTCGCGCCGAGATCGCCGAGGTGAATCGTCTGACTATTGCCGGCTGGGCCGGCCGCGATCAGGCCGCGATCGAGCATCACATCGCCGAACTGGCTGAACTCGGCGTGAAGCGGCCGTCCACCACGCCGTGCTTCTACCGCCTCGGCGCGGAATTACTGACGCAGGCCGAACAGATCGACGTGGTCGGCGTGAAGTCGAGCGGCGAAGCCGAATGCGTGCTGGTGCATTCGAAAGCGGGCCTGCTCGTCAGCGTCGGTTCGGATCACACCGACCGCGAAGTCGAGGCCTATGGCGTCACCGTCTCCAAACAGATCTGCCCCAAGCCGGTGTCGCGCGACGCCTGGCGTTTCGACGATGTGTCCGGTCACTGGGACCAACTGGAATTGCGCGCTTACGCAGTGACAAACGGCGAGCGGCGCGTCTATCAGCAAGGCAGCGTGGCATCGCTGCTGCCGGCCGCCGATCTGCTCACGCGCGCGCCGCTCGCGCAAGGCGCGGCGATGTTCTGCGGCACGCTGGCGGTACAGGGTGGCATCGTCGGCATGGCCGACGGCGACGCGCTCGAACTCGAATTGCACGATCCCGTCCTGAACCGCACGCTGCGCCACGCCTATCGCGTGCGCGCGCTACCTATTGTCGAATGAGGCACCCATGAATTCCCCTTCGCTATCCGCCGCCGACGCGTCTTCCGACGCGTGGCTCGAAGCCGCCGCCCTGCGCAAGATCACGTGGCGCATCATGCCGTTCCTGTTTCTCGTCTACGTGCTGTCGTATCTGGACCGCGTCAACATCGGTTACGCGAAGCTGCAGTTCACCGGCGACCTCGGCCTGTCGAACGCGGCGTACGGACTCGGCGCGGGGATCTTTTTCTTCGGCTACTTCGTGTTCGAAGTGCCGAGCAATCTGCTGCTGAAGAAGTTCGGCGCGCGCGCCACGATCGCCCGCATCACGATGCTGTGGGGCCTGCTGTCGTGTCTGATGATGTTCGTGCGCTCGGAAACGATGTTCTACGTGCTGCGCTTTTTCCTTGGCGTCGCCGAAGCCGGTCTGGTGCCGGGCGTGGTGCTCTATCTGACCTTCTGGTTTCCGTCGGACCGACGCGCGCGCATGGTCGCCGTATTCATGGCGGCGATTCCGGTGGCGGGCATCATCGGCGCGCCGTTGTCGGGCTTTCTGATGTCGGCGCTGCATGAAGCGCACGGTTTGCGCGGCTGGCAGTGGATGTTCCTGATCGAAGGCATTCCGTCCATTCTTGCCGGCTTCTGGGCGCTCGCCGTGCTGCGTAACACGCCCGCCGAAGCCGCCTGGCTCAGCGACGACGAAAAGCGCGTGATTCTCGGCCGTCTCGTGCGGGAAAACACCGCTGCCGCGGCGGCCGGCGCGGAGCATAGCCTCTCGGTGGCGTTGCGTTCGGGCCGCTTCTGGCTGCTCACGCTGATCTATTTCTGTCTCGTCACGGGCAATGCGGGCTTTTCGTTCTGGCTGCCGCAGATCGTCAAGGATCTGGGCGTGACGAACCTCGTCACCAATGGCTTCGTCACCGCAATTCCGTATCTGGCGGCGGGCATCGGCATGATCCTGATCGGGCGCTCGTCGGACATCACCGGCGAGCGGCGCTGGCACTACGCCGTGTGCTGCTTCATCGGCGCGGCGGGCCTGCTCGGCAGCGCCTCGGTGACCAACTCGATTCCGCTCGCGGTCACGGGCTTGTCGATCGCGTATATCGGCATTCTGGCGGGCTTCGGCATCTTCTGGTCGATGTCGACGACCTTCCTGCAAGGCTCGGCCGCGGTCGCCGGGATTGCCGTGATCAATTCGATCGCGAACCTTGCGGGCTATGTGAGCCCGTATGTGCTCGGCATCGTCAAGGACGCGACGCATAGCGTGACGTTCGGGCTCGTGCTGATCGCGGGGGCGCTGATCGTCGGCGGGCTGGTCACGCTGATGATGCCGCGTGTGAAGGTGCAGCATGCGGCGACGGTTTCGCCGAGCCGCGCCTGATCTACCCGCGTCGTACACGCAAAACCTTGCTCTACAATGCGGACGACATCGCCCGCTTCCACTTCACATGACGCTTTTGCAGACTGCCCGCCCTTCCACGCCCGCCCGCGCGACCGCTGCCGCGAGTCTCGCCGAGCAGGCCTATGCGTTCGTCAAGCGCGAGATCATCACCATGCGCCTGCGGCCGAGCGAGGTGCTCAACGAAGCGGAACTGATGGCGCTGACCGGCATCGGCAGGACGCCGGTGCATCAAGCGCTGCATCGGCTGGTGCACGAAGGCATGCTGACCATCATGCCGCGCAAGGGCATCATGGTCCGTCCGGTCTCGCTCGACGACGTGCTGGCGATCATCGACGTGCGCCTCGTGAACGAAAGCTACTGCGTCGAGCTGGCCGCGCGCCACGCGCAACAGCACGACTACGACGCGATGCAGGCGCTGCTGGACCGCTCGGCCGTGTGCGTCGCCGCGCACGATATCGAAGGCATGATGGATATCGACCGCGAGTTTCATCTGGCGATCTCAGCCGCCTCGCGCAACCCGGTGCTGGCCGACATCCTGCGCGGGCTACACGAGCGCTCGCTGCGCTTCTGGTTCATTTCGCTGTCCGAGCCGCATCATCTGGAAGACGTGCACGAGGAACATCTCGAACTGTTTGGCCTGCTGCGCGAACGCGATGCCGAAGGCGCGCGGCAATCGGTGCAAAAGCATATCGAAGCATTCCGCGCGACACTCTTCAATCGCATGTGATCGACCGCATTCAAGCCACCGCATTCAAGCTCACGCATTTAGCCCAATGACCGGCTTTGCCCGGTTCAACCGGATTTCTACCGACATCATGGCCACTGAATTCACGCCCTTTCCGCCGCTAGCCCAACTTGCCGCCGACCTCGCCACCGGACGCACCACGAGCCGCGCGCTCGTCGAGACTGCGCTCGAACGGATCGCCGATCCGGCCGGCCAGGGCGCCGCCGTCTTCATGCACGTCGATGCCGACAGCGCCCGCGCCGCCGCCGACGCGCACGACCGTCTGCGCGCCGCCGGCACCGTGCTTTCGCCGCTCGCCGGGATTCCGGTGTCGGTCAAAGACCTGTTCGATATCGAAGGCCAGCCGACCCGCGCCGGTTCCGCGGTGCTCGCCGACGCCCCCGCCGCCAAGACGGACGCCGTCGCGGTCGCGCGTTTGAAGCGCGCGGGCGCCGTGATCGTCGGCCGGACCAATATGAGCGAGTTCGCGTTTTCCGGACTTGGCCTGAACCCGCACTACGGCAACCCGCTGTCGCCGTACCAGCGCGGCGTGAAGGGCGACGAGCGGATTTCGGGCGGTTCGTCGTCGGGCGCGGCGGCTTCCGTCGCGGACGGCATGGCGGCCATCGCGCTCGGCACCGACACCGGCGGCTCGATTCGCATTCCAGCGGCGCTGTGCGGCCTGACTGGCTTCAAGCCGACCGCCGACCGGATTCCCAAACAGGGCGGCGTGCCGCTTTCGTCGACCCTCGATTCGTTCGGGCCGATCGGCGTTTCCGTGGCGTGCTGCGCACTGGTCGACCGCATGCTGGCCGGGCTCGAACCGCGCATTCCGACCGCCCGTCCGCTCGAAGGCGTGCGCCTCGGCGTGCTGACCAATTTCGTCACGGACGGCGTCGAGCCGGCGGTCGCTGCGGCGATCGACACGGCGCTCAAGCATCTGGAAGCGGCCGGCGCGATCGTCAGCGAAGTTCGTTTCGCGCCGCTCGACCGTTTGCCCGAGATCAACCGCTTCGGGTTTTCGCCGATCGAAGCGTATGCGTGGCATCGTCCGTTGCTGGAAAAGCATCGCGACCTATACGATCCGCGCGTGCTGGTGCGCATTCTGAAGGGCCAGCCGGCCAGCGCCGCCGACTATCTGGACCTGCTCGCCGAACGCGAGGCGATGCTCGCCGAGGCCGCCCGCACGCTGTGGCAGCGTTTCGACGCGGTCGTGGCGCCGACGGTGCCGGTGGTGCCGCCGCGCGTCGCCGAGCTGGTCGACGACGATGACGCCTTTGGCCGCACCAACGCGTTGATTCTGCGCAACCCGAGCGTGTTCAACTTCCTCGATACGTGCGCGCTGTCGCTGCCGTGCCATCTGCGCGGCGACGCACCGGTCGGCCTGATGCTGGCCGGCGCGCCGCACGCCGACGACGCCCTGCTGGCCATCGGCCGCGGCGCCGAAGCGGTGCTCAAGGCGATTCGCTGATCAGGAAATACGTCGTAAAAGCAGGATAAGCTGGGGGGCGGGGGTTCGCGCTAGAATCGCGGGCACCCGCCCTTTCCGTTTCGAGACAGCCACACGATCCATGAATAACGACACTGCAATGCTGCGCCGCGAGCGCTCCCTGCTGGTTCTGCTTGGCCTGATCTGCGTTGCCCTCGTGGGCGGCGCGCTGTATCTGCAGTATTTTCTGCACGAAGACCCGTGCCCGTTGTGCATCATCCAGCGGTATTTCTTCCTGCTGATTGCGATCTTCGCGTTCCTCGGCGCGCGTTTTAACAGCTGGCGCGGCGTGCGTCTGCTGGAAGTGATGGCGGCCTTGTCGGCGCTGGCCGGTATCGTGACGGCCGCGCGCCATGTGTATGTTCAGGCGAATCCGGGCTTTAGCTGCGGCTTCGACGCGCTGCAGCCGCTGGTCGACAGCTTGCCGCCCGCGCATTGGCTGCCGGGCGTGTTCAAGGTCGCCGGGCTGTGCGAAACGGCCTATCCGCCGATCCTGGGTCTGACGCTGCCGCAATGGTCGCTGGTCGCATTCGTGATCGCTTTCATCCCGTTGGCGCTGACGCTGGTCGGCAATCGTCGCCGGATCGCCTGATTAGCGGTTTTTTGCCCTGCCTTGCCGCAAGAGATAACGCCGGATTGCGTGCCGCCAAACAAGGCGGCCCGAAATTCGGCGTTTTTTTGCCCGCAACAACCGTGTTTAGCGGTGCAATGACCGCCCGTTTCCCCCGCAACACCCCACCCCGCCTGGCTTTCCGCCTTCCGTCCCGTCTCACGCAACTTCCCGCCTTAGCGCGAATCGTACTTATCTCATGACCGCTTCCGAATAAGCTTCATGCGACATGGGAAATATTTTTGGGACAAGGTAATGCTATCTTCGGAATTGGATGGCGATCTACGTGCGCGAGGCCGGCTTTGGCGCGACCCCATGCGTAACGCGCGCCCGGTCCGCACTGTCTTTCGGATTCGCCATGACAACGCAAACCATCCGCTTTTATCACCAGGGGTCCGTCCGTGAGGTCGCGGGCGTCCCTGCGTCGCGCACCGTGCTGCAGCACCTGCGCGAGGATCTGCATTGCACCGGCACCAAGGAAGGCTGCGCGGAAGGCGACTGCGGCGCCTGCACGGTCGTCATCGGCGAACTGGATGCGCACGGCGACCTCGCGCTGAAAGCGGTCAACGCCTGCATCCAGTTCCTGCCGACGCTGGACGGCAAGGCGCTCTTCACGGTCGAAGACCTGCGCGCCGCCGACGGCGCGCTGCATCCCGTGCAACAGGCCATGGTCGACTGCCACGGTTCGCAATGCGGCTTCTGCACGCCCGGCTTCGTGATGTCGATGTGGGCGCTGTACGAAAACCAGCCGGCCGCCGCCGGTCTGCCCACCCGTGATGAAATCAACGCCGCGCTCTCCGGCAATCTGTGCCGTTGCACCGGCTACCGGCCGATCGTCGACGCCTCGCAGAAGATGTTCGACTATCCGCAATACCCGCGCGTGACGCTCGACCGTCGGGCCGTGGTGGATCAATTGCGCGAGCTGCAACGGCGCGACACCTTCGAATACCGTGCGCCCGACACGCGCGGCGCCACGTTCGGCTCGCCCGCCTTTTATGCGCCGATTTCGCTCGATACTTTCGCGAAGCTGCGCGCCGAACATCCGCACGCACGGCTGCTGGCCGGCAGCACCGACGTCGGCCTGTGGGTCACCAAGCAATTCCGCGATCTCGGCGACATTCTGTATGTCGGCAACGTCGCCGAATTGAAGACGATCGAGCGTGATGCGCAGACGCTGACGATCGGCGCGGCCGTCACGCTCGAAGACGCGTACGCGGCGCTCGCCGTCGACTACCCCGAACTCGCCGAACTGTGGACGCGTTTCGCGTCGCTGCCGATCCGCAATGCCGGCACGCTCGGCGGCAACGTCGCGAACGGCTCGCCGATCGGCGACTCGATGCCGGCGCTGCTTGCGCTCGGCGCCGAAGTCGTGCTGCGCCACGGTCCGAAAACGCGCACGCTGCCGCTCGACGCGTTCTACCTCGGCTATCAGAAGACCGCACTCGCCGCCGGGGAATTCGTCGCAGCGCTGCGCGTGCCGCGCCCGGCGGGCAATCTGCGCTTTCGCACCTACAAAGTGTCGAAGCGCTACGATCAGGACATCTCGGCCGTGTGCGCGGCATTCGCGCTGCACCTCGGCGAAAACGGGACCATTCAGCAGGCGCGCATCGCGTTCGGCGGCATGGCGGCCACGCCGAAGCGCGCCGCGCAAACCGAAGCCGTCCTGAATGGCGCAACATGGGACGAAAGCACCGCGCGGCAAGCCATGAATGCGCTTGTCGCCGATTACCAGCCGCTCACCGACATGCGCGCTTCGAGCGCCTATCGACTGAAGGTGGCGCGCAACCTGCTGTGGCGTTTCCACCTCGAAACGCGCGATGACGCGCCGCTCGCCCTCTTCGACGTGAATGCGTTCGCGTTCGAAGCCGGCGCGCCGGACGCCGCCGTTGCGAAGGAGCCGTCGTGATGAACCGGACCGATGCTTTCGTCGAACACGCTGCGAGGCACGTCGCTCACGAAAGCGACGCATCGATCGGCGTATCGTTGCCGCATGAATCGGCCGCGCTGCATGTGAGCGGCGAAGCCACTTACACGGACGACGTGCCTGAGTTGCAAGGCACGCTGCACGCTGCGCTCGGCCTGTCGCGCCATGCGCACGCGCGGATCGTGTCGATGGATCTCGACGCGGTCAGGAAAGCGCCGGGCGTGATCGCCGTGCTGACCGCCGAAGACATTCCCGGCGAGAACAATTGCGGCCCGGTGCTGCACGACGACCCGATTCTCGCCGTCGATGAAGTGCTGTATCTCGGCCAGCCGGTGTTCGCCGTGATCGCCGAAAGCCATGAACTCGCCCGCCGTGCCGCCGCGCTGGCAAAAAGCGACGACGTGGTCCGCTACGAACCGCTCGAAGCCATCCTCACGCCCGCTGATGCGAAGGCTGCGAAGCAATTCGTGCTGCCGCCGCTGCATCTCAGACGCGGCGAGCCGGATGCGAATATCGCCGCCGCACCGCATCGCATCAGCGCCACGTTTGAAGTGGGCGGCCAGGAGCAGTTCTATCTGGAAGGCCAGATCGCGTACGCCGTGCCGAAGGAAATGGACGGCATGCTCGTCTACAGTTCGACGCAGCACCCGAGCGAAATGCAGCAGGTGGTCGCGCATATGCTCGACTGGCCGGCGCATAACGTGGTGTGCGAATGCCGGCGCATGGGCGGCGGCTTCGGCGGCAAGGAATCGCAATCGGCGCTGTTCGCCTGCGTGGCAGCGCTGGCGGCGAAACGGCTGCGCCGCCCGGTCAAACTGCGCGCCGACCGCGACGACGATTTCATGATCACCGGCAAGCGCCACGACGCGGTCTACGCGTACGAAGCGGGCTTCGACGACAGCGGCCGCATTCTCGGCGCGCGCGTCGAAATCGCGTTGCGCGCGGGCTATTCCGCTGATCTCTCCGGCGCCGTCGCCACGCGCGCCGTCTGCCACTTCGACAACGCGTACTACCTGTCCGACGTCGACATCGTCGCGCTGTGCTGCAAGACCAACACGCAGTCGAACACCGCATTCCGTGGCTTCGGCGGTCCGCAAGGCGCGCTCGTGATGGAAGTGATGCTCGACAGCATCGCGCGTCAGTTGAACTGCGATCCGCTCGACGTGCGCCTCGCCAACTACTACGGCATTGGCGAGCGCGACACGACGCCGTACGGACAGCGTGTCGAAGACAACATCATCGCGCCGTTGACCGATGAGCTGCTCGGCACCAGCGACTATCGCGCGCGCCGCAAAGCGATCGCGGCCTTCAACGCAAGCAGTCCGGTGCTCAAGCGTGGCATCGCGTTCTCGCCGGTGAAGTTCGGCATCTCGTTCAACGTGCCGTTTCTGAATCAGGCCGGCGCGCTGGTGCATGTGTACAAAGACGGCTCGGTGCTCGTCAATCACGGCGGCACGGAGATGGGCCAGGGGCTCAACACCAAGGTCGCGCAAGTGGTCGCCAACGAGTTCGGCTTGCCGCTCTCACGCGTGCGGGTCACGGCAACCGACACATCCAAGGTCGCGAACACGTCGGCGACCGCGGCTTCCACCGGCAGCGACTTGAACGGCAAAGCCGCCGAAGCCGCCGCGAAAACGATTCGCGCAAGGCTCGCGGAACTCGCGGCCAAACAACTCGGCGGTGCGGCGAACGACGTGCAATTCTCCAACGGCGAGGTGTCGGTGAACGGTGGAGCAATGCCCTTCGAACAACTGGTCGGCGCCGCCTATCTGGCGCGCGTGCAGTTGTGGTCGGACGGTTTCTACACGACGCCGAAAGTGCATTGGGACGCGAAAACGCTGACCGGTCATCCGTTTTATTACTTCGCATATGGTGCGGCGGTCTCGGAAGTCGTGATCGACACGCTGACCGGCGAATGGAAACTCGTGCGCGCGGACGTGCTGCACGACGCCGGCCAGTCGATCAACCCGGCCATCGACATCGGCCAGGTGGAAGGCGGCTTCATTCAGGGCATGGGCTGGCTCACCACCGAGGAACTCTGGTGGAACCGCGATGGCCGTCTGATGACGCACGCGCCGTCGACCTACAAGATTCCGGCGGTGAGCGACACGCCCGCCGCGTTCCACGTGCAGCTTTATCAGAACCACAACGCCGAGCCGACCGTGTTCCGCTCGAAGGCCGTCGGCGAGCCGCCGTTGCTGTTGCCGTTCTCGGTGTTCCTCGCGATTCGCGACGCGATCGCGGCCGCCGTGCCGGACGCGCAACAGGCGCCGGCATTGCGCGCACCGGCCACGCCCGAAGCGATTCTCGACGCACTGGACGCCTTGCAGCCACCGGCCGCGCCGCAACCGGCAACGGAACCGGCGGCGACCGACACGACAGCTTGAGAAAATAACCCGCGGCCTAACGCGACACGAACGCACCAGGCCACACTCAACCGGCCGCACGGACACCCCGCGCGGCCACGTATGGAGAACGCCGGATGCAGCCCTGGCTACCTGACCTGCAACAACTGCTCGCGCACGGCGATGCCGCCGTGCTGGTGACGGTCGCGCGCGTCGAAGGTTCGGCGCCCCGCGAAGCCGGCACCAAGATGATCGTTACGCGCGATTCGGCGAAGCACACCATCGGCGGCGGACACCTCGAATGGAAAGCCATCGAGACCGCGCGCCAGGTGCTGCGCGACGGCATGCGCTCGCCGCACATGCGCCGCCTGGAGCGCTTCGCGCTCGGCCCGAGCCTCGGGCAATGCTGCGGCGGCGCGGTGATTGTCGCGTTCGAGCGGCTCGACGTGGGCGACCTCGGTTGGATCACGTCGCTGGCGAAACGCGTGGCCGCCGGCCTTTCGACGGTGCGTAGCGTATCATTCGGCCCCGCACCGGATGCGGTGATGCTGTCCGACCCCGAGCCGGGCGTCGACGCCGCTGACTGCCTGCTGTGGGACGGCGCCGGTTTCGACGACAGCGGCGCGCTGCTCACCGAAACCATCGCGCCCGGCGACTTCTCGGTCGTGCTGTTCGGCGCCGGTCACGTGGGCGCCGCGCTGGTTCGCGTGCTGGCCACGCTGCCTTGCGTGGTCCGCTGGGTGGACGAACGCGACGCGCAGTTTCCGCCCGCGGAATCACTGCATGCGCCGAACGTGAAGATCGATCCGAACGACGCCCCCGACGAAGCCATCGACCAGGCCGCGCCGAACACGTACTTCATCGTGATGACGCACAACCATGCGCTCGATCTCGAGTTGGCCGAGCGCATTCTGCGGCGCGGCGACTTCGCGTTCTTCGGCATGATCGGCTCGCACAGCAAGCGCAAGCAGTTCGAACACCGGCTGGCCGCGCGCGGTCTCGATCCGTCGCTGATCGCGCGCATGAAGTGCCCGCTCGGCGTGGACGGCATCGTCGACAAGTCGCCGGAGATCATCGCGATCTCGGCGGCAGCGCAGGTGCTTCAGGCCGTCGAGGCGAACGCGGGCATGCATCACGCCACGCAGACGGTTTGAAGCGCGGCACGTCGACACAACGCTTACGCATCCGGCCCGAACCGACTCCAACGAAAACCTGACCGACCATGACTACAACGACCGCTACCCCCACGCCGCTGGCCGAAAAAACCGCCCTGGCGCCGAAGGCCGAACTGCATATTCATATCGAAGGTTCGCTCGAACCCGAACTGATCTTCGCGCTCGCCGAGCGCAACGGCGTGAAGCTCACCTACGACTCGATCGAAGCTTTGCGCGCCGCCTATGCGTTCACCGACCTGCAATCGTTCCTCGACATCTACTATGCGGGCGCGAGCGTGCTGCTGCACGAGCAGGACTTCTACGACATGACGATGGCCTACGTCGAGCGCTGCCTCGCCGACAACGTAATTCACAGCGAAATCTTCTTCGACCCGCAGACGCACACCGAGCGCGGCGTGCCGATCGCGACGGTCGTGGCCGGCATTGAACGCGCGCTCGCCGACGCGGAAAAGCGCGGCATGACAAGCAAGCTGATTCTGTGCTTCCTGCGCCACCTGTCCGAAGAAGACGCACTCGCCACTTTCGAAGAAGCGCTGCCTTTGTTCGATCAATACAAGCATCGCCTGATCGGCGTGGGTCTCGATTCGTCGGAACGCGGCCATCCGCCTTCGAAGTTCGAGCGCGTGTTCGCCAAGGCGCGCGCGCTCGGCCTGAAACTCGTCGCCCATGCGGGCGAAGAAGGCCCGCCCTCGTATATCTATGAAGCGCTCGATCTGCTGAAAGTGGACCGCGTCGATCACGGCGTGCGCAGCATCGAAGATCCGGCGCTCGTCGCGCGTCTCGCTGATTCGCGCGTCGCGTTGACCGTGTGTCCGCTGTCGAACCTGAAACTGTGCGTGTTCGACGACCTGACCAAGCACACGCTGAAAGACCTGCTCGATCGCGGCGTGGCCGTGACGGTCAATTCCGACGATCCGGCTTACTTCGGCGGCTACGTGAACGCCAACTATTTCGCCACCATCGACGCGTTGAAGCTCAACGATGCCGAGGTCTACACGATCATCCGCAACAGCTTCGAAGCGTCGTTCGTCACGCCCGAGCAACGCAGCGAACTGATCGCGAAGCTCGACGCGCACTGGCACCCAAGCGGTCCGCACTGACGGGCCGATGTATCGCAGCCGGCGGCGGCATGAGCTCATGTGAGAGCCATGATCGAACCGTCGCCCGGACTGTGCAGCTTTCCACAATCGGAGACGGTTTTTCCATGACTCAATCTGCCAACCCGGCCAAAGCAGCCCAATCGGCATTCCGCGCGCAACTGCTGACCTTCAACGGCGATCCCGCGCAATCGCCCAACGCGGCGGTCTTCAATGAGGACGGCCTGCTGATCGTCGAAGACGGCCATGTCGTGGCGGCGGGCGCCTATGCCGCGCTCGCGCCGCAACTCGCGCCCGGCACCCAGGTGCAGGAGATGCGCGACAAGCTGATCGTGCCGGGTTTCATCGATACGCACATTCACTATCCGCAGACGGACATGATCGCGTCGCCGGCGCCGGGTTTGTTGCCGTGGCTCGAGACGTACACGTTCCCGACCGAGCGCCGCTTCACCGATGCGGTCTATGCACGCGACACCGCGAGCTTTTTCGTCGACGAACTGCTGGCGTGCGGCACGACCACGGCGCTCGTGTATTGCACGGTCCATAAGGAATCGGCCGACGCGCTCTTCACCGAGAGCGAAGCGCGTAATCTGCGCATGGTGGCCGGCAAGGTGCTGATGGACCGCAACTGCCCCGAGTTCCTGCGCGACACCGCGCAATCGGGCTACGACGACAGCGCCGAGCTGATCGGCCGCTGGCACAATCGCGGCCGCCAGATGTACGCGCTCACGCCGCGGTTCGCGCCGACCTCGACCGAAGCGCAACTCGAAGCGTGCGGCGTGCTGGCGGGCGAGCACCCGGACATCTTCATCCAGAGCCACGTCGCGGAAAATCACGATGAAGTGAAATGGGTCGCCGATCTGTTCCCCGGTCACCGCAGCTATCTGGACATCTACGATCACTACGGTCTGCTGCGCCGCCGCGCGGTGTACGGCCACTGCATTCACCTCGACGAGGAAGACCGCAAACGCATGGCGCAAACCGGCACGGTCGCCTCGCACTGCCCGACCTCGAACCTGTTCCTCGGCAGCGGCCTGTTCGACTTCGACAAGGCCGATGAAGCCGGCATGCCGATCGCACTGGCGACGGACGTCGGCGGTGGCACGTCGTTCTCGATGCTGCAAACCATGAACGAAGCGCACAAGGTCGCGCGTCTGGGCGGCCATCATCTGACGGCCACGCGCATGTTCTATCTGGCAACGGCCGGCGCGGCCGAAGCGCTCGATCTGGCGGACAAGGTAGGCACGTTGAAGCCGAAGTCGGAAGCGGACTTCGTCGTGCTCGATCCGCGCGCGACGCCGCTGCTCGCGCGCCGCACCGCGCGCACCGAAACGCTGGAGGAACTGTTGTTCGCGTTCGCGCTGCTCGGCGACGATCGTGCGATCTATGAGACGTATGCCGCCGGCAAGCGCGTGCATCGTCGCGACGATATGCGGCGGCATGCGTCGAGCGCGGCCAGGATCGCGGCTTGAGCTGAGTGATTTACGCGGCTGAATGAAGAAACGGCGCTTCAATTTCGAAGCGCCGTTTTTTTGCCCAGCCTTCGCAGCTAGCTCACCGCTGCATGCAAACCTCATGCAACGCATTCAACCGACGCACCGGATCCGCGACATACGGATTCGACTCATCCCACGCATAACCCGCCAGCACCGCGCTGATCATGCGGCGAATCGAAGGCGTCTGGTCCGGATAAAAAATGATGTCCTGCAACGCACCGGAATACCAACGCTCGACGAAAGCGCGGAACGTATCGATCCCCTTGCGCAACGGCACGTCGTAAGCGGCCGACCAGTCGACCTGTGCGCCGTCCAGTTGCCGGTTCAAGGTCTGCACCGCGAGTTGCGCCGAGCGCAGCGCGATCGTCACACCGGACGAAAATACCGGATCGAGAAACTCGCCCGCATTGCCGAGCAGCGCGTAACCGGGCCCATGCAGACGCTCCACGTTCGCCGCATAACCACCGATGTGGCGCACCGGCATCAGGAACGGCGCGTTGCCGATCAGGCGGTTGAGCGTCGGCTCCTGCTGGATCAGCGCGCGCAATTTCGTATCGCGCTCCGCCTCCGGCACGTCGAGAAAACTCGCCTCGGCGACACAGCCCACCGACGAACGTCCGCCCGCCAGCGGAATCATCCAGAACCACACATCGCGGTGTTCGGGATGCGTCGCCACGCAAATCTTGTTGCGGTCGGTCATGCCGGCCGGAATGCCGTCCTGCACATGCGTGAAGATCGCGGCGCGCGTCGGCATCCGCGTCGGCGCTTCGAGATTCAGCAGACGCGGCAAAACGCGACCGAAGCCGCTTGCGTCGAACACGAAACGCGCTTCGATCTGATAGGCGTGATCCGCTTCGTCGACCACATCGACCAATGGCGTGACGCCGGGATGAACCGCGCGCACGGTATGGCCGAAGCGCACGTCGGCGCCCTGCTCCGCCGCGCAGCGAATCAGAATATCGTCGAATACCGCGCGCTCGACCTGGTAGGTGGTGCCCCAACCCGGCGAATGCTTGTCGCGGAAGTCGAACGCCGACGACTGATCGCGATACACGAAATGCGCGCCGTTCTTGTACTGGAAGCCCGCTTCGACCACGGCCCGCAGCATGCCGGCCTCTTCGAGATAGGCCATGCTCTGCGGCAGCAGGCTCTCGCCGATGGAAAAGCGCGGAAAGTGCTGGCGCTCCAGCACCAGCACGGAACGCCCGGCCTTGCGCAGCAATGCAGCCGCGACCGCGCCTGCCGGTCCGGCACCGATGATCACGACATCGACGGTCGTGCGCTTTGACGAATGTGTACTCAAATTTGCCTCAATCGTTTGGCTTGCCCGGAGCAGCGTTTCGCTGCATCCTTACGTCTCGTTACAATTGCACTTCAACGCCCCGAAGGGAGTCTTCGTGGGGCACAGCAAGAACGCTATTTCGCCGGGGAGCCCAGCGTGTCGCCATCCGAAACATCCAGTGTGCCATTTGTGCCGGAAACCGCTTTCGGGATCTGGTTCCTGCGTACCTACACCTGGGAACATCATGTGCTGCGGGTCGCGATCAACGACCTCAAACGCCTGATCGACACGCCCTTGCCCGAGGCGCCGGTGATCGTCGACGTCGGCTGCGGCCAGGGCATTTCCTTCCGTCTGCTCGCCGAGGCGTTCAAGCCGCGCCGCCTGGTCGGCATCGACTTCCACGAGCCGTCGTTGACGCTCGCCGCTCAGGCAGCGAGCGCCTGCGGCGACAAGCTAGCAGAGATCGAGTTGCTGCACGGCGACTGCGCGAAACTGCCGCTGCCCGACGCGAGCGCCGATATCGTGTTCTGCCATCAAACCTTCCATCACCTCGTCGAACAGGACCGCGCGCTCGCCGAGTTCCGCCGCGTGCTCAAACCGGGCGGCGTGCTGCTGTTCGCCGAATCCACCGACGCGTACATCAAATCGTGGGTGATCCGGCTGCTGTTCCGTCATCCGATGCACGTGCAAAAAAGCGCCGACTGCTACCTCGACATGATCCGCCGCGGCGGCTTCAGCTTCAGCGAGCGCAACATCTCACTGCCCTACCTCTGGTGGAGCCGCGCGAAAGACTTCGGCCTTCTCGAACGGCTCGGCCTGACCCATCCGCAACCCGGCAAGCGTCGTGAAACGCTGGTCAATGTGGCGGCGGTCAAAGCCGGTTAATGCGCAGCAAGGCGCGGGCCAGGTGCGGTAAAACAGCGCGAGGCGGCGGCGCGCATGCCGCCTTCCAGCTTTCCTCGCGCGCATACGTACCCCCGTACGGACTTGCGCCGACCAGGTGTTACTTTCGCAACGTCACCACTTCGCCCGTCAACGCGACACCGGCGATCACCGCGCCCGCGCCACAGGTGTACTCAGTCGCGCTCTCACGCAATTCGTTCTTGTAGTTGCTCTTGATATTGATCACCGCGTTGCCGCCTTCCTTGCGCGCGCGTTCCTGCAACTCGATCACCGCCGAGAGGAACACGTGTTGGCAGGCTTGCAAATCGCTCTTGCCGAACGCGTTGGTCTTCTTGTTGGTCGCGAATTCGCCTATCGTCTTCACGACAGACGGATGGCGTTGGCCCGCGAAGTACAGTGCGATGTCTTCGCTCACTTTGCCGGGTTCGCTTTGCAAGGCCTGATCGACCGGATAGTTGTTGACCGTATCGCGGGCAAAAGCCGGCGTGGCGCTCAGCGTGGCAAACGATGCAAACAATGCGGCAAACAGCAGATGGCGTTTCATTGAGACTCCTTGGTGGTTGTTGTTGCTCTGTGAGTTCTATTTCAATCGGCCCGATTCGGCTCAGTTCGATTCCAGCACGACGAGCTGGCCGCTTACGGCGATCGCGGCGGCGCTCGGACTGACGCCGCAAGTGAATTCGGTCGACGAGTTGCTCTCGGTGCTATGAAAACGCGTCGACACATCGATCACGGCATTGGCGTGGCGTTCGCTGGCCGCGGCGCGCAGCTTCTGCACGGCGTCGGCGAGCGCTTCGTGGCAAGCGTCGTCGGGACCGGCGACCTTGCGCGCGATCCGCACGGAGTACGACACGTCGCCCAACCGGCTCTTGACCGCCGGGTGGTCCTGCTGACCGAAATACACCGGCACGTTGCCGCGCGATTGGCCGCCCGCCGCCGCGAGCGGCAGCGACTTCACCTGCGTGGCGCAACCCGCCAGCGTCAACGCCATGACTGCCAGCGCGCCCAATGCACCTGCTCTTTTCATTCTTATCGCCCTCGTTTTTTTATAAAGTCGCGGCCGTTTTCAGCCGCCCTGCCATGCTTCGAACATCAGGCTCGCGCAACTGCCGCCGAACCCGTACGACACCGACATCGCCGTGCCTATGCGCGCCTCGCGCGTGGTGCGCACGAGCGGCATGCCGTCGAGAGCCGGCTCCGGCGTGTCGATATCCGCCGTGCCCGCGATGAAGCCGTCGCGCATCATCAGCATCGTGTAGATCGCCTCGTGCGCGCCGCACGCGCCGAGCGGATGCCCCGTCATACCCTTGGTCGACGAAAACGCCGGCACGCGATGGTCGAACGCCGCGCCGAACACCTCGTTCAACGCATGCAGTTCTTCCAGGTCGCCGAGCGGTGTCGACGGTGCGTGCGTGTTGACGTAGTCAGGCCGTTTGCCCGCTTCGTTCAGCGCGCCGCGCATGGCCCGCGCGATCCCCGCTGCGCGCGGCGTGACCATGCCGCCGCTATCCGTGCAGTCGCCGAAACCGGTCAGCTCCGCGTTGATCCGCGCGCCGCGTGCAAGCGCGTGATCGAGCGATTCGAGCACCAGCACTCCACCGCCCGACGCGATCACGAAACCGTCGCGCTCCGTGTCGTAGGGACGCGATGCCATCTGCGGTGTGTCGTTGAAGCGGCGCGACAACGCGCCCATCGCGTCGAACATCAGGGTCATGTTGTCGTGCAGCGACTCGCTGCCGCCGGCCAGCACGATCTGCTGTCGGCCGGTCTGGATCAATTGCATCGCCTGCCCGATCGCGAGCGCCGAAGTCGTGCACGCCGACGACGGTGAATAGCTGACGCCTTCGAGCCCGAACACCTGCGCGACATTGGCCGACGCGGTGCTGCTCATCGCATGCGGCACCGTGTACGGCGGCACTTTGTCGACGCCACGGGCATGCGCGATCGCCATGGCCGCGTCGTAAGTGGACATGTTGCCGACGCCCGAACCGATCACCGTGCCCACGCGCGGCGAGCGCAACTGCGCCGCGTCGAGTCCCGCATCGTCGATCGCCTTGCGCGCGGCATGACACGCGAAGCGCGCGGTGTCGCCCATGAAGCGTTCGAGCTTGCGCTCGAACGGCGGCTCGTGCGCGACCGAGGCGACGCCTGCGACCTGCGAGGCGAAGCCACGCTCGCGCCACGCGTCGATCCGCTCGATCCGCGAGCGGCCCTCGCGCAAGGCAGCGGAGACCTCATCGAGCGTATTGCCGAGACACGACACGATGCCCATGCCGGTCACGACCACGCGTTGCAAAGCCACGCTCATCGGACACGCCTGAAAATCAGCGACGTGTTGATGCCGCCGAACGCGAAGTTGTTGCTCATCACGTATTCGGCGTCGATCTCACGCCCCGTGCCGACGATGTAATCGAGCGACGCGCAGGCCGGATCGACGTTCTCCAGGTTCAAGGTCGGCGCATACGAGTTGCGCTTCATCATCTCGATGGTCCACCACGCTTCGAGCGCGCCGCACGCGCCGAGCGTGTGGCCGACATAGCTCTTGAGCGAGCTGATCGGCATGCGCGCGCCGAAGGTCTGTGCTGTCGCATGGCTTTCGGCAATGTCGCCGCGATCCGTCGAGGTGCCGTGCGCGTTCACATACTCGATCGCTTCAGGCGGCAGTTGGGCGTCGTTGAGCGCGAGTTGCATCGCTAGCGCCATGGTTTCGGCGGTCGGCTGGGTCATATGCGCGCCGTCCGAGTTGCAGCCGAAGCCGACGATCTCCGCGTGAATCCGCGCACCGCGCGCCATTGCATGCTCGTATTCCTCGAGCACCAGCGTGGCCGCGCCTTCGCCGACCACGAGGCCGTCACGCGCGGCGTCGAACGGACGCGGCGTCAGATGCGGTTCGTCGTTGCGCGTGCTGGTGGCGTAAAGCGTGTCGAACACGGCGACAGCCGGCCCTGACAGTTCCTCCGCGCCGCCGGCCAGCATCAGCGTCTGCTTGCCGCTCTGGATCGCTTCGTACGCATAGCCGATCGCCTGGCTGCCCGACGCGCACGCACACGAGGTCGGAATGATCCGCCCTTTCAGATCCCAGAACAGGCTGACGTTGACCGCGGTGGTGTGCGGCATCATCTGCACGTAGCTGTTCGACGTGACGTCGCTCATCGAGCCGGTTTCTAGCATCGTGCCGAACGCGCGGATCGGCTGCACCGAACCGGACGACGAACCATACGCGACGCCCATACGGCCGTCCTTGATGGTGGCATCGTCGGCGAGGCCCGCGTCGGCGAGCGCCAATTCGCTGGCGCGCACCGAATACATCGACACCGGCCCCATCGAGCGGGTCTTCTTGCGCGGATAATGCGCGGGCGCCGTGAAACCCGGCAACGGACACGCGAGCCGCGTATGCAGCGATTCGAAGTAATCCCACTCGGGCATGCGGCGCACGGCGTTCACGCCGCTCTTCAAACGCGTTTCGATCACGTCCCAGCTATCGCCCAACGCCGTAACGCCGCCCATGCCGGTAATGACGACGCGCTTCATCAGATCATCCCGCCGTTGACGCCGATCACCTGACGCGTGACATACGAGGCCGCATCCGACATCAGGAAGCTGACCACGGACGCCACCTCGGCAGGCTGGCCGACGCGGTTCATCGGCACCGTTTTCAGCGCCTGCTCGAGCGGCATTTCGTCGAGCATGCCGGTCTCGATCAGACCCGGCGCCACGCAATTGACGGTGATGTTGCGCGACGCCAGTTCGACGGCGAGCGCCTTGCTCGCGCCAATCAGGCCGGCCTTCGCCGCGCTGTAGTTGACCTGGCCGCGGTTGCCCATCACGCCGGACACCGAAGCGATGGTGACGATGCGGCCGCCCTTGCGGGCGCGCACCATCGGCATGGTCAAGGGATGGACGACGTTATAGAACGAGTCGAGACCGGTTTCGATCACGATGTCCCAATCTTCCTCGGTGAGCGCGGGGAACGCGGCGTCGCGCGTCACGCCCGCGCTGCATACGATGCCGTAGTACGGGCCGTGCGCCGCGACGTCCGCTTCGAGTACTTCGCGGCACACGGCGCGCTCGCGCACGTCGAACTGCAGCACGCGCGCCGTGCCGCCCTGCGCGGCGATGCCCGTCGCAACCGCGTCCGCTTCACTGCGTCCCGTGCGGCAGTGCACGGACACCGCGAAGCCGTCGGCAGCCAACTTGTACGCAATCGCGCGGCCGATGCCGCGGCTTGCGCCGGTAACGAGAACACGCCGGCTCATGAACTGAAACTCCCTTCTATGAATGACTGAAAATCGCGCGGTTGAAAAACCTTGATGACGGCTTCGGCGCAACTCGCGTCGCCGTGCCGGATCGTGCATTCGTAGGCGCCGTGGCCCTCTTCGCTGCGCAGCAGTTCCGCGACGTGGATCGACAACTGCGCGCCGCCCGCGAACGACGGCTGCAATGCCTTGTAGCTGCGCGAGCCGAGCAGCACGCCGGGCCGCGCGCGGCCGCCGCCGCGCATGGCCAGCAACGCGACGTGCGCGGCGATCGCCTGCGCCATCAGTTCGATGCCGATCCACGCGGGCATGGCGCCGTCGGCGTCGGCATACCATGCGTCCGCGCGCACCGTGGCGCGCGCGCTGAGCGTTTCTTCGCTGAACGTGTCCACGGCGTCGATCAGCAACATGGTGCCGCGATGCGGGATGATCGCTTCGATCGGCTGCTGGACCAGTTCGTCAACGGTGGGCGTCGGGTTCATCGCTTGGTTCATCGGGCAACTCATCGGGCAACTCATCGGGCAAGGACGAGGCTGACATTGCTGCCGCCGAAAGCAAACGAATTGCTCATCGCGTATTGCACGCCGCCTTGCGGCATGAAGCGTTCGCTAACGACCAGGTCCAGTGCAGGCAACGCGGGATCGGCCTCGCCGTCCCACAGATGACGCGGCAGCGGCACGTTGTCATGCGCGAGCGCGAGCCACGTGAAGCCGAGTTCAGTCGCGCCCGCCGCGCCGAGCTGGTGGCCGGTCAACGGCTTGGTACCGCTCGTCGCTACGCCTTGTGCAAACACTCGCGACATCAAACCCGCTTCCATCTCGTCGTTCTTGCGCGTGGCGGTAGCGTGCAGATTCACATAGCCGATCGCCGACGGCTCGATGCCCGCATCGGCGAGCGCCGCGCGCAGCGCAAGTTCGCCGCCCACGCCGCGCGGGTCCGGCGACGAAATGTGATGCGCGTCGCTCGATTCGCCGACGCCCGCGAGCCGCACCGCCGCTTCGTCGCGGCTCATGAGGAACACTGCCGCGCCTTCGCCGACATTGATCCCGCAACGATTGCGGCTCATCGGATTGCTGCGCACGTTGCTGGTCGATTCAAGCGAGGCGAAACCCTGCACCGTCAGCTCGCACAGCGAATCGACGCCACCCACCACGACGGCGTCGCACAGTTGCAACTGCAGCAGCCGGCGCGCCGACGCGAAGGCTTTCGCGCTCGATGTGCACGCGGTCGAGATCGTGAACGCCGGACCATGCACGCCGAGCACGGCGGCGGCGAACGGCGCCGCCGTGCCGATTTCCATTTGCCGGTAGTTGAAGTTCGCGGGCAGATCCCCCGCTTGCGCCTGATAGACGAACGCGGCTTCGGCGGCCTCGATGCCCGACGTGCTGGTGCCGAGCACCACGCCGATGCGATGCGCGCCGTAGCGCTCGCGCGCCGCTTCGACAGCGGCGGCAATCTGCGCCAGCGCGGCGAGCAGCAAGCGGTTGTTGCGGCAGTCGTAACGGGCGAGTTCAGCGGGCGGCGCTAGGTCGAGCGGCGCGAGCACGCTGCCGACGAACGCCTCGCCGATCCCCGTATGCGCGTTCGCCATGCCGGGCGAACGGCCGGCGGCAAGCGCCGGGACAATGCTGTCGAGGTCGCCGCCGAGCGCGTTGATCATGCCGAGCGCGTGCAAATAAACTGATGGGGCTTTCATGCGGCCCTCCTTGATTCCGATGGCATGCCGATCGGCGCGAGCAATACCGATACCGCGATGCCGAGCGCGAGCGTCGCGCCGAAACTCTTCAGCGCGGGCATCGCACTCATGCCGAGCATGCCGAACGACAACAACGTGGTGGCCGCCGATAGCAGCACGCCCGTCCACACCGCGCCGAGATCCGCGTCCGCGCGCAGGCAGCCTTCGCGCAGGAACACGGCATAGTTTGCGCCCACGCCGAGCACGAGCATCAGCGCCAGCCAATTGAACAGATTGAGCGGCACCTGCGCGTAGCCGAATACGGCAAGCGTGACGCCAACGGCGAGCAGCACCGGCAAGGTCACGGCGATGCCGCCGCGCACACGGTAGCGCAGCATCAGCAAAACGAGCACGAGGGCCAGCGCGCCGCCGAGCCACCAGCCGCTATCCACGCGATACGCGCCGAACAGCTTCGACACGCTGGCGGCCTTGTCGACGAACACGACGCCGGGCAACCCCTGCGCGGTCGCGATCAGCGCGGGTTCATTCTGCGGCGTCACGCCCTGCGGAATGACGACCGCGGCATAGGCTTTCGTCGATGCATCGACTTCGCCGAGCCAGAGATGTTTGTACGGTTGCGACCACGGCGCCGCGAGCCACCTATCGATCGTGAGCGGCGCTTGTGGTTTGGCGTATGAGGCGATCCAGGCGTCGGCGACTTCGTCCTTGAAGCCGGCCTGCAGGAGCGTGGCGCGCAACGCGGCGCGGTCGTTGAACACGTGTTGTGCGAGCAACGCGCGGTCTTCATTCTGCTGTTTCGCGGACGGCACGAACTGCGCGACCGACTGATAGCTGCCGACCTTGTTCGCAGTGCCGTTCAACGCGTCCAGTTTCGTGCCCAATGCTTCCGCGCGTTGCAGCACGAGTTCCGGCGTCTCGCCGCGCACGACGAAAAACTGCGCGCTGTTATCCACGCCGACGGCCTCGCGCACCTTGTCTTCCTGCGCGACGAGCGCGGGATCGCGCTGGATCAGCAGGTGGATGTCGTCGTCGCTGGTCAGACGCAGCCAGCCGGGAATCGCCAGCAGCAGCAACAGCGCAGTCACCAACCACGCGCGCTTGCCGCCGATCGTGCGATGCCACACTGTCAGCAAGCGCGCCGCGCCTGCAAACACGCGTTTCGGGCTGCGTTTGGGCGCGCGCGTGAGCAGCGCGGGCAGCAGCCACAGCACGGAGGCGAACGCCGTCGTGATGCCGGCAATCGCGAAGCAGGCGATCTGCTTGAGCGCGGGAAACGGCACCCACGTGAGAATCGCGTAGCCGAGCAGGCTCGTCGCGAGCGCCACGCTCAACGCGGGACGCACGGCGCGCGCGCCGCGACCCGCGTCCCAGCCGCGCTGCGCGCCGAGATACACCACGAAGTATTGAATCGAATAGTCGACGGCCTCGCCGATCAGGCTGGCGCCGAACACGAGCGTCAACAGATGCAGCTTGCCGAATACCAGCATCGTCACCGCAAGCGCGCAGACAATGCCGAGCGCGGTCGATACGAAACCGAGCAGCAACAGACGCGGTGAGCGGAACACCCACATCATCAGAAGCGCGATGCCGCACAGCGACGCGAAGCCGATCAGATGCACTTCATGTTCCGATGCGCTGCGCGCCGATTCCGCGTAAAACACGGCGCCGGTTCGCGCCACCGAGACATCGGGGAACGCTTGCTTCAATGCGCTTTCGCCTTGTGCGAGCGCTGCGAGTACCGCGCGCTGCGTCTTCGTTTCGTAGGCGGAGCCTGGCAATGTCGCGACGATCAGCACGCTGGTGGCGGCGCCGCGATGCGCAACCAGCATGTTGTCTTCGAGTTCGAGATTCGAGGTAGCGAGCGGCAGGCCGCCGAGCCAGTGTTCGAGCCAGCCGAACGGATCGTCGGCGAGCGGCGTGGTGAGGCCGCCGCGCAGCGGGCTGTAGATGCGCTGGGCGAGCGAGTCGTGCAATGTGGTATTCGCCGCGCCGTTTGAGAGCGATGCGCGGTCCGCCGGCGCCAGCAAGCCGAAGCGATACGGCATATACAGCGCAGCGATCTGCGACAGATCGAACGGCGGCAATTCCGCCGTCACCGAACCGAACGCGCCACTCTTCTGCAACGACGCGCCGAGTTGTTTCGCCGCGGCTTTCGCGTGCGCGTCGTCGTTGCCGGTGACGAGGAAAACGGTGCGGTCGCCCAGCGCGCTCGCCAGCGTATCGACTGCCTTTTCGGCGACCGGATCGGCCTCGGTCGCCGGCAATAGCGCGAGCAGATTGGTTTGCAGCGGCGACGATCCCGCGAACCGCCAGCCGCAATACAGCGCCGCAACGAGCGCGAGCAGCAGCCACGCGGCGCGCATGCCCCACGCCTGTTTCGCGGATCGCTGTTGCAGCATTTCCATTACGGCGCCCCGAGCAGACCGCGTTCAGCCGCGGTGAGTTCGGTCACGGCCGCGCTCTTCGTGAAGTCGAGTTGGGTGACGTCGCCGTTCGCGAGCGTGATGCGCAAACGCTGCAGATAGTCGCCACCGTTCATCTCCAGACCTTTGATCGACTGCGCGATCTGCGGCTGGTTCGGCGTGAGTTGCATGCGCCACTGCGCGGCGCTGCCTTCGGCCCGCACGTCGAATTGCGAGTAGAGTGCCGACAGATCGCCGCCGAGCATCGCGCGCATCATCTTCGAGACTTGCGCGACACCGCGCGTGCCCTGCGCGCTGTGAGCCGTGACGCGCTGGCCGTTGGCGTTGACTTCGGTCACTCCGGCATCGGTGATCACGTAGGTGGCTTTGTACGGCGTGTCGATCTGCCAGATCACGCCGCGCTCGCGGAAGAACAGCAGCGAGCCGGTGCTGACGAGCGGCTGCTTCATCGCGGCGAGCGTTTGCGTCTGCGTGAATTGCGCGCGCACGCCCTTGGCCTGCGCGAGGTGCGCGGCGATCTGCGAGACGAGCGCGGGGTTGCCAGGCGCGGCTTCTTTCGTCGATGCGGCCGATGCAGCCGACGCGGGCTCCATCCATACGGCTGTCGCGACAAGCACGCTCAGCGCACTCAATATGCCGGCGATCGCAGCGCGCAGATTCATCGTCCCCATACGCGCTCCAGCTTGTCGAACACGACCGGCGGCGAGACGAACTGCAACTCCTGAGTGGCGGCATCGACCGCGACCTGGATCGTATAACCCTTGGTCAGCCGCGTGCCAGTCGCGCAATCGACGATTTCATAGCCTATTTTCAGGCGGTTTTCGTGTTCGAGCAGTTGCGTGCGCACTTCGATCTGCTGACCGTAGGTGGCCGGCTTCACGTACTTGAGATGCGCTTCCACGATCGGCCACAGATAACCCGAAGCCTGCATCTCGCGATAGTCGTAGTCGAAAGCGCGCAACAGCGCCGCGCGGCCGATCTCGAAGTACTTCAGATAGTGGCCGTGCCAGCACACGTTCATCGCGTCGACATCGTGGAACGGCACTTCCACCGTCGCGCTCGCGCTCAGCACTTTGCGGGAACCGGTCATGCGCTCGATCCTCCGCGAGAGTCGCTCGCCAGATCGCACGCGGCAATGCGCGCGGTCAGCGCGCGCAACTCGTGTTCGAGCGCGCGGTCTTCGTCGACGAACGGCGACTGCGCGCCGACGCTGTCGATGAACGCTTGCAGCGGCGCCGGCACCGGCGTCGCGCTGTCGATCTTCAAGCGCAGACGCGCGGCTTGCACCGTCGCGAGCGTATGCGCGGCGGCGACCTGCTCGGTCAGTTCCAGCACGCGCAAGCAGTCGCGCGCGGCGATCGTGCCCATGCTGACCTTGTCCTGATTGTGCGCCTCGGTGGAGCGCGAAAAGACGCTCGCGGGCATCGTGTTCTTCAAGGCTTCAGCGGTCCATGCGGACGACGAAATCTGCACCGCCTTGAAACCGTGATTGATCGCGGCACGCGCGGGCGCCGCGCCCGACAGATTGCGCGGCAAGCCATTGTTGAAATTCACGTCGACCAGCAGCGCGAGTTGCCGGTCCATCAGATCGGCGAGATTGGCGACCGCGACCTTCAGCGAGTCCATCGCAAAGGCGATATGGCCGCCGTAGAAGTTGCCGCCGTGCAGCACGCGTTCGTTGTCCGGATCGATCAGCGGGTTGTCGTTCGCGCTGTTCAGTTCGTTCTCGACATCGCGGCGCACCCACGAGAGCGCATCGCGCGCCACGCCGATCACATGCGGCGCGCAGCGAATCGAATAACGGTCCTGCAGACGGTGGCCCGGCGTGTCGTCGCGGCCGGACAGGTCGTCGCGAATCCATGCCGCCGCTTCGGCCTGGCCGGCGTGCGGCTTCACTTCGAAGAGCATCGCGTCGAAGTGCGCGGCGCGGCCGTCGAGCGCGACGGTGCACAACGCCGTCAGGCGCGCCGTGAGCCGCGTCAGATGATCGGCGCGCGCAAACGCGAGACAGGCGAGGCCCGTCATCACGGCGGTACCGTTCATCAGCGCGAGCCCTTCTTTCGGCGCGAGCGTGAGCGGCGTGTGACCGAGTTCGGTCCACACTTCGCGCACGTCACGCAGATGTCCTTCGAACATCACGTCACGTTCACCTGCAAGCGCGGCGGCCACATACGAGAGCGGCGTGAGATCGCCGCTCGCGCCCACCGAACCTTCCGACGGAATGCGCGGCAGCACACGATGATTGACCAGATCGGCCAGACGTTCGAGCAACACCGGACGCACGCCGGAAAAACCATAAGCGAGCGAGTTGAGCCGCGCGGCGATCACCGCGAGCGTTTGCGCGTCGTCGAGATATTGGCCCATGCCGCAGCCGTGATAACGCGTGAGTTGCAGCGGCAAGGCTTCGACCAGTTCCATCGGCACGTCGACTACGCAGGCGTCGCCGTAACCGGTGTTGACGCCGTACACGGTCGCGCCCGCGGCCAGATGGCGGCGCAGAAAATCCGCGCCGCGCTGAATACGCGCGCGCCACGCCGGATCGTCGCTCAAGGTGACCGGCGCGCGGTGCTGCGCAATCGCGACGACCTCTTCAATCGTCAGCTTGCGCCCGCCTATTACGACTGCCGCGTTGTTCACGTTCGCGCCTGTATTCGGCACATCGATCAGATCATGTTCGGCCATTCGCGCCTCGCTTGGGGCTGGCCCAGAAATCGAAGAAGTTGAACCATTGGTAAGGTGCCTTGCGGCAATAGTGTTCGAGACGCACGGCATAGCGCTGCGCCCACGCGGCGAGATGCTGCGCGCGTTCGCGGCGCGGCAGGTCGATGCGCTCGGCGAACGGTTCGAAATAGAGACGGTAGCCGTCGCGCTCTTTCAGACAGAAGAACAGGTAGACCGGACAACCCAGCGCATGCGCGAGCACATACGGACCTTGCGCGAACGGCGCGGTCGAGCCGAGAAATTGCGCTTCGGTCGTGCGCCCCGCTTCGTGGGCGGGCACGCGGTCGCCGACGATCACCAGCAGCTCGCCGGCATCGACGCGCTCCTGCATCATCATCGCGGTCTCGGGTCCGAAATCGCTGACTTCGAGCAGATGCTTCGCGAACCCGCTATTGGCCGAGGCCAGCACGCTATTGAAGCGGCGCGCGTGCTCCGTATAGACGACCGCCGTGACCTTGGCATAAGCGCCCTGCGCGGCGAGCGCGCGGGTCATTTCCAGATTGCCGAGATGCGCGCCGATCACGAGCGCGCCCTTGCCGCTCGCCACCAACGCTTCGAATGCCGAAGGATCTTCGAATTTGACGTCGGCGTTGTTCACGCGGCCCGACCATGCCGCGAGCTTGTCGAAGCCCGATTGCGCGAACGCCAGCATATGGCGGTACGCGGACAGCCAGCCCGGACGTGGCGTATCGCCATGCGGCGCGGCCTCGCCTAGATGCTTGAAGTAGTTGCTGGAGGCCTCGCGCGCGGCGCGCCCCGTCAGCAGAAAATACGCGACGATCGGATGCAGCCACAGCGCGGTGAAGCGCCGGCCGAACAGCTTGCAACTGAGCGCGAGCAGCGACATGCCGAGATGGCTGCCGCGTTCGGCGATACGCCACCAGTCCTGTTGGTTCTCGTTGCCCTGCCCGTCCGCGAGTGCGGAGCGACGCGGCATCACCTTGTGCGCGAGCAGCATCGGCAGACGCCACAGCATGCCGAACGCGAGCCGCGTATGACTGCGGCTGATGCGAACGTTGTCCCACAGCACGTCGAAATGCGAGACGCCGTCGCTTGCATAGGTGACGCGCGTCGGAATCGAGCGGAACGCGGCGCGCCGCCAATACAGGCGCACGAGAATCTCGATGTCGAAGTCCATGCGCGTGGGCAGTTGCACGCTGTCGATCAGATTGCAGGCGAGCGCCAGAGGATACAGGCGAAAGCCGCACATCGAGTCGCGGATCGTCAGCGAAAGCGTTTCGATCCACACCCACACGTGCGTCAGATAACGGCCGTAGAGACGCGCTTTCGGCACGCTCTCGTCGTAGACCGGGCGGCCGAGAATCACCGCGCCCGGTTCGGCGCGCGCCGCTTCGATGAAACGCGGCACGTCGGTGGCGTCGTGCTGGCCGTCGGCGTCGATCTGCAACGCGTGCGTGTAGCCCGCCTTGCGCGCGGCGCGCAGCCCCGCCATCACCGCCGCGCCCTTGCCGCCGTTGACCGGCAGGCGCAGCAGCGTGAGCTGTCCCGCGTACTGCTGCGCGAGCGCGGCGAGCACCTGCTGGGTGGCCTCGTCGCTGCCATCATCGACGACAAACAACGGCAGGCCGTGAACCGCCAGATGCGCGACGGTCGCGCCGATCGCGTCCTTATGGTTGTAGATCGGAATGACGATGCATGGAGAGAAGGTCATCACGCGCCCTCCCCGTAGACGATCACGCCGGACGCGCAGTCGCGGCCGCTCACGCGGTACGCGAACTGCACGCGCCGGCGCGCCGCGTCGTGCGCGAGCGTGAGCTTGAGCACCGCACCCGGCGACACCGGCGCCATGAATTTCAGTCGATCGATCGACGCCACCGCGCGCACGGCAGGCACATGCTCGGCCGCCAGACGCATCGCCCAGTCGACCTGGACGACGCCAGGCAGAATCGGCAGGCCGGGAAAGTGGCCGGCGAAATGCACGAGCGAGGGCGGCACGCGCAACTCGTAGTGCAGCGTGTCGCCGCTGCGCGCTTCGGCCAGCACTTCCATGCCTTCGACGCGCGGTTCGAACGCGGCCGCCACGGCGGCTACCGGCAATTTGCCGCGCGCGTCGAACGGCAGCGTGACGCGAAAACGCCAGTGGCGCGGCAGCACCACGACGTCGAAATATTCGGCGAGATGCCGGCGCAGGACTTTCGCGAGCGCCACGCGGCCTTCGTCGCGCAAGGCCGCGCCGCCCGCTTCGGTCAGCGCCACGACGGCGCCGACGCGCTCGCGCGAGGCGCCTTCCAGCGGCACGAGCGCCGCTTGCGCCACATACGGATGCAGCGCGAGGCGCGCTTCCAGTTCCGGCAGCGAGACGCGCTTGCCGTCGAGCTTGAGCACGCGGTCAAGCCGGCCTTGCAGGCGGAAGCGGCCCTCGGCGTCGAAGGCGATCTTGTCGTCGGTGCGATGCCAGCCGGCGTGATCGAGATGCGGCGAGCGGACGTTCAGCGCGCCGTCTTCGTCGCGGCGCACTTCGATGCCCGACACCGGTTGCCAGGCATCGGTCTGATCCTGGCGCCGCCACGCGATGCCGCCGGTTTCCGTGCTGCCGTAAATCTCGAGCGGCGCCGCGCCGTAGGCTGCGGCGTATTCCTGCGCGGCTTCGAGCGCGAGCGGACCGCCCGATGAAAAGAACGCGCGCGGCACCGGCGTCAGGTCGGCGAAGCCGGGCAACGCGGGCCAGCGCGACAGTTGTGCGGGCGTCGAGACGATCACCGCTGCGCCGCATCGGTCGATCTGCGCTTGCAGATGCAACGGCTCGATGCTGACCGCGCGGTCGAAGGCACGGCCGGCTGCGAGCGGCCAGAGCACGCGAAACAGCAAACCGTAGATGTGGTGATGCGGCACGCTCGCGAGCATCGTCGCGTCGCCGACTAGCGCGCCCCACTGCTTTTCAAGCGTGTGCACTTCGGCGTTGAATTGCGCGAGCGTCTTGCGGATCGGCTTGGGGCGGCCGCTGCTGCCTGAGGTGTAGAGCGTGAGCGGGGCTTGTGGGTCGATTGCGTAAGTCGCGCGGGACGTATGCGCTGAAGCAGCTTCGGCCTTGCCTTCTACAGCGGGTGCAAACGGCGACAAATCCGCGTCGGTCAGCACGACTTCATACGCGTCGGCGAGATCGGCGAGATAGCCCGGCGTCGAGTTGGCCGGAATCACCGGCTCCTTGCCGCACGCGAACAGCGCAAAGAGCGCGCAGGCAAAATCGAACGGATCGTCGATGCACAAAGCGTAGCGTTGCGCGGCTTGCGTTTGCACGAGTGCGATCAGCCCGGCGACGCGCGCGCGAAACGCCGCGCGATCGAGCAGCGCGGCGCCGTCACGGCATATGGGCGCATGCACCACGGCAGTCCCACCAGCTACCGACAACAGATCATGCAACGCGA